>NZ_JAUTAN010000001.1:3441746-3754632 GCF_030818655.1 Nocardioides zeae | reverse complement strand
GCCACGAGCGACGGCCGGTGCTCGGCGACGAGGGCCGCGAGCCGGTCGCCGGCGGTGCCGAACTCCACGGGCAGCACGGCGGTCACCAGCGGCTCCGGGCCGGTCCAGGCGTCGGCCAGGAGCGGGAGCACGTCGCCCGAGGGGTTGTCGGGGTCACCGGCGAAGGGCTCGAACCCGGTGACGAGCACCGTCATGCCCGCCCCAGCACGCGCCCGGCGATCCAGACGAGCGTCTCGGCGGTCTCCTCCGGAGGGCCGCCGGGCTGCATGACGTGGCTGAGCACCGTGCGCACGATGACGTCCACGCTGGCCGCGAGCTGGGCCGGGGGCAGGTCGATGTCGTAGGTCGTGATCCGGTCGAGGAGCACCGTGCTCGCCGTCGCCAGCAGCGACTGAGCGTGGGTGGTCAGCAGCGGCAGGAGCTCCGTCTCGGCGCCGTGGGTGGCGGACACGACCGCGTGCAGCAGCTCGTTGTCCTGCGCCAGCTCGAGGATGCCCCGGCAGGCCGTCCGCAGCGCGTCGAGGATGTCCGCGGGGTGGGCGTCGAAGGCCCGGTCGACCTCGGCGAGGAAGCGGGCGAGCTCGTTGAGCACCATCGCCTCGGCCAGGTCGGGCTTCCCGCCCACCTCGTTGTAGACCGTCTGGCGGCTCACCCCCACCTCGGCCGCGAGCCGCGCCATCGTGACCTTGCCCCAGCCGTCGCGGCCGGTCAGCAGGGTCGCGGCGTCGAGGATCCGGTCGCGCAGGGTGAGCGGCTCCCCCGGCGCGGCGGCCTCCCCGATCTGCTGCGCAGCCATGGGTCGATCCTAGTGATAGCCCGGACGCCGGAGCCCCGCGCCTGGTAGCAACTACCCCGTGCCAGCAGGACGGAACGACATCCAGGGCCTCCGCGCCCTCGCGGTGCTCGTCGTCGTCGCCCACCACCTGGCGGGCCGCCCGGCGGGCGGGTTCGTCGGGGTCGACGTGTTCTTCGTCGTCTCGGGCTTCCTCATCACCGGCCTGCTGCTGCGCGAGCACGAGCGCACGGGGACGATCTCGTTCCGGTCCTTCTACGGTCGCCGCGTCCGGCGCCTGCTGCCCGCCGCGGTGCTCGTGCTGGCGGTGACGGTGGCCGCGACCGGCCTCGTGCTCGGCGCCGCCCGGGCCCGCGACACGGCGGTCGACGCCGCCTGGGCGCTGGTGTTCGCCGGCAACTGGCACGCGGCCGCCGAGGCGGTGGACTACTTCCGCGCCGACGGCCCGGTCTCGCCGCTGCAGCACTTCTGGTCGCTCGCGGTCGAGGAGCAGTTCTACGTCGTGTGGCCGGCGCTCCTGGCGGTGGTGCTGGGGCTCGCGGCGCGGCGTACGTCGCCGGCCCGCGCCCGCCTGGCCCTGGGCGCCACCGTGGCGGTCCTCGCGGCCGCGTCCCTCGCGTGGGCCCTCCACGTGACGGCGACGGCGCCCACCGCGGCGTACTTCTCCACCGCCGCCCGGGCGTGGGAGCTCGCCGCGGGGGCGCTGCTGGCCGTCGGCGCCGGTGCGTGCTCCCGCCTCCCCGACGGGCTGCGCCCGCTGCTGTCCTGGGCCGGCCTGGCCTGCATCGTGGTGTCGGTCGGCTGGGTCGCACCGACCACTGCGTTCCCCGCGCCCGGCGCGCTCCTGCCCGTCCTCGGCACCCTGCTCGTGCTCGCGGCAGGCACCCACGGGGACCCCGACCACCAGCAGCGGTGGCTGTGGCCGCTGACGAACCCGCTGAGCCGGTGCGTCGGGGACCTGTCCTACGCGCTGTACCTGTGGCACCTGCCCGTGATCGTCCTGGGCGTGCCGCTCGTCGGGGACGGCGCGGGCGCGCTCGCCGGCCTGGCGCTCCTGTCCCTCGTGCTCGCCGCCGCGACGTACCACCTCGTCGAGGACCCCCTCCGCCACGCGCGCTGGTCGCGTCCGCGCCCCCGGTCCCGCTCTCGGAGCCGCTACGGCCTCGCCGGTGCCGTGACGACGGTGCTCGTCGCCGCGACGGCCACCGTGGTGGCGCTGCAACCGGGCAGCAGCGGCACGACGCCGGACGCCGCGGAGGTCGCGGAGATCCGGGCGCTGACGGCCGCGTCGTACTCCCCCGCGGTCGCCGACCTCCAGACCGCCGTCCGGGTCGCGCTGGCCACGGACGACTGGCCCGACGACCTGTCACCCGGCGTCGACGAGGCGATCGCGCAGGAGGACGTGCCGGAGGACGTGGACCGGTGCGGCCAGGTCGAGCACGTCGACGTGGCGGGCTGCACCTGGGGCCACGAGGACGCCACCCGCCGTGCCGTCGTCGTCGGCGACTCGATCTCGCTGTCCTACGTCGTGACGCTCCGCGACACGTTGCCGGACGACTGGAGCCTGACCGCCCTCGGCGCCTTCGGGTGCGCCTTCACCGACAAGGTGCGCGCCCACCCCGACGCCGACGTCGTGGCCGGCTGCGAGCACCGCAAGGAGCTGGCGGCCGACGCGATCCGCGAGCTCGAGCCCGACCTGCTCGTGGTGGCGAACATGTACGTCCCCCGGCCCGTCATCGGCAAGCGCGTGCCGATGACGCCCGAGGAGTGGCGCACGAGCACGGAGACCGAGGTCGCGCCGCTGCGCTCCGCGGTCGGCCACCTGGCCTTCCTGGCACCGCCGCCGTCCGACGTGGACATCGCCGACTGCTGGAGCCGCGTGGCGTCCCCCGCCGACTGCGAGGGCCGGGTCACGGCGTCGTGGGAGGCGATGGCCGACGCCGAGGTCGCGCTCGCCGCCGACCTCGGCGCGACCTACGTCGACAGCCGCGACTGGTTCTGCGCCGACGACCGCTGCCCCGCGTTCGTCGGCACGACGCCGGTGAAGAACGACCTCGTGCACATGACGCAGGCCTACCAGCGGGTGATCGAGCCCGCCGTGGCGGAGCGCCTCGCCGAGCTGGGCGTCTACGGACTCAGCGCGGCGCCGGCGCCCCCGCACCCGTCGCGAACGCCACCGCCTCCTCCCACGGACCGCGGTCGAGCACCCGCCGCCTCAGCTTCATGACGACGCGGGGCAGGTCCACGACGAAGGCGCCGACCACGCGGTCCTCCCGCCGGTAGAGGACCACGAGCCCCCCGCCCGTCGCGAGCTCGTCGACGACGACGCGCGCCTCCTCCGCGCGCGGCGTGCCGACGAACTGGAGGCGGTGGCCGTACCAGTCCGACCAGAAGTACGGCACCGTCACCACCGGCTCCGCCGCCGCCGGGTCGAGGGCGTGCCGCGCCGCCGCGGCACCGTGGTCGGCGGCGTTCGTCCAGTGCTCGAGGCGGTGCTGCTCGCCGTCGAAGAGCGGGTTCTCGACGTGGGCGACGTCGCCCGCCGCCCACACGCCCGGCACGTTCGTCGCCATCGTCGCGTCGACGAGCACCCCGCGGTCGCCCTCGTGCAGGGCGACGCCGCTGCCCTCCAGCCACGCCGTCGCCGGGCGTACGCCGATGCCGAGCACGACGAGGTCGGCGGGCAGCGTGGTGCCGTCGGTGAGCCGTACGGCGCGCACCCGCCGCCGTCCGTCCGGTCCGTCCGGCGCGTCCTCCTCCAGCCCGGCCACGCCCACGCCCAACCGGAGGTCGGTGCCCGCGGCCCGGTGCAGACCGACGCACGCGACGCCGACCTCGGCGCCGACGGACCGCGTCAGCGGCACGTCGAGGGCCTCGACGACGGTGACGGGCAGGCCCCGCTTGCGAGCCGCGGAGGCGACCTCGGAGCCGATGAACCCGGCCCCGACGACCACGAGCCGCGCGCCCGCCTCGAGCGCCTCCCGCACGCGCCGGGCGTCGTCGACGGTACGGAGCTGGGTGACGCCCTCGAGCGGACCGTCGGGTCCGTCGGGGTCGGTGCCCGGCAGCCACCGTGGCACCGACCCGGTGGCGATCACGAGCGCGTCGTAGGGCAGCCGCTCCTCACCGAGGAGCACCTCGCGCGCCGCGGTGTCGAGACCCGTGGCCCGCACCCCGAGGCGGAGGTCGACCCGCAGCTCGTCCCGCAGCGCCTCCACGGTGCTCAGCTCCATCACCTGGCCGGCGCCGCGCTGGCCGTCGAGGTCGAGGAAGGCCTTGGACAGCGGGGGGCGGTCGTACGGCGCGTGCACCTCGTCGCCGACGAGCACCAGCTCCCCGTCGTACCCGGCGCGCCGCGCGGCCTCCACGGCCCGCAGCCCCGCGAGCGACGCTCCCACCACGACCAGCCGCTGCACACTCATGCGGCCATCCTCACCCCTGCAGCGTGAGCGCGAGCACGGGGCACGCGTCGACCGCGGCGGTCAGGTCGGTGCGGTGCTCCTCGCCGGGCTCGGCGTCGAGCACCTCGACCACCCCGTCCTCGCCGACCTCGAAGAAGTCGGGCGCCATGGCCTCGCACATGCCGAGGCCCTCGCACTTGCCCAGGTCCGCCCCGATCCTCATGCCACGCTCCTGTTCTCGGTGGTCGCCGAGCCGACCGTGTCCGGGTCCACCGGCACGAAGTCGACCTTGTCGCGCACCCCGCAGTCGGGGCAGGTCCAGTCATCGGGCACGTCCGCCCAGGCCGTGCCGGCCGCGAAGCCCTCGCGCTCCTCGCCCGCGGCGACCGTGTAGACGTAGGCGCACCCGGGACACTGCGCGGCGAGCACCTCGTCGAGGCCCTCGATCTCCACGCGCGACGCGTCCTCGAGCGCGGCCTCGGCGGCGAGCCGGTCGTGCGCCGCGGCGCGGAGGGCGGCGGCCCGCGCACCGTACTTCTTCTCCACCCAGGCACGCTTGCCGGGCTGGACGTTGATCCGGTCGAGGTCGCCCTCGACGTGGCGCAGCACCCGCTCGTCCATGACCCGACGCCACAGGGGCGGCACGGCGGCGAGCACGATCATGCCGGCGTACCCGGTCGGCAGCACCGGGGACTCCTCGAAGTCCCGCAGGGTCTGGTAGCGCCGCGTCGGGTTCGCGTGGTGGTCGCTGTGGCGCTGCAGGTGGTAGAGCAGCACGTTGGTCGCGATGTTGTTGGAGTTCCAGGAGTGCTGCGGCAGCACGCGCTCGTAGCGCTCCTTGCCGGCGCGGCCGACCTTCTGGCGGAGCATCCCGTAGTGCTCCAGGTAGTTGACGACCTCCAGCAGCGAGAAGCCCACGACGGCCTGGACGACGAGGTACGGCAGGATCCCCACCCCCAGCCACGCCACGAGGCCGATCCAGAGCACGGCCGACATGACCCATGCGTTGAGCACGTCGTTGCCGGGGTGGAACGGGTGCGTGCCCTTGCGGCGGTAGCGCTTCGCCTCCAGCTCCCAGGCGCTGCGCAGCGAGCCGAGGACGGTGCGCGGCCAGAAGCGGTAGAACGTCTCCCCGAAGCGCGAGCTGGCCGGGTCCTCCGGCGTCGCCACCCGCACGTGGTGGCCGCGGTTGTGCTCGATGTAGAAGTGGCCGTAGAAGCTCTGCGCGAGCGCGACCTTCGAGAGCCAGCGCTCGTTGGCCTCCTTCTTGTGGCCCAGCTCGTGCGCGGTGTTGATGCCGATGCCGCCGATGCACCCGATCGAGATCGCGATGCCGACCTTCTCCCAGGTCGCGAGGGTCTGGCCGAACACCTCGCCGCCCGCAATCATCCACATCGCGGCGACGAACCCGGCGTACTGGATGGGCAGGAAGAGGTAGGTGATCCAGCGGTAGTAGCGGTCCTGCTCCAGCTGCTCGATGACGTCGTCCGGCGGGTTGGAGCGGTCGAGCCCGGTCATCAGGTCGATCGCCGGGACGATGCCGAGGATGACGACGGGGCCGAGCCAGAGCCAGACGCCCCAGCCGGTCAGCGCCCACATGCCGATGGCGACGAACGCCAGCGAGGGCACGACCAGGCCGATCAGCCACAGGTAGCGCTTGCGGTCCTTCCACTGCTCCGTCGAGCCGGCGGGAACGGTGCCCGCCACCCTCTCCACGTCTGCCATCCGCCGGCTCCCTTGCTGTCGTGTGGCCCCGCTCACGTCGGGCGTTTGACAAACCATAGGGAGATGTAAAGCGCTTGACAAGAGGGAGCGGAATGTAAAGTCGCGGCTCTCTGTCAGGCTCGGGGTACCCGCCACCCCCGAACGGAGACGAGATGACCGACGCACCAGCCGGACCCCAGCTCGGTCGGCACGTCGCCGTCCCGGGCGACGGGACCGTCCTGTTCCTCATCGGGATGCGCATCAACCGGCTCCACCGGGTGCGGTCGTGGCTGCCGATCACGCGCGCGATGCCGCAGATCCTGGCCGAGCTGGAGGCGCACCCCGAGGACGGCCTGCTCAGCTCCCGCGGCTTCTGGTCGGGCCGCGTGGTGATGCTCGTGCAGCACTGGCGCAGCGCCGAGGACCTCGGCCGCTACGCCCGTCGCCGCGACCGCCGGCACGCCGCGGCGTGGGCGGCCTTCGACCGCGCCACCGCGTCGTCGGGGGACGTCGGGGTGTTCCACGAGACGTACGTCGTGCCGGCCGACGGCATCGAGAGCCGGTACGTCGACATGCCGCCCTTCGGGCTCGGCGCCGCCACGGCGATCGTGCCGCGGCGGGGCGGGGGCGGTCGGGGGCGGCGGTCGCGGGCCGAGCGGCTCGTGGTCGGGGCGGAGGACGCGGACTGAGTCGGTCGTGGGGCGGGCGGGCGCCGGGCCGGGCCCGGAAGTGTGCGGCTGGTGCGGGTCGCCGGCGGTCCGAGCTGCCCAGGTGCACAGTGCGAAGCTCCCACCACGAGGCTCCGACAGGGAGGGACCGATGACCGAGCACATGCTCAGTGGCCCGTGGGCCACACGCGACCTGTGGGTCGCTCCCGAGTGGCAGGGCAAGCCGCGGTTCGGGCCCCACCTGCTCCCCGACGGCCGGGACATCCTCGACCTCATCGAGAGGGGCGACATCGAGGAGCTCGGGTTCGACGTGTGGTTCAGGCAGGTCGAGGGCTCGCGCGGTCAGCGCTTCGGCGACCTGCTGTGGGCCGGGGGCCTCGCCACCAAGGTCGTGTCGCGTCGCTTCGTCGATGCACTGGAGGACCTGGGGGTCGCGGGCGACGTCCGGACCTACCCCGCCCGCCTGTTCGACCGGAAGATGAGGCCGATCGAGAAGGACTACGTCGGCCTCGTCGAGCCGACGGGTGGGGACGGCGAGATCCATGCCGCGCATCCCACGCTGCGCAACATGAGTCTCGTGGTCAGCTCCCGGGTCCTTGAGGGACTCCAGGAGCGTGGGGTGACCGACTACCGGGCGGAGCCCTACGTCCCGTTCGCACTGCCGACGTAGGGCCCGGCCACGCGGGATAGGCTGCTGCACCTGCGCGGCGAGGGGGAGGTGCGATGACCGACGGATGGCTCGACCGCCCTGTCGCGATCAACCGCAAGAACGCCGCCGAGGCCGTCTTCGACGACCTCCGCGCCGCGATCGAGTCGGGGTCGCTGCCCGTGGGCACGCGCCTGCCCGCCGAGGCGGGGCTCGCGACGCGCTACGGCGTCAGCCGCCCCGTCGTCCGCGAAGCGCTTCGCTCGACCCAGGCCCTGGGCCTCACCCGGACGCGCACCGGCAGCGGCACGTACGTCGTGGCGACCTCCCCGGCCCCCGAGCTCACCTACGGCTCCTACTCGGCACGCGACCTGATGGAGGCGCGCCCCTTCATCGAGGTCCCGTCGGCGGGGTGGGCGGCGGAGCGGCGTACGCCGGAGCAGCTGGAGGCGCTCGTGGCCATCGCCGCGGAGATGGACGCCGAGGAGGACCCCCACGCGTGGACCGAGCTCGACTCGCGGTTCCACTCGGCCATCGCCGAGGCGTCGGGCAACCTGCTCTTCCGCAAGGTCGTCGCCGACGCGCGCGAGGCCCTGAGCCAGCAGTCGGAGGTCGTCAACCTCGTCGCCCACCGGCGCGAGGCCTCCAACGCGGAGCACCGCCGCATCCTCGCGGCGATCGAGGACGGCGACGGTGCGGGCGCCAGGGAGCGGATGGCCGAGCACCTGCACGAGGTCGCGCAGGTGCTCAGCACCCTCATGGACGGGTCGACGCCTCCGGCGTGACCGGGTGCTGCGGGATCGCGGCGAGGCGCTCGGGGCGCAGCGCCTCGGCGAGCGCGTCGGCGTCGAGGAGCCCGCGTTCCAGCACGATGTCGGGCACGGTGCGCCCGGTCATCAGGGCCTGCTGGGCCACCTCGGTCGCCGCGTAGTAGCCGATGATCGGGTTGAGCGCCGTCGCGAGCCCGATCGAGTCGCGGACCCGCGCGGCCATGACCTCGACGTTGGCGCCGATGCCGTCGACGCAGCGGTCGGCGAGCGTGCGGCAGGCCGCCGCCAGCTGGGTGATGCTCTGCAGCAGCGCGTGCACGATGACGGGCTCGAAGGCGTTGAGCTGCAGCTGGCCCGCCTCCGCGGCCATCGTGACGGTCACGTCGTGGCCGATGACCGCGTAGGCCACCTGGCTCACCATCTCCGGGATCACCGGGTTCACCTTGCCGGGCATGATGCTCGACCCGGCCTGCATCGGGGGCAGCGTGATCTCACCGAAGCCGGCGCGCGGGCCGGACGACAGGAGCCGCAGGTCGTTGCAGGTCTTCGACAGCTTCACCGCGACGCGCTTGAGCACGCCGGAGAGGTGCACGAAGGCGCCCGGGTCCTGGGTCGCCTCGACGAGGTTGGCGGCCGTGACGAACGGACGGCCCGTCAGCCGGCCGAGGTGCGCGCAGGCCAGGGCGGCGTACCCCTGCGGCGCGTTGAGCCCCGTGCCGATCGCCGTCGCGCCGAGGTTGATCTCGAGCAGCAGGGTGGCTGCCTCGGCGAGCCGCGCGCGGTCCTCGCCGATCATCACCTCGAACGCGGAGAACTCCTGGCCGAGCGTCATCGGCACGGCGTCCTGCAGCTGCGTGCGTCCCACCTTGACGACGGTCGCGAACTCCGCCGCCTTCCGCGCGAACGACGCCTCGAGCCGCACCATCGCCGCCAGCAGCTCGTCGAGCGCCGTCACCAGGGCGACGTTGACCGCGGTGGGGTAGGCGTCGTTGGTCGACTGGCTGAGGTTGACGTGGTCGTTGGGGTGCAGCCGCGAGTAGGCGCCCTTCGGGTGCCCGAGCAGCTCGAGCGCCCGGTTGGCGATGACCTCGTTGGCGTTCATGTTGGTCGAGGTGCCGGCGCCACCCTGGATCATGTCGACGACGAACTCGCCGTGGAGGGCTCCCCCGCGGATCTCCCGGCAGGTCGAGACGATCGCCTCGTACCGCTCGTCGTCGAGCAGGCCCAGCTCGTGGTTGGCGGCCGCCGACGCCTGCTTGACCACCGCGAGGGCCGAGACGAGTGCCGCGTGGTGACCGATCGGCGTACCCGTGACCTGGAAGTTCGCCACCGCCCGCGCCGTGTGCACGCCCCAGTAGGCGTCCGCCGGCACCTCGAGCTCGCCGAGCAGGTCGCGTTCGGTGCGGGTCGCGGGGACGACGGGCAGGTCGAGGGGGGTGTCGGTCAGGTCGGCGGCGGGGTCGGCCACAGGATGCTTCCTTCTGTCAGGCTGTCTTACAGATCAGGGTATGACCGCATGTCAACGCGGTCAACAGGCCACTGGCACCGTCGCAGCCGACTGTCGGGACTAGGTGCGATCCGGGCCGAACTGTCGGTCCGGCGTGCTACCAAGGGTGCTCCACATATCGAAGGGGGCCGTTGGTGCCGTCGTTTTCCGAACGCATGGGCTTCGTTGAACCACGAAGTGTCGTCCAGAAGAACTCGATCGACCGTCCCTTGCGGAACCGCCTCTGGGATGTCGCCGATGCAGCAATGTCCGGCGAGTTCCGGTACGAGACGCCGAGTGCCACGCGGATGGCGCCCAGAATCTGGTGCGGTTTCTTCCACCGCACCCGTGACTCGATACCAGCGAGCGCAAGTACATTCAAACGGCAAGTGCGGGATTCCTTCTTTGCATTCGAGTGGAACGAGGTCTACGACTTTGTGGAGTTCGTCCTGAGGAACGCCCCCCTCGGAACCGGAGAGATTGGAAACCTGGGCAACCTTCTGAACAGGTCGCTCTCGGAGCATCTTTCCGCCTACCGCTGGGTCGGCGGCGAGTTTGTCCCCGTCTCAGACGAGGAGAGCATCGGAGCGCTGGAGCGCGCCCTGGAGTCACCTTTGGTTGGCGTCCGTACCCATATCTCCAAGGCACTTGGACTGCTGTCCGACCGCTCAAACCCGGACATTCCGAACAGCATCAAAGAGTCGATCTCCGCAGTCGAGTCCATGGTCTCGTCGATCGTCGGACAGAAGACGACAATGGGGGCGGCGCTCAGCAAGCTGGAGGGTGCCGGCATGCTTCTCCATCCCGACCTTCGCGAAGGCTGGAAAAAGCTCTACCACTACACAAGCGACGGTGACGGCATCCGTCATGGCATGCAAGAGGAACGCGATCTCGATGTCGATGACGCGCTCTACTTTGCGGTCGCCTGCTCAGCCTTCGTTTCTCTGCTGACCGCAAAGTCGGCGAAGTACGGCATCGAATTGAAGCCGGTCGAGAAGGTCAAGAAGCCTTGATCGCGAAAACCCCGCCCGGTGCGGCGGCACGTTCGGCTAGAGCCAACTTGCTGTCGCTGCGCCTGGGTAGCCGTTGACCCAATGGACCCATTGGTCGACAAGGGGGACGGTGGCTCTGCGGCGCTGAACGTACGGCCGTAATCAGCGGCAGGTGAAGGTCGTTGCTCTCAAGCCGCCAGAGGCGCAGTAGTTCGGTCGAGAACCGTTGCATCGCTGATTGGCCAAACCCCCATCCGCCACGACGCCGCCGCCAGCCGTCGGGACTGCGCAAGCGACGCCACTGCCCGGTAGCCCTCGTCCCGAGAACTCATGCTCACCACCCGGGGACGGCCGGCCTGGTGCTGGATGCGAGGGTCCAATCCTGAGTCATCAACGGCGGTTGCGCGCACTTGAGGGAGAGCGCCGAAGGGGCTCAGAGTTATCGCCGCGTCGGCAAGACGTTCGCTCCGTGACCCACAGAAGACGGCTACGTAGGCCGCGTTCCCACGGAGCCCGCCACGACCCGGTTCTTGACGCACACCGCCACGCCGTGCGACCGTTCCCGCCGATGTGATCTGTCATACAGGTTGACAGCCTGGCAGATCGGCCCCTCACACGACCGCGAGGTTGACATGACCACCGACCAGACCGGCACGGCCCCCGTCGTGCACCCGGAGGAGGAGGCGGGCTTCCGCCAGGGCCTCCGCCCGCGCCAGATCCAGATGATCGCCATCGGCGGCGCCATCGGCACCGGCCTCTTCATGGGCGCCGGCGGGCGGCTCGCGGACGCCGGCCCCGCGCTCGTGCTCGTCTACGCGCTCTGCGGCTTCTTCGCGTTCCTCGTGCTCCGCGCGCTGGGCGAGCTCATCGTGCACCGGCCGTCGTCGGGCTCCTTCGTCTCCTACGCCCGGGAGTTCTACGGCGAGAAGATGGCCTTCGCGGCGGGCTGGCTCTACTGGCTCAACTGGGCGATGACCTCGGTCGCGGACGTCACCGCGGTCGGTCTCTACATGAACTTCTTCAAGCAGTACGTCGACTGGCTCGCCCCGGTCGACCAGTGGGTCTTCGCCATGGTCGCGCTCGTGCTGGTGCTCGGCATGAACCTCCTGAGCGTCACCGTGTTCGGCGAGCTCGAGTTCTGGTTCGCGCTCATCAAGGTGGTCGCGCTCGTGACCTTCCTCGTGGTCGGCATCTGCTTCGTCGTGCTCGGCACCCCGGTCGACGGCCACCAGCCCGGGCTCTCGCTCATCACCGACAACGGCGGGCTGTTCCCCAACGGCGTACTGCCCGCCTTCGTGGTCATGCAGGGCGTCGTGTTCGCCTACGCCTCCATCGAGCTCGTCGGCACCGCCGCCGGCGAGACGCAGAACGCCCGCGAGGTCATGCCCCGCGCGATCCGCACCGTCATCATCCGGCTGGCCGTGTTCTACGTCGGCTCGGTGCTGCTGCTGGCCCTGCTCCTGCCGGCCTCGTCCTACAGCGCCGGGGAGAGCCCCTTCGTCACCTTCTTCGGCTCGATCGGCGTCGAGGGTGCGGACATCATCATGAACCTCGTCGTGCTGACCGCGGTGCTCTCCTCGCTCAACGCCGGCCTCTACTCCACGGGCCGCATCCTGCACTCGATGGCCGTCTCCGGCTCGGCTCCCGCGGCGCTCGCCAGGATGAACGGCAACGGGGTGCCCTACGGCGGCATCGCCGTCACCGCCGTCGTCACCGCCCTCGGTGTCGTGCTCAACGCGATCGTGCCGTCGCAGGCCTTCGAGATCGCCCTCAACCTCTCGGCGCTCGGCATCATCAGCGCCTGGGCCGTCATCATCCTGTGCCAGCTCAAGCTGTGGCAGCGCGCCCGGCAGGGGCTGCTCGAGCGACCGTCGTTCCGCATGTTCGGCGCTCCGTGGACGGGTTTGCTGACGCTCGTCTTCCTCCTCGCCGTCGTGGTGCTCATGGCCTTCGACGACCCCATCGGCACCTGGACGGTCGCGTCGATCGGCCTCATCGGGCCGGCACTCGTGGTGGGATGGTTCGGCTGCCGCGGACGGATCGCGGCCCTCGCCGCCGAGCGCGGCGGCACCCTCGAGAGGAGCCCCGAGTGACGGTCGCCCTGGTCACGACCGGCGGCACGATCGCCAGCGTCCGCGGCACGGACGGCGCCAGCACCCCCGTGCTGGCCGCCTCCGACCTGCTCGCGGGTGCGATGGCGGCCGGCGGGCCGGCCGTGCGGGTCGTCGACCTCCTCGCCAAGGACTCGGCCGTCCTGACCCTGCCGGACATGCAGCGCATCAGCGACGCGGTGGGCGAGCAGCTCGCCGACCCGTCCTGCCAGGGCGTCGTGGTGGTGCACGGCACCGACGCCATGGAGGAGACCGCGCTCCTGCTCGACCTGCAGCACCGCGACCCGCGACCGATCGTCGTCACCGGCGCGCAGCGCACGGCCGACGCGCCCGACGCCGACGGGCCGGCCAACCTCCGGGCGGCCCTCGCGGTGGCCTCCGGCGCCGGTTCACCCGACCGCGGGGTCGTCGTGGCGATGGGTGGCCGGGTGCTCCGCGCGACCGGCCTCGCCAAGCGCAGCACCGACGCCATCGACGGGTTCGTCGACACCCCCGGCCTGGGCCGGCCGCCGCACCTGCCGGCCCGCGTCGACGGCGTCCGGATCGACCTCGTGGCCGTCCACCCGGGCGGCGACGCCCTCCACCTCGACGCCAGCCTCGCGGCCGGCGCCCACGGCCTCGTGCTCGTCGGGCTCGGCGCCGGCAACGCCACGCCCGCCGTGGTCGACGGGGTACGGCGGGCGGTCGCCCGCGGCGTACCGGTCGTGGTCTCCACCCGCGTCCCCGAGGGCGAGCTGTCGGCGGGGTACGGCGGGGGCGGCGGGGGCCACGACCTCGCCGCCGCCGGCGCGGTGCTGGCGCGGCTCCTGCGTCCCGGCCAGGCCCGCGTGCTGCTCGCCTCGCTCGTGGCCGCCGACGCGGACGACGCCGCCCTGCGCGCCGCGTTCGCGGTCTGAGGCGTGGTGACACTTTCCCCGGTCGACCGGGGAAAGTGTCACTTGGACCATCAACATTGATGGTCTAAGCGGCGTGTTCCCCGGTCGACCGGGGAAATTGCCGGGCCCTCAGGAGTTCTCCTTCCGGAACACCGCGGTCCCCCACCAGACGCCGAGGGCGAGCAGGGCGACGGCCCAGGTCACGCCCCACATCACGCCGCTCGACCCGAAGTCGCCGAGGAACGTCGACCGCACCGCGTCGGTGACCCACCGGAACGGCATGAAGTCGCTGACCGACTCCAGCCACGCGGGGCCCAGCGTCATCGGCAGCATGATCCCGCTGAGCAGCAGCACCGGCATCATCACCATGTTGATGATCGGCGCCATCACGTCCTCGCTCTTCGTCGTCAGCGCGAGCGCGTTGGACGCCGCCGCGCAGGCGCCGCCCACCGCGAGGGTGATGACGATGCCCGCGACGATGCCGAGGACGTCGCCGCGCATGCCCATCCAGTAGCCGAGCCCCACCAGGATCAACGCCTGCGTCAGCAGCAGCGACAGGTCCCGCGCGAGGCGCCCGACGAGCAGGGCCGTCCGGCTGGCCGGCGTGACGCGCTCCGCCTCGACCACGCCCTCGCGCCACTCGGCGATGAGGCCGAAGCCGGCGAAGAACGCACCGAACATGCCGAGCTGCACGAGGAGGCCGGGCACGAGGAACGTGTACGGGTTGTCCGTCGGCAGGTCGAACGACCCGACGAGGGGCTTGAGGAGCGGCCCGAACAGCACGAGGTAGAGCACCGGCTGCATGACCCCGATGAGCACCCACGCGGGGTTGCGGAGGTTCATCCGGATCTGGCGTCGGTAGACGATCATCGCGTCGCGCACGAGCCCGTTGGGCTCCAGGCCGTCGGGCTCCTGGCGAGCCGGGCCGGCGGACGCGGTGGACACGGACGGCGCGGAGGTCATCGGCCGGCCCCTTCCAGCTCGGAGGACTCGGGAGATCCGGGCGCGTCGCCCTCCGCGTCGCGCAGGGAACGCCCGGTGAGGGTCAGGAACACGTCGTCGAGCGTCGGGCGGAGCACCTCGATCGAGTCGAGCGCGACGCCGGAGGCGTCGAGGTCGCGGAGCAGACCGGGTACGGCGCGCCCCGCCCGCGGCACCCGCGCGCGCACGTGCCGCTCGGCCACCTCGAGCTGCTCACCGATGGCGCCGAGCCGCTCGGCGGCGACGGCCACCTGGTCGAGCGTCGCCACCTCGAGGTCGACGAGGTCGCCGGCGACCTGCGCCTTGAGGTTGTCGGCGGTGTCGGAGGCGACGATGCGGCCCTTGTCGATGATGACGATCCGGTCGGCGAGGGCGTCGGCCTCGTCGAGGTAGTGCGTCGTCAGGAACACCGTCGCGCCCCGCCGGTCGCGCAGCCCGCGGATGTGCTCCCACAGGTTCGCGCGGGCCTGCGGGTCGAGACCCGTCGTGGGCTCGTCCAGGAAGACGAGGCCCGGCTCGTGGACGAGCCCCATCACGATGTCGAGGCGCCGCTTCTGGCCGCCCGACATGTTCTTCGGCATCCGCCGCCAGAGCCCCTCGAGGTCGAGCTGCGCGAACAGCTCCTGGCCCTTCGCGTGCGCCGCCCGCCGGGTCATCCCGTAGAGCATCGCGTGGTCGACGACCTCGTCCCCGGCGTACGCGCCCGAGAACGTCGAGCCCACCTGGGAGACGTAGCCGATCGCGCGGCGTACCTGCACCGCCTGCGTCGCGACGTCGTAGCCCGCCACCCGCGCCGTACCGGCCGTCGGCTTCAGCAGCGTCGTCAGCATGCGCAGCGTCGTGGTCTTGCCGGCCCCGTTGGGGCCGAGGAAGCCGACGACCTCGCCCTCGGCGACGTCGAGGTCCACGCCGGCGACGGCGTGCACCTCGGTCTTCTTGCGGCCCTGACCCGTGAGGAAGGTCTGCACGAGCCCCCGTGCCTCGATCATCGTGTCCCCCTGCTCGTCGGAAGGTGCTGTGGAGAGTGAAGCGGTACGACGGGGGTCAGGTCGACCCCGTTTCCGCCCCTGCACGCTCCGACCGGGCCCGCCACGCGGAATCATCGGCGCCGACGACCTAGCCTGGGCGGATGCAGCAGCAGCTCCCCCTCGGCATCGACTTCGGCGGCAGCGGCATCAAGGCGGCGCCGGTGGACCTCACGACCGGGACGTTCGCGGCCGAGCGCCTGCGGATCCCCACGCCGGAGACGTCGACGCCCGACAACGTCGCCGCCGTGCTCGAGCAGCTCTCCGCGGCGTTCCCCGGCGACACGCCCGTCGGGCTGACCGTGCCCGGCATCGTGCGGCGCGGCGTGATCGGCTCGGCGGCCAACATCGACGAGAGCTGGATCGGCACCGACGCGGCGTCGCTCGTCTCCGGCGTGCTCGGCCGTCCGGTCCACGTGCTCAACGACGCGGACGCGGCGGGCCTCGCCGAGGCGACGTACGGCGCGGCCCGCGGCACCGCCGGGCTCGTCGTCGTCACCACCCTCGGCACGGGCATCGGCGGCGCCCTCGTCCACGACGGCACGCTCGTGCCCAACGCCGAGCTGGGCCACCTGTGGCTGGAGCTCGACGACGAGGTACGCCGCAAGCACGACCCCGTCGCCGTGCACGCCGAGTCGTGGGCGGCCAACAGCGCCCGCGAGCGCGAGGACCTCTCGTGGGAGGAGTGGGCCCGGCGCCTGACGGTGTTCTACCGCGCGCTCGAGGGGCTGTTCTCGCCCGACCTGCTGGTCGTCGGCGGCGGGGTCAGCAAGAAGGCCGACAAGTTCCTGTCGATGATCGACATCCGGACGCCCATCGTCCCCGCGCAGCTGCGCAACGCGGCCGGGATCGTCGGCGCAGCGCTGGCGGCGAGCCGGGCCTGAGGACTGCACCATCACGCTCGTTCATTTTTGAAGCCCTTTCACTTAAAGTGAAACGACACGAGAAATGAACGGAGCCACATGGCAATCGATGCGGGCGACCAGATCGTCGAGGTGGTGCGGGAGCGACTCGCCGAGCTCGGCCTGCAGTCGCGATTCACGCAGGACCGCACGGGATCGCAGGACGGCGTCATCGAGCTGACCACCGGTAGGTCCAGCCAGGAGTTCGACCTCGAGGTCAAGCACTCGATGAGCCTGACGACCGTCGCTGGCGACAGGCTCGCTGACCGTGACGGGCACACCCGACCGGCACTGGTGGTCGGCGCACGCATTCACGAGCGGAGCGCACGCGCGTTCCGCGACCTCGGCATCGCCTATGCCGACATGCTCGGCAACGCGAGCATCAGGTTCGACAACGTGCTCGTCGACGTGCGCGGACGACGCCCGGACGGCAGCGAACCACGAGCTCTGCCCACTGCCGACGACCGCCACCTCGGTGCCGACCCCGGACCCTCGCCCCGCAACCTCTTCAGCAGCAAGCGTTCGATGGTGATCGCATCGATCTTGACCTGGCCCCACCTGTTGCACGAACCCACCAAGTCGTTGGCGCAGGCTGCTGGCGTCTCACTCGGCTTGGCGCACGAGACGGTCCACGCGCTCGAGATGGCCGGCTACCTCGTCGGCCGTCGCCTCAGGCTCGACCGCGCCGGAGAACTTCTGCACTTGTGGGCGGCCGCCTATCCAGCCGGCCTCGGCGTCAAGTTGGCGATCGCCTCGTACACGAGCGACCGCGGCGGCAGCGTCGACATCGCGCCAGCCGACATCGCGTGGCCCGACCAGTACCCGATCGTGCTCAGCGGCGAGTCAGTCCCCGACCTCGGACTGGGCCGGCCCAGCAAGCACACCCTCTACACCCCGGAGTGGAACCCCACGGTCGCGGCTCGCAACCGCTGGCGTCCCGCTCGCACCCCGAACGAAGCCGACATCCGGATCCGTCACCAGTTCTGGACCACCCCCGGTCCACCCCCGCAAGGGCGGTCGACCACGGCTCCCTGGCCCATCGTGTACGCCGACCTCATGGCGGAGAACGATCCTCGTCTCCGGGAGGCGGCCACCGACTGGAGAGCCCGCCATGCTCGACTTCCGTAGCGTTCCAGCTGACGACCTCGCGCTGGTCGACCACGTGTGCGCGGCGCTCGTCGGAGACAGTCCAGGCCGTGCCGGGCACCTCATGATCGTCGGCGCCCATGCCCGGGGACATCATCCACACAGCGCTCGGACACACCTCCTCGCTTCGACGGACCGACGACGTCGACTGCGCCATCGTCATCGACGACTGGAAGGTCTACGACGAGCTCACCGCGCCGCTCCAGCGAGTAGGCGCGACAGGCATCCGCTTCGACGTCGGCGGGGTCCGCACCGACCTCATGCCCTTCGGTGCCGTCGAGCAGCCGGCCGGGACCGTCACCCCGGCCGCACGCCGCGAGCCGATGAGTGTGTGGGGCTTCCGCGAGACCTTCGCCGCCGCGCACGCGCTGGCACTTCCGAACGCTGGCGAAGTTCGCATTCCCACCATCGCCGGCTACAGCGCGCTCAAGCTCATGGCGTGGCTCGACCGGAGCGCTCACGGCGACTACAAAGATGCTGGCGACCTCGCGACAGCCCTTCTCTGGTCCCTCGAATCGACCGATGCCCACGAGCGGTTCTGGAACGACACAACCGCGATCGAACTGTCGGAAGGCGATCCACGACCAGGCACCGCCCGACTCCTCGGCTCGGACGTCACGAGCCTCCTCGGACCTCAGCGAGCGACCGAGCTCCGGGAACGATGGCCAGGCGAGCGTCCCTACGCACTGATCCCCGAGATGAAGATCCCGGGGCCGACACCCTGGCCGAACGACCTCGCCCGACGTCTCGAGATCCTCAACGCCTTCGAGGCTGGCCTCGGCGTCTCGCTCACCACCATGTAGCGCGCCACCTCAGGACACCGCCGCCGCCAGCCGCGGCACGAGGTTCTCCACCGCGTAGGGCACCGACAGCGGCGAGTTGTAGGTGATGGCCCCCCGCTCGTCGGTCGTGGCGACCACGACCCCGCCGTCCTGCACGACCCCGAGGCTGGCGAACAGCGGGTTCTCCGCCGCGAGGTCGAGGCTCTCGTCGTCGCTGAGCACGAGCAGCAGGTCGCCGTCGAGGGCGCCGACGTTCTCGCGGGACAGCTCGACGAAGAAGCTGCCGCCGGTGTCCCGCTCGCTGACGGCCTCCGGGAGGGTCACCCCCAGGTCGGCGAGGAACTGCCCGCGGGCGTCGCCGGGCAGGAACGCGCCGTACTTGCCGTCGTACGGCAGCACCGCCGCCCCCGTCGCCCCCTCCAGCTCGGGGTGGTCGGCGCGCGCCGAGGCGATGGCCGCGTCGGTCTCCTCGACGATCCGCTCCCCCGCGCTCGGCTGACCGAGGGCCGTGGCGATGAGCTCGACGGCGTCCTCGCGGGAGGCGGTGTACGCCGGCACCCCGGCCGGGCGACCGACCACCGGTGCGATCTCCGCGAGCTCGTCGTAGGTCGCCTGGTCGAACCCGGCCGAGACCCCGATGATGAGGTCTGGGTCGAGGCTGGCCACCTTCTCGAGGCTGGGCTCCGAGTCGGACTCCAGGAACGTCAGGTCGTGGCCCTCGACGAGGTCGTCGGTCCACGGGCCGAGGCCGTCGTCGAAGAAGGCGTAGCCGGTGTTGCCGACGGGCACCTTGCCGAGGGCGAGCACCACGTCGGCGTCCGTCACGCCGAGCGTGACGATCCGCTGCGGCTCCTCCTCGATCGTCGTCGTGCCGAACTCGTGGGTGATCGTCGCGGGGTACGCCCCCGCCTCCGCCAGCTCGGCCCCCTCCGACGAGGCCGCCTCGTCCGTGGTGCCGCACGCGGCGAGCAGGGGCAGGAGCACGAGGCCTGCGACGAGCGGACGGATGGGACGGGACGGCGACATGGGGCGACTCCTCCGGGGGCGACTTAGGTTGTCCTAACCTAACCAATCACCCAGTGGATGGCGCCGCCGGGTCCGCTCCCACCCCCGGACGTCATGCGTTGCGGTCGCCCGGGCCGCCGGTTCGCATGACGTCCCGGCTCGCGGTCAGGTGCCCCGCGGTTCGCCACCCCGTCCGGCCACCTCGTCCAGCGCCGCGATGGCGCCCCGCAGGTAGCGCGCGACCACGGCCCGCTCCGCCTCGTCGAACTGGTCGTCGAGCGCCAGGACCGCCCGGAACATCGGCATGAGGCGCCCGCGCAGCTCGACGCGTCCCGTCTCGGTCAGGTGCACCTCCGTGCGACGTCGGTCGGCGGCGTGGGGCCGACGCTCGACGTACCCCCGCGCCACGAGCCGGTCCACGATCCCCGTGGCCGCCGCCGAGGTGACCTCGAGCCGCCGTGCGATCTGCGCCGGCCCGACGGGACCCGGGACGAGGTGCTGCAGCACGGCCATCTCGTGGTCACCGAGGCCTGCTCCGCGCGCGACGACGCGGTGGACGGCGGCGCTGCGGTCGAGCAGCGTGCGGAGCGCCTCGAGCGTCTCGGACATGTGCCACCCCGGCCTGAGCTCCCCGGCCATGGTTGTTCACCGCCTTAGTGGTTAACTTCGTGAAGCATATGTCCCGTCCCCCTTGAGGAGTCTGCCGTGTACCACCTTCTGAGCCGCGTTCGAGGTGTCGTCGTCTCGCGACGCACCTCCTGGCTCGTCGCCCTCCTGCCGCTCCTCCTGGCCGGCGCGCTCATCGGTCTCGGCGAGGGCGAGCGCGACCGCACGCCGCTCGACAACGTGCCCGCCGGGGCCGACAGCACCGCCGCGCTCGAGCTGGCGGAGGAGCTGCCCGAGCAGGACGGGACCGTCGCGGTCGTGCTGTTCACCGCGGACGACGACGGGCCGCTGGGCGAGCGGGTTCCCGAGCTCGAGGACCTCGTCGCCGAGCTCACCGGGGGCGCGCCGACCCTCCAGCCCTCCGAGGACGGGACGGCCGCGATCGCCGTCGTACCGCTCGACGCGTCGAGCGCCACCGAGGTCTCCGACGCGGTGACGGACCTGCGGGACCGGCTCGCGGACGGCGTGCCCGACGGGCTGACCGCCCAGGTCACCGGGCCGGCCGGCATCGAGGCCGACCTGGCGGCCGTCTTCGAGGGCGCCGACCTCCGTCTGCTCGCGATCACGGCGCTCGTCGTCGCGGTGCTGCTCGTCGTCACCTACCGCAGCCCCATCCTCTGGGTCGTGCCGCTGCTGGTCGTCGGCGCCGCCGACCGCCTCGCCGCCGTGCTCGCCACCCACGTCCTCGCCCTGCTCGACGTCGCCTGGGACGAGTCGACGGTCGGCATCCTGTCGGTGCTCGTGTTCGGCGCGGGCAGCAACTACGCGTTGCTGCTCATCAGTCGCTACCGCGACGAGCTGCGCTCCCGCGAGGACCGCTTCGCCGCGATGGACGTCGCACTGCGCCACACCGCCGAGGCCGTGCTCACCAGCGCCTCCACCGTGGTCGTCGGCGTGCTCACGCTCGTGCTGTCCCTGACCCCGACCACCCGCGGCCTCGGCATCGCCTGCGCCGTGGGCATCACCGTGGCCGCCCTCTTCGTGCTGCTCGTCCTGCCCGCCGCACTCGTCTGCTTCGGCCGCTGGATCTTCTGGCCGACCGCCCCGAAGCACGGCGACGCGGTGCTCGCGGAGAGCCGCTCCACCTGGCGCCGCATCGGTGACGTGGTGGCGCGCCGTCCCGCGGCGTACGTCGCCGGCTCGGCCGTGCTGCTCGTCGCCCTGGCCGCGGGCACGACCCAGATCTCCACCGGCCTCGGCACCTCGGAGCAGTTCCTCGACACGCCCGAGGCGATCACCGCGAGCGAGCGGATCGCGGAGTCGTTCCCGGCGGGTACGGCGGAGCCCACCCAGGTCGTCACCCGCGCGGACGCCGACGACGTGAGCGCCGCCGCCGAGGGCGTCGACGGGGTCGACGCCGTGCGGGTGACCAACGAGGGCGCCGGCGTCACCCAGCTCGACGTGACCCTCGCGAGCACGCCGGGCAGCGACGCCGCCGAGGCGAGCGTGGAGGACCTGCGCGCCGCGTTGGCGGACTTCCCCGACACCCACGTCGGGGGCGCGTCGGCCGACTCGCTCGACGAGGCCGACGGCAACGCCCGCGACCGGCTCGTCATCCTGCCGCTGATCCTGCTGCTGGTGCTCGGTGTGCTGGGCCTGCTGCTGCGCTCGATCCTCGCGCCGGTGATCCTCGTCGGCACCGTGGTCGCGACCTTCGCCGCCGCGCTCGGCGCCTCGTGGTGGATCTTCACCGGGCTGCTCGGCTTCGCGAACCTGGCCGGCAACGTGCCGCTCTTCGCGTTCCTGTTCCTCGTGGCGCTCGGCATCGACTACAACATCTTCCTCGTGACGCGCACCCGCGAGGAGGCGCGGGAGCACGGGACCCGCGAGGGCGTCCTGCGCGCGCTCGGCGCGACCGGTGGCGTCATCACCAGCGCGGGCATCCTGCTGGCGGCGGTGTTCGCCGTGCTCGGCGTGCTGCCCCTCGTGGTGCTGGCGCAGCTGGGCGTCGTCATCTGCATCGGCGTGCTGCTCGACACGCTGCTGGTCCGCACCGTCGTCGTACCGGCGATCGTGCGCCTGCTGGGCGAGCGGTTCTGGTGGCCGCGGAAGCACGCCTGAGCCGCCCCCACCCCGTCGTGTAACGCGGTGTTCGTGCTACTGGTGCGGTGGTCGACCACCACTCCAGTAGCCCGGACACCGCGTTACACGCGCGGGAGCCACGACCTCACGGCACCACCACGACCGGCACGGGCGAGTGGCGCAGGATCTTGGCGGCGCTGGAGCCGAGGAACACCCGCGACAGCAGGCCTGCCGACGACGAGCCGACCACCAGCAGGTCCTCGGGCGTCCACGGCAGGCCGCCGACCGCCTCCGCCCAGTCGCGGCCGCGGCTGACGACCCGCTCGACCTCCGCGGGCACGACGTCGACCGGCAGTGCCGCGAGGGCCTCGACCTGGGCGGCGGTCGCCTGCTCGAGGTAGGCCTCGAGCACGTCGTCCTCGCCGCGCACCTCGGGCGGGTACATCGTGCGGCCCAGCACCCCGAGGGTCGCCACCCGCAGCGTCGCGCCGAGGT
This sequence comes from Nocardioides zeae, assembly GCF_030818655.1. Taxonomy (NCBI): domain Bacteria; kingdom Bacillati; phylum Actinomycetota; class Actinomycetes; order Propionibacteriales; family Nocardioidaceae; genus Nocardioides; species Nocardioides zeae. The sequence continues at coordinate 3,732,162 of NZ_JAUTAN010000001.1, read as the reverse complement.
CCACGCACAGCGCCACGGCCCGCTCGAGGGCCGCCGCCGACGCCGGGTCGCCCCGGAACCCGACGGTCACCCGCCCGACCTGCGTGCCGGGCGCGGCTCGGAAGCCCCGCGTCGCGACGGCGACCGGCACCGGAGAGGAGTGCAGGAGCCGGTCGGCGGCCGACCCGACCACGACGTGGCCCCACGCGCCGTTCGCGCCCGCGCCGAGCACGACGAGCGACGCGTCGGCCGCCGCCACCTGCTCGAGCAGCGTCCCGGGCACGGAGCGCCCGACGGCGGGCACGACCTCGGCCTCCACCCCGGCGGACCCCAGGTCCGGCGCCAGCTCCGCCAGGAGCGACCGCACCGCGGCCACCTCCTCGGTCGCGGCGTCGGCGAGGTACGCGGCGTACTCGCGGTCCACGCCCCCCGACAGCGGCGTCGGCCACGGGCCCGGCACGACGCACACGACCCGCAGGCGCGTGCGGAGCGAGCGGGCGAGGAGCGCGGCGTACGACAGCCCGTCGACGTCCGGCTTCCCCGGCGCGATGCCGGCGACGATGGTCATCTCAGACCCCCTCGCCCCGAGCGGCCGCCGGGTCGTTGAGGCGCGCGTGGCGCCGGCCCCACAGCAGGTAGAACGCCAGCACGACCGCCAGCCACGTGCCGAAGATTGCCCAGGTCACCGCGGGCAGCCCCGAGAGGATGTAGGCGCAGACGACCACGGTGAGGACCGGGGTCACGGGATAGCCCGGCACCCGGAACGGCCGCTCCAGGCCGGGCTGCGTGCGCCGCAGCACGAGCACCCCGAGCGCCACCACGATGAACGCGCCGAGCGTGCCGATGGAGACCGTGTCCCACAGGTAGTCGCTCGGCACGAAGCCCGCGACCAGGGCGACGACGACCGCGACGACGACGGTGTTGTACGTCGGGGTGAGGGTCCGCGGGTTCACCCGCGCGAAGCGGGACGGGAGCATGCCGTCGCGGCCCATCGCGAAGAGGATCCGGGTCTGGCCGTAGAGGGTCACGAGGGTGACCGAGAAGATCGAGATGACGGCGCCCGCGGCGAGCACCGTGCCCGGGATGCTCGAGCCGGTGATGTTCTGCAGGATGACCGAGAGCCCGGCCTCCTGCTGCTCGGGGCTCTCGAACTCCGACGCCGGCTGCGCGCCGACGCCCGCGATGGCGACGAGCACGTAGACCGTGATGACGACGGCCAGCGCGCCCATGATCGCCCGGGGCAGGGCCCGCTGCGGGTCGCGCACCTCCTCGCCCGCCGTCGACACCGCGTCGAGGCCGATGAACGAGAAGAAGATGGTCGCGGCCGCGGCGGAGACACCCGCGGCGCCGGCCGCCCAGAAGGCGTCGAACCGGTCGACCTCGAACGCCGAGAAGCCCACGACCACGAAGAGCCCGAGCACGGCGAGCTTGATGAGCACCATGATCGTGTTGACCCGCGCCGACTCGCTGGCGCCGCGCACGAGCAGCAGCATGCAGAGGAGCACGAGCACGACCGCCGGGAGGTTGATCCACCCCGTGGGCCCGTCCTCGTAGGGCACCGGCGACACCGACAGCTCCTGGGGCAGGCGCACGCCGAGCACGGAGCCCGTCAGCTCGTTGAAGTAGCCGCTCCAGCCGACGGCGACGGCGGCCGAGCTCACGCCGTACTCCAGCAGCACGCACGCCGCGATCACCATCGCGACGAGCTCGCCGAGGGCGTGGTAGGCGTAGGAGTAGGTCGAGCCGCTGACCGGGATCGCGCTCGCCAGCTCGGCGTAGCAGATCGCCGACAGGCCGGCCGCGAGACCGGCGACGAGGAACGAGACGACGACGGCGGGACCCGCGTCGGGCACGGCCTCCTGCAACACGAAGAAGATGCCGGTGCCGACGGTGGCCCCGACGCCGAACATCATCAGCGAGAAGGTGCCGATGCTGCGGCCGAGCTCCGGCCCGTCGTGCCCACCGCGTACGGCGAGGGGCTTGCGCCGCAGCAGCTGGGTGCGGAACGGGACCGGTGTCATCGGGCCTCCTGCATCGACCACGCGCCGGTCGCGTGGTGCGGCGACGCTACTCCTGCGCTGTTACGGGGACCTGCCCCCGAACGCAGTCGTGGCCCCAGCGCGTCGATTTCCGATGCGCTGGGGCCACGACAAGGGGGTCAGATCTTCACGTGCTCCTCGCCCGCGATGGCCGCGGCGACGGCCTTCGGCACGGCGGGGTCGAAGACGCTGGGGATGATGAAGCTCGGGTTGAGCTCCTCGTCGGTGACGACGAGGGCGATCGCCTCGGCGGCACGCAGCAGCGCCTCCTGGGTGACCTCGGAGGCGCGGGCGTCGAGCAGGCCGCGGAACACGCCGGGGAAGGCGAGCACGTTGTTGATCTGGTTCGGGTAGTCCGAGCGGCCCGACGCGACGACCTTGGCGTACTGGCTCGCCACGTTGGGGTCGATCTCCGGGTCGGGGTTCGCCAGCGCGAACACGATCGGGTCGCGGCCCATCGTCGGGATCCACTCGCCCTGGAGGATGCCGGGCGCGGAGACGCCGATGAACACGTCCGCCTCGACGAGCGCGTCCTTCAGGCTGCCGGCCACCTGGCGCGGGTTGGTGCGGCTCGCGAGCTCGCGGTGCGCCGGGGGCAGCGTGTCGTCGGTGCTGACGAGGCAGCCGATCTTGTCGACCACGACGACGTCGGTGACACCGGCGGCGAGGAGCAGGTTCACGATCGCCGTACCGGCCGCGCCGGCACCCGAGACCACGATCCGCACGGTCTCCAGCTGCTTGTCGACGACGCGCAGCGCGTTGGTGAGCGCGGCGAGCACGACGATCGCCGTGCCGTGCTGGTCGTCGTGGAAGACCGGGATGTCGAGCTTCTCGCGCAGGCGGGCCTCGATCTCGAAGCAGCGCGGGGCGGAGATGTCCTCGAGGTTGATGCCGCCGAAGCCGGGGGCGATCATCTCGACGGCCTTGACGATCTCGTCGGTGTCCTGCGTGGCGAGGCAGATCGGCCACGCGTCGATGTCGGCGAAGCGCTTGAACAGCGCCGCCTTGCCCTCCATGACCGGCAGCGCGGCACCGGGGCCGATGTTGCCGAGGCCGAGCACGGCGGAGCCGTCGGTGACGACCGCGACCGAGTTGCCCTTGATGGTGAGGCGCGGGACGTCCTCGGGGTTCTCCGCGAGCGCGCGGGAGACCCGGCCGACGCCCGGCGTGTAGGCCATCGACAGGTCGTCGCGCGTCTTCAGCGAGACCTTCGAGGAGACCTCGATCTTGCCGCCGAGGTGCAGCAGGAACGTGCGGTCGGAGACCTTGTGGACCGTCACGCCCTCGAGGGCGCCGACCGCGTCGACGAGCGCCTGCGAGTGGTCGGCGTTGGACGCGGAGCACGTCACGTCGAGCACGAGGCGGTCGTGGCGGGACTCCGCGACGTCGATGGCGGTGACGACGCCACCCGCACCGGAGATCGCGGTGGCGACCGTGCCGATGTGGCTGTTGTCGGGCGTCGTGTGCAGACGCATGGTGATCGAGTACGACGACGTGGTCGCGGGAGTGGACGTGACGGGGGCCATGGAACACACCATCGGGCCGGGTTCGGGTTACGGGCAAGTCACGTGCGACCACAGTGTCCAAAAGCGAGCGACCGCTCCGTCGGCCCAGGTCAGAGGGCGGGCCGGGGGTAGCGTCGCCCCCATGACCGACGTCTCCGTCACCGACAACACCGACGCGGCCCGCTTCGAGGTGCGCGTCGACGGCGCGCTCGCCGGGTTCGCCGACTACCGCCTCCGCGAGCACGGCACCGTCGTCGCCGTCATGCACACCGAGATCGACGACGCGTTCGCCGGCCAGGGCCTCGCGAAGCAGCTCGCCGTCGCGGTGCTCGACGGGCTGCGCGCCGATGGCCGCTCCCTGCTGCCGTTCTGCCCCTTCTTCCGCGGGTACGTCGCGAAGCACCCCGAGTACGTCGACCTGGTGCCCGAGGCCCGCCGCGCCGAGTTCGACCTCTGACGCCGTGCCCCGGGTCAGCGCCGCCCAGTGGGTGCCGGTCGGACCGGCCACCGCGTTCGCGGTCTCCCAGACGACGGGCGAGGTGCGGCTCGCCTGGGACCCGTTCGTCCGCAGCCAGCACCTCGTCGACGCCGCGCGTCCCGCGAAGGGCGTCCGCACCGTCACCCGGGCGCGCATCGGGCTCCGCATGGTGAGCGAGTACGCGTCGTACCGGCCCCCGACGTCCGTCGGGATGACCATGGTGAGCGGCCCGTGGTTCTTCGCGACCTTCGGTGGCGGGTGGCGCTTCGCGCCCGAGGAGCGGGTGCTCGACGGCACGCCGGTCGCGGGGACGCTGGCGACGTGGAAGTACAGCTACGCCGTGCGCCCCGGCTGGTTGCGACCCGTGGCGGAGCCGATCGGGCAGCGGCTGCTGGGCCGCGAGATCCGCGCCCGCATCGCCGCCTTCGCCCTCGCGTGCACCGACGCCGACGTGCTCGCGGCGGCGGCGCGGGACCGGACGACCGACGGGACCTGAGGGCGCGGCGCCGGGCGTCAGTCCTCGATCCGCTGGCCCAGCTCCGCCGCGATCGCGGGAGCGAGCTGGGTCAGCTGCCCGGGCGACACCGTCGCCCCCGCCAGGCCGCGGACGCCGGACACCTCGTCGAGACGGGCGCCCCGCAGGTCGACGTCCTTCAGCGGCCTCCGCCGACGGTCCCGGTCCGGTGTCGCCCGACCGAGCCGCCACCCCTGTGGAGGACGCCCGGCGCGGAGAACACCTCCACAGAGGGCCGTGTGAGCGCTCTCATCGTCGCGTTCTCCGCCGGGGGCGTCCTCCACAGGGGTCGGTTTGAGGCCGCGTGGTCCGGCGCACACTCCGGCGCATGACCGAGCGCGGGGCACCCACCGGCACGGCCGTCGCGTGGCGGCGGCCGGTGGCGGACCTGCTCGCCGCGTACGCCGCCGCCGGCGACCTCTCCTTCACCGAGGTGGTCGCGGAGAACGTCGACCCCGCGTGGCTCCCCGCCGAGCTCACCGCACTGCGGGACGCGGGCGTCCCGGTCGTGCCGCACGGCGTGACCCTCGGTCTCGCGGGCGCCGACCTGCCCGACCCTCACCGCCTGGCCCACCTCGCCGCGCTCGCGGAGGCGTTCGACGCCCCGCTGGTCAGTGAGCACGTGGCCTTCGTGCGCGCCGCCGCCACCCCGGACCCGCTGCACGGCGACGTGCTCGAGGCCGGTCACCTGCTGCCGCCACCCCGCACCGCCGACAGCCTCGACGTGCTCGTCGAGAACGTCCGGGCCGCGCAGGCCGCCCTGCCGGTGCCGCTCGCCGTGGAGAACATCGCCGCGCTCTTCACGTGGCCCGAGGACACGCTCGACGAGCCCGACTTCCTCACCGCGCTGGTCGAGCGCACGGGCTGCCGGCTCGTCCTCGACGTCGCCAACCTCCACGCCAGCGCCGTCGCCCGTGGCAGCGACCCGGTCGCCGACCTGCTGCGCTTCCCGCTCGAGGCCGTCGCCTACGTCCACGTGGCCGGCGGCCAGGAGCGGCCCGACGGGCTCTACCTCGACACCCACGCCCACGCGATGGTCCCGCCGGTGCTCGGGCTCGTGAGCACGCTGGCCGCGGCGTACCGGGAGCGGGGGCTGCCCGTCCCCGGGATCCTGCTGGAGCGGGACGAGGACGTGACGCCGGAGGCGGTCCGGAGCGAGTACGACGCGTTGCGCGCCGCCGTCGCCGACCACCGCGTCGCGGGAGCGGTCCGGTGAGCGCCCGCGCGCGGCTGGCCGGCCGCCAGGAGGAGGTGCTGGCCGCACTGCTGCGCGGGGACGTCCCACCCGGGTTCGCCCCGGCGAGCGCGGCGGGCACGGCGCTGACGACCCGGGTGCTGCACCGCAAGCGCAGCGACGCCGTGCTCCGGGTCGCGCCCGAGCTCGACCTCCTGCCCGGCTGGCGCGACCGCTTCCGCGGCTGGGCCGCCGACCACCCCGCTGCCGGGTGCGCCCACGACGACCTCGCGGCCTTCACCGCGTGGCTCCCGCGGCACCACCCCGACGCCGCCGGTTGGCTGCGTCTCCACGCCGTCCACGACGGACGCCGCCGCGCGGCCGTCGTGACGATCGCCGGGCGACGGTCCCTGGTCCTCGGACTGGGTACCCGCACCTGGCACCTCACCCGCCGGCGGCGCGCCGGCCTCTCGGAAGGAGCTGCACCATGACGATCGTCATCGTGTGCGTCGTGCTGGCGGTGGTGGCCGGCGCGGTCGCCCTCGCGGTCAGCACGAGCACGTCCTCGGGCCAGCGGCGTCGACGGTCCGCCGGGCGCGGCGGGGCGTACGGCGCGGGCGGCGGCTACGTCGGGGGCTGCGGCAGCAGCGACTCCGGCCACGACTCGTCCTGCGGCTCCAGCTCGTGCAGCTCGAGCTCCTGCAGCTCCGGCTCGTCCTGCGGGGGCGGCGGCTGCGGATCGAGCAGCTGATGGCACAGCTCGGGTCGATGGTCGTGCTGGGCCTCGTGGTGCTCGGCGTCGTGCTGGTGGTGCTGGTCGTCTTCGCCGTCGTCACCCGGCGCAGCGGGCGACGACGGGCGGGCCCGGCAGCGAGCGAGCCGGGCGCCGACGAGCCCCGTGCGGGGGACGACGACCGCGACTCCGCCTGATCAGGCTGGTCCGCCTGATCAGCCCGTGAAGGGCGTGCCCCAGGCGCCGTCGTACCCCACCTCGGAGGCGCCCAGGCGCGTCCGGTCCTTGGTGTGCCGCGCGACGTCGCCCTCGGCGGCCCGCGCGACGTGCTCGTCGCCGCCCAGGCGACCGACGGCGATGCCCGCCATGACGCGGTAGGCCTCCGGCACCCCGAGCGCGGCCGCGGCGGCGTCGTGGTCGAAGCCCGCGAACTGGTGGCTGTGCAGCCCGATGGCCTGCGCCTGGAGCGTGAGGTGCGCGACGGACTGCCCGAGGTCGTAGAGGGCGTAGTCGCCCATCCCCTTCCGGCCCTCCCACTCGCCGGTGAGCGCAGCGGCGACGATCAGGACCGGCGCGGTCGGCACCCACCCGGAGTTGCCGTTGCTGAGAGTGCCGACGACGGCGTCGTACGCCGCGGTGCCGACCCGGGTGACGATGTACGCCCACGGCTGCGTGTTGCCGGTCGACGGCGCCCAGGCGGCCGCGGTCAGCATCGACGCGATCTCGTCGTCGCCGACGGGGGCGTCGGTGGCGAAGACCGCCGGGCTCCAGCGCGAGCGCATGGGCTCGGCGAGCACCTCGGCTCCGGGTCGGGGGGCACGGGCGAGGGTCTCCTGCGTGACGGACATGGACTCAATTGTGAGCCAGGGCCTTCCCGGGACAACCGCGCGGTCCCGACTGCGGCACACGTCACACGGGTGAATGTTTTGCACTTTGGGATTCGCAGTGCAAACTTGCACTTCGTGAGCACGAGTGCAGAAAACGGCGCGGCCGACCACCGCGCCAGCAAGCGCGAGGAGACGGCGCGTCGCATCATGGTCTCCGCCCAGCGCCTGGCGTCGGAGCACGGACTTGACGGCTTCACCATGGACGAGCTCGCCGCGGCCTCGGGGGTCTCGCGCCGCACGCTGTTCAACTACTACCCGTCGAAGGTGGACGCCTGCCTGGGTCCGCCGATCGAGGTGCCCGCCAGCGCCATGGAGGCCTTCGCGTCCGGTGGGCCGACGGGCGACCTCGGCGCCGACCTCGAGCACCTCGCCCGCGAGGTGCTGGGGATCGAGGAGCCCACGCGCGAGGAGATGGTGCTGCACCGGCAGCTCTTCCAGAACCCCCGGCTGGTCGAGGCACTGCACGACCGCTTCGCCGAGCTGGCCGTCGACCTCGAGGGGGCCGTGCGCGCCCGGGGCGGCGAGCAGATCGACCAGGAGGGCGCCCTGCTCCTGATCCGTGTGCTGCTCGTCGTGTTCGACACCGCCATCGACGCCAGCATCGCCGGCGACGACACCCCGCTCTCCGACCTGTTCTCGCGCCACTTCGGCAACCTCCGCCGGCTGCTCGCCTGAGCCGCCGCCCGACGTACCCACCCCACGCCCGCACCCCGACAGGAGCACCAGCGATGGCCACTCTTCTCTACCGGCTCGGAAAGACCGCCTTCCGGCGGTGGCCGGCCTTCATCGGCGTCTGGGTCGTCGCGCTCGTCGCCGTCGGCGCGACCGCGCTCGCGATCCAGCAGCCGACGAGCAGCACCTTCTCCATCCCCGGCATCCCCTCGGAGCGCGCCAGCGACCTGCAGGCGGAGCTCTTCCCCGGCGCCGAGGACGCGCTCAACGACACCTCGGTCACCGTCGTCGTCGCGGTGCCGGAGGGCGAGCAGCTGAGCGACCCGGCGTACGCCGAGCGCATCAGCCAGCTCGTCACCGACATCTCCGAGAGCCCGCAGGTGCTCTCGAGCGAGCAGGCGCCGATCCTCGACCCGGTGGCCGCGGCCGCCGCCCAGGAGGAGGCACTGGTGGCCGGGGGCGCGAGCCCCGAGGACGTCGCCAACCTCGCACCCGTCGACCCGGACGGCCGGGTCGGGCTCATCACCTTCGACTTCGACGTCGACGAGCCCACGGACATCAAGCCGGAGAGCCAGGACGCGGTCCTCGAGCTGCTGGACGACGCGCGCGGTGACGGGCTCGAGGTGGAGGCCAACGGCCCGGGCCTGCAGGTCATGGAGATCAGCGGCGCGTCCGAGCTCATCGGCATCGCGGTCGCCCTCGTCGTGCTCGTGCTGACCTTCGGGTCGCTCGTCGCGGCCGGTCTGCCCATCGTCACCGCGATCGTGGGCGTCGCCCTGACCTCGCTCGGCGTCACCGGCATGACGGCGTTCACCGACGTCTCCGACATGACCCCGATCCTGGCGGTGATGATCGGCCTGGCGGTCGGCATCGACTACGCGTTGTTCATCCTCGCCCGCTACCGCAGCGAGCTGCAGCACACGGACGACCGCGAGGAGGCGATGGGCATCGCCGTCGGCACGGCGGGCTCGGCCGTGGTGTTCGCCGGACTGACCGTCCTCATCGCCCTCGCGGCACTGGCCGTGGTGCGGATCCCGTTCCTCACGGCGATGGGTCTCGCGGCCGCCAGCGGCGTCTTCCTCGCCGTGCTCGTGGCCCTCACGCTCCTGCCCGCCGTGCTCGGCATGCTCAAGTCGAAGGCCTTCGGCGGCACCGTGCGGCGCTACGATCCGAAGCGCGGCGAGGACGGGCGCATCGTCAACAACGGCGTGCGCTGGGCCCGGCTCGTCGGGCGCTCGCCGCTGGCCGCGGTGGTGCTCGTGGTCGTCGCGCTCGGCGCCCTCGCCGTACCCGTGCAGAACCTGCAGCTCGCCCTCCCCAGCGACTCGACGAGCCCGAGCGACACGACGCAGCGCAAGGCGTCCGACCTCATCGCCGAGGCGTTCGGCGACGGTCGGCAGGCGCCGCTGCTCGCGGTCGTCGACGGGCGTGACATCACGGACGACGCCGAGCGCCAGGCCGCCTTCGGCGAGGTCGTCGCCTGGGCGGCGGAGCAGGACGACGTGGCCCACGCACAGATCACGCAGACCAACGCCGACCCGCAGGGGGACCCCGCGGCGGCGACCGGGGCGCTGGTGCTCATCACGCCCGCCTCGAGCGCGGAGGACGCCGCCACGACGGACCTCCTCGCGGACCTGCGCGACACCCAGGGCGACATCGAGTCGTCGACCGGTGCGGAGCTCGGCGTGACGGGCATGACCGCCGTCGCCGTCGACGTGTCCGACCGGCTCAACGACGCGCTGCCGATCTACCTCGTCGTCGTCATCGGCCTGGCGTTCCTGCTGCTCGTGCTGGTGTTCCGCTCGATCCTGGTGCCGCTCACCGCCACCCTCGGCTTCCTGCTGACGGTGCTCGCCACGCTCGGCGTCACGGTGCTCGTGTTCCAGGACGGCGCGCTCGGGATCGTCGAGGGCCAGCCGCTGGTGAGCTTCATGCCGATCTTCCTGGTGGGCGTGGTGTTCGGCCTGGCGATGGACTACCAGGTGTTCCTCGTGACCCGCATCCGCGAGGCCCACGTGCACGGCGCCGACTCGGTGGCGGCGGTCGTCGACGGCTTCCGCAACTCGGCCCGGGTCGTGGCGGCGGCAGCGGTCATCATGATGTCGGTCTTCGCGGCCTTCATGCTGATGGACATGTCGTTCATCAAGGCGATGGGCTTCGCCCTGGCGACGGCGGTCTTCATCGACGCCTTCGTGGTGCGGATGACGCTGATCCCGGCGCTGATGTACCTCATGGGCGAGAAGGCCTGGTGGCTCCCCCGCTGGCTCGACCGTGTCCTCCCCCGTGTCGACGTCGAGGGCGAGAGCCTCGAGCGGGCGCACGCGCGGCACTGACCCACCCGGGCTCGTGGCCCCAGCGCGACGTTTACCGTCGCGTTGGGGCCACGTGGCGTTCCGGGGTGGTCTGTGCCCGCCGCCCCGTGTAACGCGGCGTCCGGGCTACTGAACACGTGGTCGACCACCGCACAAGTAGCAGTAACACCGCGTTACACGCGTGCGCCGAGGATCCGGAACCCCGCCCCACCCCCCCCCGCCGCCCGAGCCGGATCGACGGCCGACCGCCCCGGGGCGTGCTCGTCCGGCTGACATCTAGCGCGGTGTTAGTGCTACCTCCGCGGTGGACGACCACGTGTGGAGTAGCCCGGACACCGCGTTACACGACGACAAACCAGAGCGCCGCACGGCAAGGTCTCGGGTCCTCGGCCGTGCGGCGCCCTGGGTCAGCGGGAGCCTGGGGGAAGGCTCAGTTCAGCGGCGACTCCGTGAGGGTCGCGTCGCCGCTCATCTCCTGGCCGTTGCGCTCCCAGGTGATGGTCACCGTGTCGCCGGGCTCGTAGGACGCGACGGCGGCCGCCAGCTCGTCGAAGGTCGACACCTGGGTGTCGCCGATGGCGGTGATGACGTCGCCCTCCTGGAGGCCGGCCTGGCCGGCGGGGGTGTCGGCCTCGGCGGCCGCGACGAGCGGCTCACCACCGGACGGGTCGATGCTGACGCCGAGGTAGGCCGGCGTGCCGATGACGATGCCGTCGCCCTCGTCGCCGTCGATGACGGCCTGCACGACGTCGAGCGCCTCGTCGATCGGGCGGGCGTAGCTGATGCCGCCGCCCTCCTGGACCTGGCCCGTGCCCTGCGCCTGCGCGCCGGGGACGGCGGAGGACGTCGGGCCGTCCTGGCCGTTGGTCGACGCGGCGGCGGTGCTGATGCCGATGACCTCGCCCTCGGCGTCGAACATGGGGCCGCCGGAGTAGCCGGGGACCACGTCGGCGTCGGTCTCGATGAGACCGCCGATCTCGGTCTCGTTGCCGTTGTACTGGTCCGTCGTCGTGATGCTCTCGTCGAGCGAGGTGACCTCGCCGCGCACCTCGGAGAGGAAGCCCTGGCCGCCGGCGTTGCCGAGCGCGGCCACGGCGTCGCCGACGTCGACCCCGCCGTCGTCGTCGAGCGTGACGGTGTCGAGGTCGCTCACGCCGTCGATCTGGAGCACGGCGACGTCGGCGGACGCGTCGTACCCGAGCACCGTCGCCTCGTGCGTCTCACCCGTCGCGGCGACCTCCACCTCGACGGTCGTCGAGTTGTCGACCACGTGGTAGTTGGTGACGGCGAGCCCGTCGGAGGTGAGCACCATCGCCGTACCGGCGCCCTCGCCGCCCTGGAGCGCCGTGTTGACGAGCAGCACGCCCGCGTCGGACACCTCGCCGGGGTCGGAGGCCTCGTCCGTGTCCCCGCCGCCGCGGTTGACGAGGTCGTCGATGTCGGGGTTGCTCGAGGTCGAGCTGCTCGGCTGCGCGTCGTCGTCGGCGTTGAGGACGACCGGGATCGCCACGGCGCAGGTCAGCGCGGAGCCGATGACACCACCGGCGACCGCGGCGAGCACCCCGGCCCCCCGCCGGCGGCGCGGCGGCGGTGGGGGCGGCCACGCGCCGTACGGCCCCTGGGCACCCGGCGGGACCTGGCCCCACCCCGCCTGCGGGGGGAACTGCTGCTGGGGCTGCTGGGGGTACGACGCGGGCTGGCCCCAGGCGTCGTGGGCGCCGGAGGGGTGGGCCCCGGACGCGTGGGCCCCGGACGGGGCCTGTCCGTACTGCTCCCCCGGCGGCGGGAACGCACCGGGTGCGCCGTACGAGGGGAGCGGCTGGGTCGCGGGACGCTCCGGCTCGTGGGGCGGCGGAGCGGAGGGACGGGAGTCGTTCATGGCAACCAGTTCACACCCGCTGACCCAATGTCCCGTGAGGGGACTCTGTGAATCACGTGTGAGCAGCCGTCATGATGAGTGAGCGGCGTCACACCCCGAGGCCGCGCCCCGTCGCGCCACCGCGCGCCCACGAGTCCGAGGAGTCCCCATGCGCATCGGTGTCCCCACCGAGGTCAAGAACCACGAGTACCGCGTCGCCCTCACCCCCGCCGGCGTCACCGAGCTGGTCGGCCACGGCCACGAGGTGCTCGTGCAGAGCGGCGCCGGGCTCGGCTCGGCGCTGACGGACGAGCAGTACGCCGCAGCAGGCGCCCGCATCGTCACCGGCGCCTCGGCGGACGAGGCCGCCGACGCCACCTGGGCGGAGGCGCAGCTGGTGCTGAAGGTGAAGGAGCCCGTGGCGGAGGAGCACCACCGGCTGCGTCCGGGCCTCGTGCTCTTCACCTACCTCCACCTGGCCGCGGACAAGGCACTCACCGAGGAGCTCCTGGCGCGTGAGGTCACGGCCCTGGCCTACGAGACGGTGCAGGGGGCGGACGGCTCGCTGCCGCTGCTGGCCCCCATGTCGGAGGTCGCGGGGCGGCTCGCGCCGCAGGCGGGCGCCTACCACCTGATGCGGGCCGGGGCCGGCGTGCTGGGGGGCCGCGGCGTGCTCATGGGCGGGGTCCCGGGCACCTACGCGGCGAACGTCGTGGTCGTGGGCGCCGGGGTCGCGGGCCTCAACGCCACCACGGTCGCGCTCGGCATGGGCGCGCGCGTCCTGCTCTTCGACCGGAGCCCGGCCGCCCTGCGTCGCGCCGACCAGCTCTTCGGCCACCGCGTGCAGACGGTCGCGTCCAACTCGCTCACCCTCACCGAGGCCGTGCTCGAGGCGGACCTCGTCATCGGCGCCGTGTTGATTCCGGGCGCGAAGGCCCCGACGCTGGTCACGAACGAGACGGTCGCCCAGATGCGCAGCGGCGCCGTGCTCGTCGACATCTCGATCGACCAGGGCGGCTGCTTCGAGGACTCCCGCGCCACGACCCACGCCGACCCGACCTACCGCGTGCACGACGCGACGTTCTACTGCGTCGCGAACATGCCGGGCGCCGTGCCGCACACCTCGACCTACGCGCTGACCAACGTGACGCTGCCGTACGTCGCGGAGGTCGCCGGTCGCGGCTGGCGCGACGCCTGCGTGGCCGACCCGGCGCTCGCGCGCGGCCTCGCGACGCACGCGGGGGCCCTGACGAGCGAGCCGGTCGGGCGCGCGCACGCGCTGGACGCGGTGCGGCTCGCCGACGTGCTCGAGGGGTGAGCCGCCTCACGCGGCGGAATCATCTTGAACGCGGTGGCACTGTCACTGGCATGGCTTCCGCAGAGATCCCGACCGTCAGCCTCAACAACGGCACGACCATCCCGCAGCTCGGCTTCGGCGTCTACCAGGTGCCGCCGGACGAGACGGAGCGCGCGGTGCTGACCGCCTTCGAGGCGGGCTACCGCCACATCGACACGGCGCAGATGTACCAGAACGAGGCCGGTGTCGGTCGCGCGCTGCGCAGCTCGGGCCTGGCCCGCGAGGACGTCTACATCACGACGAAGCTCAACAACGACTCCCACGAGCCGGCCGTCGCCCGCGCCGCCCTCGAGCAGTCGCTGCGCGAGCTCGACGTCGACCACGTCGACCTCTTCCTCATCCACTGGCCGCTCCCGACGCGCTACGGCGGCGACTACGTGTCGACGTGGCGCACGCTCACCGAGCTGGCGGCCGAGGGCAAGGCCGCCTCGGTCGGCGTCTCCAACTTCCACCCCGAGCACCTCAAGCGGATCGTGGACGAGACGGGGATCGTGCCCGCGATCAACCAGATCGAGGTGCACCCCTACCTGACGAACGAGGAGGCGCGCCTGGCGTCCGGTCGCCTGGACGTGGCGGTCGAGGCCTGGTCGCCGATCGCGCAGGGCGCGGTGCTGGACGACCCGGTGCTGGTCGAGCTGGCCGAGAAGTACGGCAAGACGCCCGCCCAGGTGACCCTCCGCTGGCACATCGAGCGCGGCGACATCATCTTCCCGAAGTCGGTGACGCCGGAGCGGGTGAAGGAGAACGCGGACATCTTCGACTTCTCGTTGACCGCCGACGAGGTCAACCGGATCACCGGCCTCGACAAGGGCGAGGAGGGGCGCACCGGCCCCAACCCGGACACGTTCGACTGGATCCCGGGCGCCTGATCGCTCAGTCCACATCGGTCGTGGTGTGAGGCCGCCGTTTTCCGGCGGCCTCACACCACGACCGCGTGGGTTCCGGGGTCAGATCCCCAGGTGACGGTCGAGGTTCGTCGCGAACCCGTTGCCCATCGAGGCGACGACGCGCTTCATCGCGGTCTTCACCGCCGGCGCCGACAGCCGCGGGAGCGGCAGGTCGACGGTGATGGTGAGGCTGATGGCGAGGTGCGCGGCCACCGCGGCCGCGCCGCGCTCGTCGTCGGTCGCGTCCCGCAGCTCGTACCAGCCCTCCGCCCCCGCGTCCTCGTCCCGCCCCGCGGGCGGGTCGTGGCGGAAGTCGATGCGCTCCAGCTCCACGAACGTCATGCGCTCGGTGAACTCCGGCGCCACCGCCAGGCTCAGGCCCGGCACCTTGGCCATGCGCCAGACCCAGTGCTCCCCCCGCTCCTCGATCGAGGTGAGCATCGGGGTCAGCTCGGCGAGCGTCGCGGGGTCGGTGAGCACGTCCCACACCGCCTGCCGCTCGACGGGCAGCACGGCGGTCGCCTCGTGGGAGACGGAGAAGGCGGTCATGCGGTCGCTCCTGTCGCGTCGGTACGGCGCGGCGTCAGCATCGCCGCAGCGAGACCTCCGCCGATGGCGCCGAAGAGGTGGCCCTGCCACGAGATGCCCGGCTGACCCGGGAGGACGCCCCACAGGGCGCCGCCGTAGAGCACGAGCACCACGATGCCGACGGCGATCTGGCCGATCCGCCGCGTGAAGAAGCCGCGGAGCACCAGGTAGACGATGAACCCGAACACGAGCACCGACGCGCCGATGTGGTTGGTGCCGGACGGCGCGATCAGCCAGGTGCCGAAGCCGCCGATGACCCAGATCGCGCCGGTGACGGCGAGAGCCTGCCCGATCCCGGACAGGGCGATGACGAAGCCCAGCACCAGCAGCGGGACCGTGTTGGAGATCAGGTGCTCGAACCCGAGGTGCAGCAGCGGTGCCGTCGCGATGCCGACGAGCCCCTCGTCGGTGCGCGGCTGCACGCCGTACTGGTCGAGACGGTGGCCGACGATCGTGTCGACGATCTCGAGGACCCACAGGACCGCGACGAACCCGCCGACCAGCGTCACGGCGTCGCGCACCGGCCCACGCTCGGGGGCCGTCCGCACCGGTGTGCTCATGTCCGTCAGGCTAGCGACGGCTCCCTGGGGGACGCCGGCGTCAGTCGCCGCCGAGCACCACGTGGCCGTTCCCGTCCTCGTCGATCCACTCCTCACCGACGCCGTGGTGGGACCGACCGCGGGAGCCCCGCGGACCGCCCTCGTGCATCGACGGTCCCGAGGCCAGCAGGCTGCGGGTGAACGACTCGCGGTCGCCGAGGAGCTCGTCGAGGGCCGCCTCGAGGTGACGGTCCACGGCCGGCACACCCTCGACCGCGGCGGCCAGCACCGTGCGACGCACCAGCTCCTTCGCGAACGACGCGGTGACGCCCTCGGCGCGGTCCGCAGCGGCCCCGACGGCCTCGTCGCTGAGGTCGAGCCCTCGCGCGTAGAGGGCGAAGAGCCGACGCCGCGCGGCCGCGTCGGGACGCGGCACCTCGACGGCGAGGTCGATGCGCCCCGGACGCTGCGCCAGCGCCTGCTCGAGCAGGTCGGGCCGGTTCGTCGTGAGGAGGAAGGCGACGTCCGCATCCCCGTCGAGACCGTCCAGTGCCTCGAGCAGCTCGAACAGCAGCGAGTCGGGCGAACCCATCATGTCGCGGTCCTCGGCGATGAGGTCGCAGTCCTCGAGCACGACGATCGCGGGCTCCAGCACGCGAGCGATGCTCGCGGCGTCCCGCACCGCGCCCAACGAGTTGCCGCTCAGCATCAGCACCGTCGTGCCGTCGGCCGCCCCCACGAGGTGCCGCACCGTGTGGGTCTTGCCGGTGCCCGGGGGGCCGTAGAGCAGGACGCCGCGCTTCAGGTGCTGTCCGGCGGCGAGCAGCGCCTCCCGGTGGGCGCCGAGGGCGAGCACGTGCTGCTCCAGCCGCTCGAACGCGCCGTCCGGGAGCACCACGTCCTCCCGCGCCACGGAGGGCCGCTCCACGAACGCGACGCCCCCGAGCATCGACTCGAACCCGTGCGGCCGGAACGTCATCACCTGCCCGCGCAGCACGCTGTCGGCCGTCATCCGGCGCCGGACCTCCGCCAGGAAGGCATCCACCGTCTCCGCACTCGCTCCGACCACCTCCAGGGTGGCCTGCTCACGGTCCCACTCCGGGTCGGCGGCCGACTGCAGCACGGCCACCGGCTCACCTCCCCACGTCAGGAGGCGCAGACCGCGGGAGACGACGCGCCGCTCCTCCCCCGGACCGACCGGCATCGAGATGTGGTCGATCGGAGCGACCCCCACCGGACCGTGCCGCCCCGCCAGGATCGAACGAAGACCGACGTCCCGCTGGCGACGGTCGACCGACAGGCCCACCACACGACCCTGAGCCCCGGCCAACGCGTCCAGCACCGCGTCGGCGTCGACGAGCCGCCACGGCGGGAGCTTCTCCGTGACGATCGAGCACTCGACGCCGGTGAGCCGAGATGGGCGTCGAGGAGCCGCACCAGCTCACCCGCGTCGGAGGAGGTGGCGCGCTCGTGGTCGTGCACCACCTTGTCGAGGAACCGGGCGAAGGCGTCGATGAAAGCGTCCTGGTCGGCCATGGACGCAGCCTGGCAGGACGCGCCGACAATCCTCGACCGGTTTTCCACCGCCCCCCTGTCCCGGCCGCCCCGAGCCCGTTCCCGACCCACCTCTAACCTGTCGAGGTGAACGCGCCGCGCCCCGACGACGCCACGTCCGCGTGGGCGGCGCGTCGCACGCACCACTGGCAGGACTGGCCGCTCGACGCCCTCCTCGCCGCGCGTGAGGCCTCCGGCGTGACCGTCAGCCTCGTCGTACCGGCCCGCAACGAGGCCGCCACCGTCGGCGACGTCGTGTCCCGCGTGCGGGAGCGGCTCGTGGAGACCGCCCGCCTGCTCGACGAGATCGTCGTCATCGACTCGGACTCCACCGACGGCACCGCCCAGGCCGCGGCCGACGCCGGGGCCGAGGTGCACGCCGCGGCCGAGATCCGCCCCGACCTCGGCTGGGCGCCGGGCAAGGGCGAGGCGATGTGGAAGTCCCTCTTCGTGACGCGCGGGGACGTGCTGGTCTTCATGGACGCCGACCTGCGCGAGTGGGACACCCACTTCGTGCCCGGCCTCCTCGGGCCGCTCCTCACCGACCCGACGGTGGGCCTCGTCAAGGGGTTCTACGAGCGGCCGCTCGACGTCGAGGGCGGCGGGCCGTACGACGGGGGTCGGGTCACCGAGCTCGTCGCCCGCCCGCTCCTCGCGCTCGCGTTCCCGGAGCTCGCCGGGCTCGTGCAGCCGCTGGCCGGCGAGTGGGCGGTCCGTCGCGAGCTGTTCGCCTCGCTGAGCGTCCCGACGGGGTACGCCGTGGAGCTGGCCGCGCTCGTCGACACCCTGCGCGCACGGGGCGTCGACGCGATCGCCCAGGTCGACCTGGGTCGTCGCTCCCACCGGCACCAGGCGCTCGCCGACCTGGGGGCCATGGCGACCCAGATCCTGGCCGCGGTCGCGCGCCGCACGGGCGAGGTCGGGGGCGTCGACACGGTGGGCCTGCGGCAGTTCGTGCGCACCGAGGCCGGCGCCGTACCGCACCTGCGGGCCGTGACCGTGGGCGAGCGACCACCCCAACGCACGGTCCTGGCACCGGAGGAGACCGCATGACGCTGCGCCTGGGGCGCCACTCGTTCCCCGACGACGCGACGCTGATGATGGCGATCGTCAACCGCACGCCCGACTCGTTCTACGACAAGGGCGCCACCTGGGCGGAGGACAAGGCCTTCGACCGCGTCGCCCAGGTGGTCGACGAGGGCGCCGAGATCGTCGACATCGGCGGCATCAAGGCCGCGCCCGGCGTCGAGATCGACGAGGCCGAGGAGCGCCGCCGGGTGGTGTCGTTCGTGGCGCGCGTGCGCGCGGCGTACCCCGACCTCGTCATCTCCGTCGACACCTGGCGCGCGTCGGTCGGGCGCGCCGTGTGCGCCGAGGGCGCGGACGTGCTCAACGACGCCTGGGGCGGCGCCGACCCGCAGCTCGTCGACGCGGCGGCCGAGCACGACGCCGCGATCATCTGCACCCACACCGGCGGGGTCACGCCGCGCACGCGGCCGCACCGGCTGGCGTACGACGACGTGGTCGCCTCCGCGATCGCCGACACGACGGCGTACGCCGAGCGCGCGCTGGCCGCCGGCGTGGCGCGGGAGTCGATCGTGATCGACCCGGCCCACGACTTCGGCAAGAACACCTTCCAGTCGCTCGAGGTGACCCGCCGGCTGGGCGAGATGGTCGCGACGGGCTGGCCCGTGCTCGTCAGCCTCTCCAACAAGGACTTCGTCGGCGAGACCCTCGACCGCGGAGTGGGCGACCGGCTGCTCGGCACGTTGGCCGCGACGGCGATCTGCGCGCAGGCGGGGGCGCGGATCTACCGGGTCCACCAGGTGCCCGAGACCCGGCAGGTCGTCGACATGGCGTGGACCATCGCGGGTCGGCGTCCGCCGGCCCGGGCCATCCGCGGCCTGGCCTGACGCGCCGCTGCCCGCCGCTGCCCGCCGCCGTCGGCGGGTCTGGATAGATTCCTGCCCATGACGTCACGCACGCCGCTGACCACCCTGCTGCCCCGACGAGGACGTCCCCTCGTCGTCCTGGCCGGCCTGATCGGGCTCGTCGGGCTGCCGCTGCTGGCGGCGGCGGTGGTGGACCTCGACGGCGCCTGGCTGATCGCGCTCGGCATCGGCTTGGTGCTCACGGTGCAGGCCGTCGTGCTCGGCGCGCTGCACGGGGTGGTCGGTCGGCTCGCCGTCAACGACCGTCACGTCGGCGCCGGCACCGACACGGTGGTGACGCTGCTCAAGGCCCGCACCGACGGCCTGCGCGAGTCCGTCGAGAAGAACGCGATCCGCACGACCGACCTCGTGCGCGGCGCCGTGGCCGACTCCGCGAAGGCCGAGCGGGCCGAGCTCCACCGCGTGCGCGCCGCGACGCTCGACGAGGTGCAGAAGATGTTGACGGCGGAGAACGTGGGAACGACCCGCCAGACCCAGGCGCTGCTGCAGCTCTTCGACGCGGTCCGCATCGAACGTCCCCTGCCCGGCCTCAGCGGCTTCGCGGCGTCGCCCGACCTGCTGCTCTACCTGGTCGACCTGCTCCGCACGCGCCGCCCGGCGACGGTGCTGGAGTTCGGCTCCGGCTCCTCGACGCTGCTCATGGGCCTCGTCGCGAAGCAGTACGGCCTGCCCACCCGCATCATCTCCGTCGACCACGACGCCTACTACGGCGGCCAGACGCAACGCACCCTCGAGGAGGCGGGCGTCGCCGACGTCGCCGAGGTGCGCATCGCGCCGCTCGTCGACTCGCCCGTGGCGGGCCACGAGCCGCAGTGGTACGACGCGGCTGCCATCGGTGACCTGCCCCCGATCGACCTCATGATCGTCGACGGCCCGCCGGGATCGGGCGGTCCCGAGGCGCGCTACCCCGCGTTCCCCGTCATGCGCGACCGCCTCGCGCCGGGCGCCCTGGTGCTCATGGACGACTACGACCGCTCCGACGAGCGCATCACCGGCGAGCGCTGGGCCGAGTCGGAGCCGGGCGCGACCATCGAGCGCGTGGACCTCTACAAGGGCCTCGGCGTCCTGCGGATGCCCTGAGGCTCTGCCCTCCCTCACCTCCCCGCCCCCGGGTCGTGGTGCGAGGCCATCGTTTTCCGCAGGCCTCGCACCACGACCCGGGGGGAGGGTCAGCGGGCCATCTCCAGCAGCACGGCGAGGTCGAGCAGGGCCACCGGGTCGAGGTCGTCCCCCGCGGCCGCCCGCAGCGCCCCGGCCCACCGCAGCAGGCCCCGCCGCTCGGCCCGTGCCGCGTGGTCGGCCAGGTCGCTGCGCAGGCCCGCCGCCCCGCGACGCGCCCCCAGCACGAGCAGGCGTCCCACCGTCGCGGTGACGTCGCCCGTGAGGCGTTGCCACGGGTCGGTCGAGGGCGGGGCCTCCCCCGACGCCGAGCCGTCGGGGCCCGGTGCCTGCGGCACGCCCAGCGGCACGACGAGCGGGCCGCCCTCCCCGTCGAGCAGGGTGGGTCGCACGACGAGGCCGTCCGCGCGGCGTACCCACCGGCCGGCCACGGCCGTCGTCCCGCCCGACGCCAGCCGCTCCGCCGTCGCCCTCGGCACCGGGCAACGCGCGGGTCGAGACCGGCAGCTCGAGCCGGGCCGTCACACCGACCTCGTCGGTGACCGTCGCCGTCAGTCGCGCCTCGAGCGGGTCGTGGCGGACGTCCTCGACGGAGGCGACGCGCACGGCGCCCACGCCCGCCGCGGAGCCGCGCGGGGCCAACGGCCCGGGCACGTCGACCCCCACCGCGACGGCGTCGAGGCGGGCCGCGAGCAGGGGCGAGTCCTCGGGAACCGCCCAGGTCGCGCTGCGGCGTACCGGCGGCGTGCCCCGCGGCAGCACGAGCTCGGCGCCGCGCCGACGGCTGCGCGGGAGCACCGCGGCGGCGGCCGCCCACGCGGCGTAGGTGCTGCCCGCCCGCGTCCGCGCCCCCAGCCGCTGCGCGGTCACCGGCGTCTCCTCGGTGTCGGTGCCCTCCACCGTCAGCGTGCGCACGGCCCCGGAGCGCACGTCGCCCAGGTAGACCCGCAGCCGGCTCCAGCCCCCGACGTGGAGGTGCTCGGCGCCGAGGCCGACGAGGCGCTGGGCACCGACGGGCTGCTCGGCGTCGGGGACGCCGGCGACCAGCGCGGCCGGCACGCCGCCGGGCCACCCGAGCGACCGCAGCCGCGACTCCAGCTCGCCGGCGAGCCCGACGAGCCGAGCCGGGGACACCTCGGCGTCACGCGCGGCCTGGTGGGCCAGCTGGGCGACGAGGTCGCGCACGACCGCGCCGGGGTGCACGAGGCCGGCGTCCTCCATCCGGGTCGCGAGCCCGACCCCGGCGGCCACGAGCTCCTCCGCGGAGCCGAGGCCAAGGCCCACGAGCTGCCGCCACCACCCGTGCCAGGCGTCGTGGAGGGCGGTGGGGGCCGCGGCGAGTCCGCCCTCGGCCGGGGCCTGGGCCACGAGGTCGCCAGCGTCCCGGTCGCCAGCGGCCCGGTCGCCAGCGGCCGCCACGGCCACCAGCGCGTGGTCGAGGTGCACGCAGCCGGTCCGGCCGCAGTCGCAGCGCGCGAAGCGGGGGTCGGCATCGGCGCCTAACCGCACCGTCGCCTCGGCGGGCACGTGGAGCACGACCGTCGTGCGCTCGCCGCGCTGCACGCTGGCGACGAGCCCGTACGCCGCCCGCGCCCGCGCCGCTGCCGCCCCGGTGCGGGCGTCGACGCCGCTGTCACCCCCCTCGGGTCGTGGTGCGAGGCCGTCACCTTTCGCAGGGCTCCCACCACGACCCCGGGACGACGGGGTCCTGGCGCGCCACGCCAGCACCGCCCGCACGACGTGGCGACAGCCCCCGCCCGCCGCGCAGTCGCAGCGCCACGCGTCGAAGGACCCGGCGCCCAGCAGGCAGGAGGCGTCAGGGGCGGTCGCCTCGAGACCGGCGTCGGTCTCGACGAAGGTCACCTCGACAGTGCCCTGCTCGACCTCCCGCTCGGCGCGACGCACCGTGCCGACGTTGGTCAGGTCGCGCAGGACGTCGAGCGTGAGCCCGCCGAGGTCGGGGATCACGGGCCGCGAACCCCGGGTCGGGGTGGGAGGCGCGGCCGGCGGCCCGGCCTCACGCCGTCCGTCGACCACCTCCGCGACCCACTGCGCGAGCGCGTCGGGGGTCATGGCGCCGACGTGCGCCCCGAGCCGCGCGAGCTGGCGGGCCTCCTCCTCGTGGACGGTGACGGTGCCGTCCTCCTCCAGCGCGGCGAGCGCCAGCACGGTCACCCCGCTCTCGGCGAGCTCCCGGACCGCGCCGTGGAGCACCGCCGCGTCCCCGCCCTCGAAGAAGTCGCTGATGACGACCACGATCGCGCGCCGCGGCTCGGTCACCAGCGACGCGCAGTAGCGCACCGCCTTCCCGATGTCCGTGCCCCCGCCGAGCTGCACCCCGAGCAGCACCTCGACCGGGTCGGCCAGCTGGTCCGAGAGGTCGACGACCTCGGTGTCGAACGCGACGAGGTGGGTGCGGATCGACCCCACGCCGTGGAAGATCGCCGCCGTCACGGCCGAGTGGATCACCGAGCTCGCCATCGACCCCGACTGGTCGACCGCGACGATGACCTGCCACCGGTCGACCTGCCGGCGCACCCGGCTGGCGAACAGCGGTCGCTTGATGACGAGCTGGCCGCTGACCGGATCGACGTTGCGGAGGTTGGCCCGGATGGTGGCCCGCGCGTCGAAGTTCGCCGCCACCCGCTGCCGGCTGGGACGCCGGGGGTCGCGCACCCCCGCGAACGGGCTGCGCACCGGCGTCGCCAGCCGCTCCAGGAGCTCGGCCACCACCTGCGCGACCACCGTGCGGGCGGCGGCGAGCACGTGGGGCGCCATGAGGCTGCGGTTGCGGAGGATCGCCGTCAGCAGCGCCTGGCTCGGGGTGACGGCGGCCAGCGCCTCGGCGTCGAGCACGAGGTCGTCCACGCCGCGCGTCTCGACCGCCCGCTCGACGAGCCGGTCGGCCACCGAGCGCGGGAACAGCTCCTGCACCTCGTTGATCCAGTCGGTGCTCGTCAGGAAGCCGGAGCCGGTCGAGCCCGCCGTCCGCGACGCGCCCTCCTCGAGGAAGCCGAGCGCGTCGTCGAGGCGCGCGTCCTCGCCGACGGGCCGGCCCAGCGCGTCGTCGGCCGCCGGACCCAGCACCAGCCGCCACCGCCGGGCGACCAGCTCCTCCTCGTCGGGGCTCGAGGCCCCGGGTGGGGCGGTCACCGCGCCGTACCTGCTCGTAGCGGACCCGTGTGCTCCTCCACGAGCGCCCACAGCGCGTCCTCCCGGGTGAGGAGGGTGGCGAGCTCCTCCTCCGGTACGTCGAGGTCGGGCCCCGCCGGGGACGGGCCGCCGCCGGGCCCGGCCGCCAGGTGCGCCAGCAGCGCCCGGCGCTCACGCGGCAGCAAGCTGGTCGCGGCACGCCGCAGGTCGGGCAGCGCGCGGCGGAAGTCGTCCGGCGACCAGGTCCGCAGCGCCGCGTCGAGAGGATCGAAGATCTCGGGCGCCGCGAGGGCGAGGTGGCCCGCGACGGCGAGCAGCCCGGCATACCACTCCCCCGTCCCCGCCGGGTCCGGCGCGCCCTCGGGGCCGACGGCGGCGAGGTCCCGCGGCGCGACCGACGCGAGCAGCCACCGGGCGCCGGTGAGGGCGCCGAGCGCCTCGGGGGCGTGGCCCGAGCGGGTGCTGCCTCGCGCGAGCTGCTCGGCCACCGCGGCCGCGAGCCGTGGCTCGAGGTCGCGGAGCGCGGGCGACGCGACGACGGCGTCGACGAGGCGGCGCAGGGCCACGGCGAGCTGCTCGGACGGCCCGCCCGGGCCCTGCGGCCCGAGCCGCTCGACCAGCTCGACGCCCCGGAGGCCGACGAGGCGGACGAGCGCTCCGAGGTCCGCGCGGTCGGTGGTGCCGTACCACCGGTCGAACCGGTGCAACCGCAGCAGCACCGCGAGCGGCTCGACGAGCTCCGGCAGCCGGTCGAGGGCCAGCGTGCCCACCTCGACCTGCTCGCGGAGCCGGCCCGTGAGGTCGGGGAGGCCGCAGAGCACAGCATCGAGCAGCGCACCGGTGAGCGCGGCGACGTCGCCCTCGGCGGCCCGGCGGCCGAGCACCGCGAGCACGGCCTGCTCGATGCTCGCGCCCCACCGGCTCGCCAGCACCGCCCGAGCCGTGACCGTCGTGCCGCCCCGCACCCGCCACTCCTGGGTCGAGTCCACCCGCGCGCCCACCTGCGCGCCGATCGGGCCCTGCGGGTCGGCACCGCGGACGTCCCGCACCAGCCGAGCGGCGGGCACGTCGAGCACGCGGAGGCGCTGCAGCAGCTGTGCCCGCGCGCGGTCGGCGTCGTCCTCCAGGTCGAGCACGTGCGCGGTGGTCTGCGGCTCCAGCGGCATCCCCAGCGCCGCGCAGCGCGCCTCGACCTCGAGCACGAGCGGCGGCAGGTCGGTGCCGGGCGCGAGCCGTCCGACCGCGTCGCCGCGCATCAGCTCGCGCACCCGGTTGAGCAGCGGGTGGCCGCCGTCCGCGCTGGTGGCGGCGTCGGGCGCGACCGTGTCCTTCACGAGGGTGGACGTGAGGGCGTCGACGAGGTCGTCGCGCCACGGCCGGGCGTGCCCGCGAAGTGTCGCCAGGCCCAGCATCGCCGCCCGCGCGGCGATGAGGTCGGCGGCCGACAGGGCCACGCCCGCGTCGCGCAGCGCGGCCACCGCCTCCGCGAGCACGGTGTCCGTCAGCGCGTGCGCGTCCTCCCCGGTCGCCCGGTGGGCGCGGTCGTAGTAGCCCGGGCTCGGCTGCCCCGCCAGGTAGCCGCGCTGCTCGTCGAGGGCCGGGTACGACGTCGGCACCAGCGCGTGCCCCGTCTCCAGGTCGTCGGGGGTCGGCGGTGGCCCGGCGAGCTCGTCGGCCCGGGGCGCGGCGGCCAGCCGCTCCTGCAGGGCCGCCGTGTGCGCGGCCCCGGTGACGACGAGCAGCACGCCGTCGGGGTGGTCGGCCCGCGCCCGGCGGACCTCCGCCGCCATGTGCGCCTCCCGGGCCTCGTCGAGCGCGCGTTCCGCGAGCGCGCGGTCGTCCCGCCGGGCGTCGCCGTCCGCCCGGATCCCGGCGCCGAGCAACGCCGCGCGCCGCAGGTACGTCGCCGTGCCCAGCCCCGGGTCGATCTCGGCCAGCTCGTCCCAGACGGCCGACATCTCCCGCCGCCCCGTGTACGCCGCGAGCCCGTCGAAGAACGACGCGCTGACCTCGTCGGTGCGGTGGAGGGCCGCGCCCTCGGCGGTGGCCGGGCCCCCGTCGTACCCGCCCTCCTCGACGAGGACCTGCGCGTGCCACGGCAGGTCGACGAACCGCATGTCGGCGCCGACGCCCGCGCCGTCGCGGATCGCGTGCCACTCGGGGCTGAAGACGGCGAACGGGTAGAGCGCGTAGGCCACCTCGGTGCGCTCCGGGGTCTCCCGCCGGAACCACGTCATGAGGGAGACCGGCGGCTCGTGCGCGAGGAGCAGCTGGTCGAGGCGGGTGTAGTCGGACGGGCCCTCCACGAGCACCGCCGCCGGCCGCAGCCGCGCCACGAGGTCGCGGACCGCCCGCGTGGCCGCGGGCGAGTGGTGGCGCACCGGGACCCAGCAGATGCCCTGCTCGTCGACCTCGGTCGTCGAGCGGACCTCCGCCATCGAGCCGACCTCAGCCATCGAGCAGACCGCGGGCGGCGTGCAGCTCCTGCCACCGCCCGCCCCGCTCCTTCGCGACCCGCGTCAGGTAGCCCCGCAGGCGGGACCGGTCCTCGTCGGAGTCCTTGAGCGCCGTGCCGAGCAGCGCGCCGACGACGTCCTCGCCGCGCGGAGGCGCGCCCGTGAACCACGCCGAGGAGAGGCCCGTCGCGACCGCGACCGACACCGCCTCGGCGGTCGACATCGCGGTCGACAGCTGCTCGACCGGGCGCCCGTCCGCGGTGCGCCCCCGGCGCAGCTCGGCGAACATCGTCACCAGCACCTCGGTGAGGTCGCCGGGCAGGGCGGCCGTGATGCCCGCGTCCGCGAGGATCGCGTCGCTCTGGCGCTGCACGAGCTCCGCCTCCCGCCGCAGGTCGGCGATGGGGTGGATGGTCTCGAAGCTGAAGCGTCGCTTGAGCGCCGCGCTCATGTCGTTGACGCCCCGGTCGCGCACGTTCGCCGTCGCGATCACCGAGAATCCCCGGCGCGCGTGGAGCACGCGGTGCTCGTCCTCGAGCTCCGGCACGACGAGCACGCGGTCGGAGAGCACCGAGAGCAGCGAGTCCTGCGTCTCGATCGGGCAGCGGGTGATCTCCTCGAAGCGCACCACGGCGCCGGTGCTCATGCCGCGGTGCACGGGCGCCGGCACGAGCGCGTCGAGGCTCGGGCCGCGGGCCAGGAGCAGCGCGTAGTTCCACGAGTAGGTGATCGCGTCCTCCGTGGTCGACGCGGTGCCCTGCACGGTGAGCGTCGAGTCGCCGGAGACGGCGGCGGCGAGCAGCTCGGAGAGGAACGACTTCGCCGTGCCCGGCTCGCCGACGAGCATGAGGCCGCGGTCGGTCGCGAGGGCCACCACGCACCGCTCGACGAGCGCCCGGTCGCCGACGAACTTGGTCTCCAGGCCGAGCCCCTCGCGCTGGCCGGCGTCGCCGAGCACGAAGTCGACGACGCTGCGCGGGGAGAGCCGCCACCCGTCGGGCACCCGGGCGCCCGTGCGGCGGTCGCGGTCGTCGAGGCGGTCGAGCTCGTCCGCCCAGCGCGTCTCGGCGGAGGGGCGCTGGACGCGGGGGGCCGGGGTGCTCGCCGCGCTCACGCCTCCATCCTCGCCTCGACGGCGGCGAGCGTGCGACGCACCTCCGAGACCACCACCGGGTCGACGGTCGTCCAGTCGAGCCGCGGGTCCTCGCGGTCCCACCACACGTAGCCGACGCCTCCCTCGACGTACGACAACGGCACGAGGCTCACGGCGTCCAGCTTCTGCGGACCCGACTCGTGGAGCATCCCGGCCCACAGGCCGTCGGAGATCTCGAGCACCACGCCGACCCCGTGGGTGGGCAGCGCCAACGTGAACACGTGGATGACGCCGGCGTCCTGCGGCTCACCGCGGCGCCAGCCGGCGCGCTCGAGCGTGGTCGACAGCGCGCCGGGACCGATCCGCCCGGTCGGCAGGCCGGCCAGCGCCGGTCCGTCCTGCTCGTCCGGGAGGCCGAAGACCGCACGGTCGAGCTGCTCCACGGGCGACGTCAGCTCGTAGTCCAGCAGGTGCGTCCGCCACGCGTCCTTGTCGGCCTCGTCGATCGTGAGCGGGTGGGCGAGCGCGATCGTGGCGCCCTCGCCGGGCTCCACGGGGTCCTCCTCGACCGTCACGTACTCCCGGTCCTCCGTCACCCGCACCAGCCGCTCCGTGCCGTCGGCCTCCGTGAGGCGCCAGACCAGCGGCCGCACGAGCGAGTTGAGCACGGGGTGCCGCAGCACGTACGCCGCGTGGTCGCCCGCCGACCAGACCCGCCCGGTCACCATCGCGCGCTCCAGCCGCGTGGTCTGGATGGAGGCCACGTCGGTGAGATGCTTGCGCAGCACCGTGAACTCCTTCTTCGTCTCCGCGGCCGTCTCGGCGTCGTCCTTGCTGGTGGGCGCCGGCAGCGACGTGCGCGGCTTCCCCGTCGGGCGGCCGTCGTCGCCGAGCGCGTGCACCACGGGCTTGCCGTCGGTCCCGAGGCCGACGCGGAACTGCCGCGGCCCGTAGTCGAGCACCCGCACGCCGCGCTCGTCGAGACCGGCGTCGGGCACGACCCGGTCCTCGAACTCGTCGACCGTGAGGCCCTGCAGGTCGGCCAGGCGTTGGAGCGACTCGTTCGCGGCCTTCTGCACGCCCTTGAACTTCGACTTGCCGGCGATGCCGGAGATGGCCTGCATCGCCGCGTTGGTGCCGGTGGCCGCGAGGGCGTCGAGGCCGAGCACGGCGCGTTGGTGCTGGCTCTCGCCGGGCCAGGCGCGGACGAGCGGGGTCAGCTCCGCGACGTACCCCTCCGCCCCCAGGAACCCCGACGCCAGGAACAGCGCGCCCGCTCCCCCGAGGCGCCCCCGTTGCCGAGGAAGCCGCGCAGCAAGCCGCTGCCCACGGCGTCCCGAGCCGAGGCGCTCATGCGCTCGCGCACGGCGGCGACCAGGGGGCGCGGGGCGAGGGTGGGGTCCAAGGCGCTGCGCATGGCCGAGCCGAGCACGGCGGCGGTGGCGACGGCGTCGAGCCGGGCCTCGTCCTCCCCGTCGGTCACTCGCACCGGCGGGAGCGCACCCGTCCACACCGGCAGCTTCTTCGGCACCTTGATCTTGCTGGGGACCACCTCGGCGGCCTCCTCGGCCGCGACCGCCTCCGTCCACCACGTCGGCATCGCACCGTCGGCGCCGAGCACCGGCAGCGCGGCGAGCCGCCGCACCTCCTCGACGACCGCGACCATCGCCGGGTGGAGCGGGGCGAACCCGGGGTCGACGACGAGGATCTCCCGCACGAGCCCGGCCAGTGCCTCCCGCTCGGCGCGGTCGAGGGGACCCTCGTACGCCGCGAGCAACCCCCGGTGGGCCACGAGCCAGTCGCGGGCGACGGTGCCGGCCTTCGACCGCGCGAGGAGCCGCAGCATCCCGGGCACGGCGCCCGGCCCGTCCACGCGGGCCGCGAGACGCTGGGCGAGCGCGACGGCCTCGCCGGCGCGGCCCTTCAGGCACACCACGGCGACCGCCCGCTCGAACATGGGCCCACCGAACAGTCCGATCGCGAGGGCCGGCGGCAGCGGGGCGGTGTCCGCGACCTGGAGGCCGTCGGTCTCGGACGCGTCCACCACCCGGTCCCAGAGCGCCCGCCGGGACTCGGCGTCGGGCAGGCGCACGGCGGCGGCGACGAGGCGGCCCAGGTGGGCGAACGAGAGGTAGCCGTCCGAGCCCACGGTCATGCCCGCCACGAGGTCCGCGTGCTCGTCGGGGCTCGCCAGCAGCACGCTGCGCAGGAGGGCGGGCTGGAGGTCCGGATCGATGAAGCGCGGGGTGCCCTCCTCGGCCCACCGCGCCCGCGTGCGATCGAGGGCGGCGTCGACCTCGGCCGCGGTCAGGTCGGGCACGAGGGCGCGCAGCGCCGGCGCCCACTCGAGGGCGACCCGCGACGTGACCCGCTCGAGCACCGCGGCGCGGCCGTCGGTGACGAGGTCGACGGCGATCGCGGAGACGTCGTCGAGGTTGCAGAACTGGACCCCTCCGGTGAGGTCGGTCAGTCCGGGCGGCAGCGCGGCCGCCGCGTCCAGCACGACCTCGGCGGCCCGCGCCCGGCGCTGCCGCTGGTCGAGGTGGCCGCCGTACTCCTTCAGCTTCCGCCCCTCCACCCGCGCCTGCTGCCACTCGGCGGAGGTCACGGGGCGCCACCGGCCGTTCTCGTGGACCTCGGGCACGTGCTCCCGCATGTAGGTCCGCCACCACCGGGCCGTCAGCTCGCCGGGCACACCCGCGAACGGCGGGCTCGCGACCCACTCGTGGCGGCGGTAGTCGGAGGTGTCGGCGACGACGTGCGCCTCCGCAGCGGCCTCGCAGGCGGCGACGACGTCCTGCGGGGATCCCTCCGGGTCAGCGGCGGGCGCCGCCGGACCCTCCGGCAGCGCGGCCAGCTCGAGCGGGTGCCACCGGAAGCCCAGGTCACCGGGCTCGAACGCCTTCGGCTCCGGTACGTCGCGATCCACCTCGGGCGGGCTGGTCGGCGTCGCTGCGGCAGGCGCGGGAGGTCCGACGGTCGGCGCGGCCGGGGCGCTCGTGGCCGGGGTGCTCGCGGCCGGGGCGCTCGCGGCCGGGGCGCTCGTGGCCGGGGTGCTCGCGGACGCGGGTGCGGCGCCGGAGCCCGCCTCGACGTACCCCTTCTTCACCTTCGCCGCGACCTGCTTCGCGGCGTCGGCTGCCGCGTCGCCAGCGCTGCCGTGCGTCTTCTCCTTGACCTGGCCGTTGGTGCCGTTGCGGCCGTAGTGCACGACCACGCGTGCGCCCTCGACGCCGATGGACCAGAACTTGTCCGCCGAGCCGTCGACGAGCTCGAACCTGCGCATCTCCATGATGACCCCCACCTCCGGTGCGCTGGCTACCCCCGGCCGGACCGGTTGAACCCCGCGGAGCCGCCGCCGTCACCGACCGTTCACGCGTCGTCGCGCGTGGTGCGCTCCCGCCACTTCCGCTCGAACGGGAGCCGCCAGGCGCGCGGCGCGATGAGCTGGTGGATCTGGTTGGGCCCCCACGTGCCGGGCTCGTAGGGCCGCACCGGCGGCGGGTCCTCCAGCAGCGGGGTCGAGATCTCCCAGAGGCGCTCGACGCCCTCGGCCGTCGTGAACAGGGTGTGGTTGCCCTTGGTCGCCTCGAGGATGAGGCGCTCGTAGGCCTCCAGCACGGAGCCGGCCCAGGTCGTGTCCTCCACCGAGAACTGCATCGACACCTTGTCGAGGCGGAAGCCGGGGCCGGGCCGCTTGCCGTAGAACGACAGCGACACCCGGGCCTGGTCCGCCAGGTCGAAGGTCAGGTGGTCGGGGCCGTGCTGGCCGATGCCCGAGCCCTCGGGGAACATCGACTTGGGCGGCTCCTTGAACGCCACCGAGATGATCCGCTGGCCCTCGGCGAGCTTCTTCCCCGTGCGCAGGTAGAACGGCACCCCCGCCCAGCGCCAGTTGTCGACGAAGCAGCGCAGCGCGATGAACGTCTCCGTCTCCGACTCCGGGTCGACGCCGGGCTCCTCCCGGTAGCCCAGGTACTGCCCCCGCACCACGTCGTCGGGGTGGATCGGCAGCATCGACCGGAAGACCTTGAACTTCTCCTCGGTGATCGACTGGGGGTCGAGGGCCGTCGGGGCCTCCATCGCCGTGAACGCCAGCACCTGGAAGAGGTGGGTCACCACCATGTCGCGGTAGGCACCCGTCGACTCGTAGAACGACGCCCGCTGCTCGAGCCCCAGCCTCTCCGGCACGTCGATCTGCACGTGGTCGATCATGTTGCGGTTCCACACGGGCTCGAACAGCCCGTTGGCGAAGCGGAACGCGAGGATGTTGAGCGCCGCCTCCTTGCCGAGGAAGTGGTCGATGCGGAACACCTGCGACTCGTCGAAGACCGCGTGCACGGCCGCGTTGAGCTGCTTCGCGCTCTCCAGGTCGGTGCCGAACGGCTTCTCCATGATGACGCGCGAGCCCTCCACGAGGTCGGCATCGCGCAGTGTGTGGATGACCGCCAGGGCCGCCCGCGGGGGCACCGACAGGTAGTGCAACCGCCGCTGCGGCCCCTCGCACTCGCCCTCGGCCTCCTCGACGGCCTTGCGCAGCGACTCCGCCGTGCCGCCCGGCGCCCAGAACAGGCGCTGGGCGAAGTCCTTCCACTCCGCGTCGGTCGTGTCGGGGGAGAACTCCTGGATGGCCCGGTGGGCGAACTCGACGAACGAGTCGCGCGTGTGCTCCTCGAGCGACGTGCCGACGATCTGCACGCGGGGCAGCAGGCCCGAGCGCAGCAGGTGCAGCATCCCGGGCAGCAGCTTGCGCCGCGCGAGGTCGCCGGTCGCGCCGAACAGCACGATCGTGGTCGGAGGTCCCGGGGTGCCCTGGGGGTGTGCGCTCGACATGACGTCCAGCCTGCCACGCCCTGGCGACAGTCCCGGGTGCTCTTCCCCACCCTGGGGACGCGGCCCGGCGACGACGGCAGAGGTGTGCGAGGGTGGACGCGGGGGTAGGACGAGGTGCACCGCCCCCTTGCCCCGAGGAGACGTGCTGCCCGTGACCCCCTTCGTGATCATCGGAATCTGCGGCGTCGGCGTGCTCCTGCTCTCCCTCCTCCTCGACGGCATCCTCGACCTCGACGGCCTCGCCGGCGACTGGTTCTCCACGGCCGCGCTCGGCGGCTTCGTCTCCGCCCTCGGCTTCGGCGGCGCGATCGCGCAGGGCGCGGGCGCCCCGCAGCTCGTGGCCACCGGCATCGGCGCCGGCGCCGGTCTGCTCGTCGGCTGGTTCAGCGCGTGGCTGACCCGCCTCGTGCGCACGGGCGCCACCGACGAGACCCCGACGACGCGCGACGTCCTGGGCTGGGACGCCCAGGTGGTGTCCGCGATCCCCGAGGGCGGGTACGGCGCGATCACCGTCCGCCGCGGCGGCCACACCCTCCGGTTCAACGCCCAGGCCGAGCGTGCGCTCCCCGCGGGCACCGAGGTGCACGTCACCGGTGTGCTCTCACCGACCGCCGTGACGGTCGCCGCGACGTACGACGTCCTCCCCTGACCCCCGCACGACCTGCACATCCACGACCGAAAGGCCCATGTACATGGACCCGGTACTGACATCGATCATCGGATTCGTCGTCCTCTTCGTGCTGCTGGTGCTGCTCATCACCAGCCGCTACAAGGTCGCCGGCCCCAACGAGGCGTTCATCGTCACGGGCCGCAAGGGCAAGGCGGTGGTCAACCCGGAGACGGGTGAGCTCACCACCGACCTCTCGGGCCAGAAGGTCGTCATGGGGGGCGGCACGTTCGTCATCCCGTTCGTCCAGAAGCTCGGCAACCTCGACCTGTCGTCGCGGCGCATCTCGGTGCAGATCCGCGGTGCGGTCTCGGGCCAGGGCATCAAGCTCAACGTCGAGGGCGTCGCCATCGTCAAGGTGGGCGGCAACGCCGACCAGATCCGTCTCGCCGCGCAGCGCTTCCTGTCCCAGCAGGGCGACATCGAGCCGTTCACCCAGGAGGTGCTCGCCGGTGCGCTGCGCTCCATCGTCGGTGGCCTCACCGTCGAGCAGATCATCCGCGACCGCGCCGCGTTCGCGCAGCGCGTGGCCGACGAGTCGGAGAACTCGCTGACCGGCCAGGGCCTCATCCTCGACACGTTCCAGATCCAGGACGTCACCGACGACGGGTCCTACCTGGCCGACCTCGGTCGTCCCGAGGCGGCGCGCATCCAGCAGGAGGCCTCGATCGCGGAGGCCAACGCCCGCCAGGCCGCCGAGCAGGCCCGCATCGCCGCCGAGGAGGAGATCGCGATCTCGCAGCGCGCCCTCGCGCTGAAGCAGGCCGAGATCCGGGTCGAGACCGACGCCGCCCAGGCCCGTGCCGCCGCGGCCGGCCCGCTCGCCCAGGCCGACCAGGACCAGGCGATCCTCCTCGAGCAGGAGAAGGTCGCCGTGCGCCAGGCCGCGCTGACCGAGCGCGAGCTGGAAACCAAGGTGCGCAAGCCGGCCGACGCCGAGCGCTACCGCGTGGAGCAGGACGCCGAGGCGAAGCGCTCCGCCGAGATCGCGGCCGCCGAGGCCCGCAAGGCCTCGACGATCGCGGCCGCCGAGGCCAAGGCCCAGGAGGCGCGCCTCAACGGTGAGGCCGAGAAGGCCCGTCGTTCCGCGCTGGCCGAGGCCGAGGCCATCGAGGGTGAGCGCCGCGGTGCCGCGGAGCGCGCCCGTCGTGTCGCCGAGGCCGAGGCCGTCCGGGCCGAGGGTGAGGCCCAGGCCGCGGCCGTGCTCGCTGTCGGCCAGGCCGAGGCGGAGGCGATGGACAAGCGCGCCGAGGCGTTCGCGCACTACAACGACGCCGCTGTGCTGCAGATGCTCATCGAGGTCCTGCCCCAGATCGCGAAGGAGGTCGCGGCCCCCATCGCCGCGATCGACAAGCTGACCGTCGTCTCGACCGACGGCGCCGGCGCGATCCCGAAGCAGGTCACCGACAACCTCGTGCAGACGCTCGACATGCTGAAGACGTCGACCGGTCTCGACCTCGACGCCCTCATCAAGCGGTCCGTCGGGTCCGCGGCCGACAAGATCGGCCTCGGGTCCAGCGTGTCCGACACCCCGGGCAGCGCCTCCGAGCAGCCCACCGCCTGACCCCCTCCCGGGACGTCATGCGCCCCGGCTGCCCCCGCAGCCACCGCGCATGACGTCCCGGAGTCGTCTCAGTCGACGGCGGCCCGCGCGCGGCGTACCGCTCCCTCCCAGCTCACCTCCGGCGGCAACGCCGGCCGCGGACGCGACTCGTCCAGCAGGTCGGCGAGGAACCCCTTGTAGCGCGGGCAGTTGGTGACGTCGTGCGCCCGGCAGCCGAGGGCGTGCTCCGTCATCTCGCGCCACAGCTCCATCGACCGCATCCGCTCGGCGATGTCGTCGAGGTGGGCCTGCAGCACCTCGCGCCGCCCCTCGGCCTCGCTGTCGAGCAGGATCCGGATCTGCTCCAGCGTCATCCCCGCCGCCTTGTTGCGCACGATGGCGGCGATCCGCACGACGTCGCGCTCGGCGTAGCGCCGCCGGCCCGCACCGTCGCGCCCCGGCTCGAGCAGGCCCTCGTCCTCCCAGTGCCGCAGCACGTGCGTCTCGAGCCCGAACCGGCTCGCCGCAGCCCCGATGCTCCACTCGCTTGACTTCATCCCGACATGAAGTCACACGCTGGTGACCAGCGCAAGCACCCACCATCCGTGAAGGAGCACCACCATGTCCGAGATCCGTGACGCCCTCGTCGTCGGCGGCGGTCCCGCCGGCCTCCAGGCGGCCCTCACCCTGGGCCGCATCCACCGCTCGGTGACGCTCGTCGACTCCGGTCGCTACCGCAACGCCACCGTCGAGCACATGCACAACGTCCTCACCCACGACGGTCGCCCGCCGGTCGAGTTCCGCGCGCAGGCGCGGGAGCAGCTGGACGACTACGACATCGAGCTGCGCGAGACCAGCGTCGCGTCGATCGCCGGGGACGTCACGACCGGCTTCGCCGCCACGCTCGGCGACGGCACCACCGTGCGGGCCCGCCGGGTCGTGCTGGCCACCGGTCTCCGCGACGAGCTCCCGGCCAAGCAGGGCCTCGACGAGCTGTGGGGCACCGTCGCCGCCCAGTGCCCGTTCTGCCACGGCCACGAGTTCCGCGACGGGCACCTCGTGGTCCTCGGCGCCGGGGCGCCGCAGGTGCACGGCACCGCCCTCATGCGCCGCATCGCCGGCCGCATCTCGGTGCTCGCCGACGGCCAGCCCGTGGAGCCCGAGATCCGCGCGCAGCTGGAGGCGCTCGGCGCGACGGTCGTGGAGGCGGAGGTCGAGCGCTTCGAGCGGTACGGCGAGGGCGCCCGCGTCCTGCTCTCCGACGGCGCGACGATCGACGCCATCGGCGTACTGGTGACGCCGACGTTCCACCAGGCGGCGCCCTTCGCGGAGCAGCTCGGGCTCACCCTGCTGCCGTCCGGCTGCGTCGAGATCGACGACATGGGTCGCACGAGCATGCCCGGCGTGTTCGCCGGCGGCGACCTGGCCCACCGAGCGTCGCTCCCGATGCCGATGCCGTCGGTGATCGCGGCGATGGCCGCGGGCCAGATGGCCGGCGCCGGCGCCGCCGCCGACCTGCTCGCCGACGACATGGCGGCGTTGGGCGCTCGCTGAGTCGCCTCAACTTTCCCCGGTCGACCGGGGAAAGTGTCGCTTAGACCATCAATGTTGATGGTCCAAGCGGCGTGTTCCCCGGTCGACCGGGGAAAGTGCCAGGGGCCCTCAGCCCCCCACGGCGATCCCGACGTACGTCGTCTCGAGGTACTCCTCGATGCCCTCGAACCCGCCCTCGCGCCCGAAGCCCGACTGCTTCACGCCTCCGAACGGCGCGGCGGGGTTGGACAGCAGCCCGGTGTTGATCCCGACCATGCCGTAGTCGAGCCGCTCCGCCATCCGGATCGTCCGCTCGATGTCGCGGGTGAACACGTAGGACGCGAGGCCGTACTCCGTCGCGTTCGCCCGCTCGACCGCCTCGTCCTCCGTGGTGAAGGTCGAGATGGGCGCGACGGGACCGAAGATCTCGGTGGTCGCGATGGCGGACTCGTGGGGCACGTCGGTGAGCACGGTCGGCGGGTAGAAGTAGCCCGGCCCGTCAGGCACCGCGCCCCCGGTCAGCACCCGGGCCCCGTCGTGCACGGCGTCGGTGACGAGCTGGTCGATCTCCTCGACGGCCTTGGCCTGCACGAGCGGCCCGACCTCGACGCCGTCGTCCTGGCCGCGTCCCAGCCGCATCCCACCCATGCGCTCCGCGAGCGCTGCGGAGAAGTCGGCCGCGACGGACTCGTGCACGAGGAACCGGTTGGCGGCGGTGCACGCCTCCCCCATGTTGCGCATCTTGGCGAGCACGGCGCCCTCGACCGCCGCGTCGACGTCGGCGTCCTCGAACACGATGAAGGGCGCGTTGCCGCCGAGCTCCATGGAGAGCCGCTGCAGCTGCTCGCTCGACTGCTCCACCAGCTTCTTGCCGACCGGGGTCGACCCGGTGAAGGACACCTTCCGCAGCCGCTCGTCCGCCATGAGGGTCGAGGAGACCTCACCGGACCGCGTGGACGTCACGACGTTGAGCACGCCGGCGGGCAGGCCGACCTCCTCGAACACCTGGGCCACGGCCAGCGTCGTGAGGGGCGTGAGCGCGGCGGGCTTGACGACCATCGTGCAGCCGGCGGCGATGGCGGGCCCGATCTTGCGGGTGGCCATCGCGATGGGGAAGTTCCAGGGCGTGATGAGCAGGCAGGGGCCGACCGGCTTCTTGACGGTGAGCAGCCGCGACCCGCCGGCGGGCGCGTCCATCCACCGCCCGTGGATCCGCACGGCCTCCTCGGCGAACCAGCGCAGGAACTCCGCGCCGTACGCCACCTCGCCCGCCGCCTCCTTCAGCGGCTTGCCCATCTCGAGGCTGATCAGCCGGGCGAAGTCGTCGGTGCGCTCGGTGATCCGCTCGTACGCCGCGCGCAGGATCTCGCCGCGCTCCCGCGGCGCGGTCCGGGCCCAGTCGCGCTGGGCGGCCACCGCGGCGTCGAGGGCGGCGACCGCGTCGTCCGCGGTGCCGTCGGCGACGGTCGCGAGGACGGACTCGTCAGCAGGGTCCAGCACGTCGAAGGTCTCGCCCTCGTCGGCGTCGCGCCACGTGCCGCCGATGTAGAGCCGAGGGGTCAGGATGCCGTCCGGGAGTGCGCTCATGGAGCCAGGGTGCCACCGCGCACCAGCGCCCGCATGACAGGTGTCACGGCAGGATCGTGACAGGCGGGCACGGCGCCGGACCGCCTCCCGGCGGCAGGCTCGGGCCATGACCACGACCCACCCCGACGGGCCCCGCGCCACCCGGCCGCACGACGGCCCCGCGGTCGCGCTGCGGGCCCTGACCAAGACGTTCCACACCCGCGCCGGCGACGTGACGGCCGTCCGGGGCATCGACCTGACGATCCAGCCCGGCGAGGTGGTGGCCGTCCTCGGTCCCAACGGCGCCGGCAAGACGACGACCCTCGACATGCTCCTGGGCCTCACCGAGCCGACGAGCGGCAGCGTCGAGGTCGTCGGCCTCGCGCCCCGCCGGGCGATCGCGACGGCCCGCGTCTCGGCGGTGCTGCAGACCGGCGGCCTGCTCCACGACCTCACGGTCGGGGAGACGGTGCGGCTCGTCGCGTCGACGTACCGGCACCCCGCACCCGTCGACGACGTGCTCGAGCGCGCCGGCCTCACCGGGCTCGCGTCCCGGCTGGTCTCGAAGTGCTCGGGCGGGGAGCAGCAGCGGCTGCGGTTCGCGCTGGCACTGCTGCCCGAGCCCGACCTGCTCGTCCTCGACGAGCCGACCGCGGGCATGGACGTGACGGCCCGCCGCGACTTCTGGGCGGCGATGCACGCGGAGGCCGCCGGCGGCCGGACGGTCGTGTTCGCCACGCACTACCTCGAGGAGGCGGACCAGTTCGCCGACCGCATCGTCGTCGTGGCCGACGGCCGCGTGATCGCCGACGGCACGACCGCCGAGATCCGGTCGCGGGCGTCGGGCCGCACGGTGCGCGCCACCCTGCCGGCGACGCTGTCGTTCGACGCGCGGCACGCGACGCTCGTCGGCCTGCGCCGTCACCCCGGCGCCGCCAGCGTGACGGTCGACGAGTCCGGTCGCGTCACGGTGGTCGCCACCGACTCCGACGCGGTGGCCCGCGCGCTCCTCGTCGACGTCGGCGCCCACGACCTCGAGGTCGTGGCCGGCTCCCTCGACGACGCCTTCGTCGCCCTCACCAGCGCATCCGCCGGTGCGACCGCTCCCCAGGAGGAGTCCCGATGAACACGACCTACCTCGGCCTCGAGCTCCGCCGCATCCTCCGCGACCGCGCGAGCCTGTTCTTCATCGTCGCCCTGCCGGCGTTCCTCTACGTCGTCTTCGGCGCCACCCAGGACGGCTCGCAGGCCTCGGTCGGCAACGGCAACGTGGCGCTCTACATCATGCTGTCGATGGCGGCGTACGGCGCGGTGACCGCCACCGTCGGCATCGGCGGCACCGCCGCCGTCGAGCGCCTGCAGGGCTGGGGCCGCCAGCTGGGCCTGACGCCGCTGCCCGACCTCGGCTTCGTGGTCGTGAAGGCCGCCCTCGCGGTGCTGGTCTCGCTGCTGCCCGTGGCCCTCATCTCGGTCGTCGGCGCGCTCACCGGCGCCTCCGGCACCGCGTCCGCGTGGGCGCTGAGCCTGCTCGCGATCGCAGTCGGCTCGGTCGTCTTCGCCCTGTTCGGCCTGTGCGCGGGGCTCGCGTTCCGGAGCGAGGCCGCGGTGAGCGCGGCGAGCGGTATGGTCGTGATCCTGGCGTTCCTGGGCAACGTGTTCGTGCCCCTGAGCGGCACCCTGCTGACGATCGCGAAGTTCACGCCGCTCTACGGGTACGCCACGCTCGCCCGCTACCCCGTCACGGAGGGCCGCCTCATCTCGAACGACGGTTCCGACCTCGGCACCGACCCGCTCTGGGTCCCGCTGCTCAACCTGGGCGTGTGGTGCGGCGTGCTCGGCGTCGTCGCGGTGCTCCTGGTGCGTCGGGGGCGCGCCCGCCCATGAGCTCCGCCACTGCGACCTCCCCCGTCGGTACGACGCAGCACCGTCCCCCGCCGGACCCCGGCGCCCGCTGGGGCTGGGCCATGGCCTGCGTCTGGCTGGTCTTCATGCTCTTCCCGGTGCTCGACCTGCTCCAGACGCCGCGGCCGCTCTCCCAGCAGGTCGCCGGGTGGGTCGTGGTGACGCTCTTCGTCGCGGTCTACGTCCACGGCTTCGTCATCGCCGACCTGGGGTGGATGCAGCGTCGGCTGCCGTCGTGGTGGCCGGTGGCGGGGACGGCGGTGCTCCTCGTGCTGAGCGCCGCGGGGGTCGCCCTCCAGGGGCTCTCCTCCATGGGGCTGTTCATCTACACGTCGGCGTACGCCATGTTCCTGGCCCCGCTGCGACTCGCCTCGGTGGTGGTCGGGGCCCTCGTCGCGACCACGGCCGCGCTGGCCGCCTTCGTCGACGCGTTCTCCGGGGGCGCCTTCTTCGTGCCGGTGCTCGTCGCGACCGTCGTCACGATGGCGGTCGCGCGCGTGCTCGAGGACCGGCGCGACCTGTTCCGCGAGCTCGGCGAGGAGATGGCACTCGTCGCCGAGCGGGAGCGGGTGGCCCGGGACGTCCACGACGTGCTGGGGCACAGCCTGACCGTCGTCGTCGCCAAGGCCGAGCTCGCCGAGCGGCTCGTCGACCTCGACCCGGAGCGCGCGAAGGCCGAGATCGCCTCGATCCGCTCGCTCAGCCGGGAGGCGCTCGGGGAGGTGCGGGCCACCGTGTCCGGCCTGCGGGTCGCCCGGCTCGGCGACGAGCTGGCCTCCGCCCGGGAGGCCCTGACGTCGGCGGGGATCGTCGCCGACGTGCCGACCGATCCCGACGTCGTCGACCCGCGGCGCCGCATCGTGGTCGCCTGGGTGCTCCGCGAGGCCGTCACCAACGTGGTGCGGCACAGCGGCGCGTCCCGCTGCTCGGTCGAGCTCGGCGACGCCCGGCTCGTCGTCGCCGACGACGGGCGGGGCGGGCCGCACGCGCCCGGCAACGGGCTGCGCGGCATCGGCGAGCGCGTCCGCGCCGCCGGGGGGACCCTCACCGTGAGCTGCGGGCCCGAGGGCGGGACACGGCTGGAGGTCGCCTGGTGAGCACCATCCGCATCCTCCTCGCCGACGACCAGGCGCTCGTGCGGGGCGCGCTGGCGGCGCTCCTCGACCTCGAGCCCGACCTCGAGGTCGTGGCCCAGGTCGGGCGGGCCGACGACGTGGTCGCCGCCGCGGAGCGCAGCGCGGCCCAGGTCTGCCTGCTCGACATCGAGATGCCGGGCAGCGCGGCCGTCCCGGACGGCATCGCGGCGGCGGCGGAGCTCGCCCGCGCCGTACCCACCGCCCGCTCCCTCATGGTCACCACCTTCGGGCGCCCGGGCTACCTGCGGCGTGCGCTCGAGTCGGGGGCCGCCGGCTTCGTCGTCAAGGACACGCCGGCGGGCGAGCTCGCCGAGGCGGTACGGCGCGTGCACGCCGGCCTGCGCGTCGTCGACCCCCTCCTGGCGGGGGAGTCGCTGGCGGGCGGCGCCAACCCGCTGACCGAGCGCGAGGCGGAGGTGCTGCGCGTGGCCCTCGACGGTGGCCCGGTCGCGCGGATCGCCGAGCGCGTCCACCTCTCGCCGGGCACGGTCCGCAACTACCTCTCGGCCGCCATCGGCAAGACCGGCACGACCACCCGCGTCGAGGCCGCGCGCGTGGCCCGGGACCGCGGCTGGATCTGAACCCCGACCACCCGGGGACGTCCTCGCGGACGTAGTCCCTGACGTTCCGCACCGTGTCGCCGTCCGGACACGGCGTGTCGAGTGCAGAACGTCAGGGACTACGAGCGGGGGGACCGCAGACCACCGGGATACGGAACGGGGCCGGAGCGACCCGGTGGTCGCTCCGGCCCCGCCGGTGCTGGGTGACGGACCTCAGAGGGTCTTGCCGCCCGGGGCGACGTCATCGTGCGCCTCGTGCACCCGGGCGAACAGGGCGTCGAGCTCGGCCCGCTCCTTCGGCTCGGGCTGGAACTTCTCCGGCAGGTCGGCGATCTGCTGCTCCTTGGCGGCGACGACCGCGTAGAGACGCTGGTGCTCGGCCGGGTCGTGCGTGTAGGAGCCGTCGAGGTAGTGCTCGGCGTTGGCCTTGGCCGCCTTGATCGTCGACTCCGCCTTGCCCTTGGGCGAGAGCAGCGACGCGATGACCGTGATGGCGAGGACGCCGACGATGACGCTCAGCGAGACCGCGATCGAGACCTCGGGGATCGCGGTGACGTGCTCGCCGCCGTTGATGAACGGGACCTCGTTCTCGTGGAGGGCGTGGATGAAGAGCTTCACGCCGATGAAGCCGAGGATGACCGCCAGGCCGTAGGACAGGAACACGAGGCGGTCGAGCAGGCCGTCGATGAGGAAGAACAGCTGACGCAGGCCCATGAGCGAGAACGCCGTCGCCGTGAAGACGATGTAGGACTCCTGCGTGAGGCCGAAGATGGCCGGGATCGAGTCGAGCGCGAAGAGCAGGTCGGTGCCGCCGATCGCGATCATCACGAGCAGCATCGGCGTCAGCATGCGCTTGCCGTTGACGACGGTGAACATCTTGTCGCCGTCGTACTCGTCCGAGGTGTGGAACCACTTCTTCGCCAGGCGGATGACGAAGTTGTCGATCTCGCCCTCCTCCTCGTCCTCCTCCTTCAGCAGCGACAGCGCCGTGTAGATGAGGATCGCGCCGAAGAGGTAGAAGACCCAGGAGAAGTTGTTGATGGCCGCAGCGCCCACGAAGATGAACGCGCTGCGGGCGAAGAGAGCGAACACGATGCCGAAGAGCAGCACCTTCTGCTGGTCCTCGCGCGGCACCTTGAAGCTCGCCATGATGATGAGGAACACGAAGAGGTTGTCGACGCTGAGCGCCTTCTCCGTGATGTAGCCGGCGAAGTACTCACCGCCGAACGTCGAACCCCACTCCCAGAGCACGAAGAACCCGAACGCGACCGCGAGCCCGACGTAGATCGCCGACCAGATCGCCGCTTCCTTCAGCGTGGGGATGTGGGCCTTCCGCACGTGGAAGAAGAAGTCGAAGGCCAGGAGACCTGCGATGACGGCGATGGTGAGACCCCAGATCAGTGGGGAGACATCCATGGACGGGCTCCGATCGGTTCATTCAGACAGAGGGAGAGGTCGGGGTACGCCCCAGGTGGTGCCCGCGGCGTACCCCTCTCAAGATCACCTCAACGAGCCGATGCCCTCGGTGGTTCCCGACGGGCGTCACTCGGCGGGCGCCGCACCCCGCTCGACGGCGTCGTGGGCCTCGTCGAGCTGCGCCACGTCGACCTCGGCGGGGCTCACCCCGCGGTCGTACGGCGCGCGCTCGGCCTGCAGCGCGGCCTGCTCGCCGCCCCGGGCAGCGGCCTCGGCGAGGACGGCGTCGGTGACCGTCACCGTCGTGCCCACGGCGGCACCGACGAGCGGCGCGTAGCCCTGGGCGTGGCCCGCGACGTTGGGGTGGTAGCTCTCGACGACCGGGTTGGACAGGCCGTTGAGCCACTCCGGGTCGTCGCAGACGGCGTGGCCGGTGAAGGCGCTCGTCGGGTCCACGAAGGTGAAGCCGGCCGCGGCGGCCGCGGCCGAGGTGCGGCTGTTGAGCTGGTCGGCCGTCGTGTTGAGGCGGGCCTGCTCCTCGGGCGAGAAGAAGGTGAGGGCGTCGCAGTCCTCCCCCATGAACAGCCGCGGGTAGCCCGCGACGACGACCTCCGCGGACGGTGCGGCGGCACGGATCTCGGCGTAGAGACCGGAGAGCCGCGCGGGCAGCGTCGAGGCCACGAAGGACTGGGCCCCGTCGACGGCGGCGTCGCAGTCGCTCGCCCAGGCCGGGAGCGCGCACTCCGTGATCACCCCCGTGAAGTCGGCGTCGTTGCCGCCGATGGTCAGCGTGACCAGGTCGGTGTCGGGCCCGAGCGCACCCAGCTGGTTGGCCCGGACGTCCGCGACGACCGATCCCGAGCAGGCGCGGAGGTCGAGGGCGTAGCCGTTCGCCGCGGCGAGCAGCGAGGGGAAGGCACTGGTGGAGCGCAGGCACTCCGTCCCGTCCTCGAGGTAGCTGCGGGTGCCGGTGCCCGACGAGTAGGAGTCGCCGAGGGCCACGTAGGACGACCCGGCCGGCACCGCCGCTCCGACGGCACCGCCGCCGACCGACGTGGAGCCGGAGACGCCCGGCGTCGGGGACGCGGTGTCGGGGCCGGTCCCGGTCGAGCCCGAGACCGGGTCGGCGACGGCGGCGCCGCTCCCGAGCGCCGTTGCGGCGAGGACGAGACCGGCTCCGGTGGCGAGCAGGCGGCCCGCGGGCCGGGCCCACGATCGGCCGGTGGACAGGACGGGGTGGATCGCCATGTGTTCCTCCCGAGAATGATGGCGAGACGGGTGGCGCCCGAGCGGCACCACCAGCACCGTAGGCGCGGCCACCGACGGTCCGCCACCCTCGCGGGCCCCGCCCCGACCGGACCCTTCCGGTTGCGTGCGCGGGGTCGTTCACCTCTCGTTCACCTTCAGGCGCCCGCTGTTCACCGTCCGCGACCCCCCGAAGTGGAGCGGTTCCGACTCTCCAACGCCCGTTTGCACCCCTCCAGTGGGGGACGAGCACCACATCGGGGCCGATTCCGGCGTCGTCGACTACCGAAGTGGCGACCGATGGGCTATCTTTCGGTGAACGGAACATGAACAGGAGGTGTCACCATGCACAACGTCGCACAGGACCGCCGCTCCGCGCCCGCCATGACCTGGGTCAAGGTCACGGACATCAAGGGCCGCACGCGCATGGAGGCTCGCTGGACCTCGGCCTCGTCGGCCGTCGCCCGACCGGCCGCCGCCTGACGCACACCGCACCCACCACTCCACGTCGGAGCCGCTGCCCCAGCCGGGGCAGCGGCTCCGTCTGCATTTCACCGGGGGTCCACCGACCGCTCCCCCGCCGGGGCTTGACGCTTCAACCGGACCGGAGTACGGTTTCTGTTGAAAGTTCAACTAGAACGCCACAGACCATCCCCCGGAGGACCGCACCATGGGCATCTTCAACCGCAAGACCACCACCGACACCCCGTCCGCGTCCGACTTCGACGCCCCCACCACGCTGCTCGACGACATCGCGGGTGACTACGCCCTCGACATCACGCACACGCGCTTCGGCTTCTCCGTGCGCCACGCGATGGTGACGACGGTGCGCGGCTCCTTCAAGGAGTTCGAGGGCACGGCGCACGTCGACACGGCCGTCCCGGCCAACTCGAAGGTGGACATCAC
Organism: Nocardioides zeae; assembly: GCF_030818655.1. Lineage (NCBI taxonomy): Bacteria > Bacillati > Actinomycetota > Actinomycetes > Propionibacteriales > Nocardioidaceae > Nocardioides > Nocardioides zeae. The sequence continues at coordinate 3,688,006 of NZ_JAUTAN010000001.1, read as the reverse complement.
CCTCAAGGCCGCCAGCATCGACACGGGCAACGCGGACCGTGACGGTCACCTGCAGACCGGCGACTTCTTCCAGGCCGACGTGTTCCCCAACATCACCTTCGTCTCGACCAAGGTCGAGCGCGAGGACGCCGACACCTGGCTCGTCACGGGCGACCTCACCATCAAGGACGTCACGAAGCCCGTCACCGTCGAGCTCGAGCAGACCGGCTCGGCCCGCGACCCGTTCGGCAACGTGCGCATCGGCTTCGAGGGTGGCGTCACCATCAACCGCAAGGACTGGGGCCTGACCTACAACGCGGCCCTCGAGACCGGCGGCGTGCTCATCTCGGAGAAGGTCAAGCTCGAGTTCGACATCTCCGCGGTCCAGTCCGCCTGAGCGACCCCCGCGCGGTCCCGTCGCACCCCGACGGGGCACCCACCGACGCCCCCGCCTCCCGTCACCCCGGGAGTGCGGGGGCGTCGTCGTCAGGTCGCCCGGCGGGCGAACAGGAAGGCGAACACCACCGCGAGCGGCAGCAGCACGAGGAGGCCGCCCACCTCGCCGAGGGCGGTGAGGCCGAACACCACGAGGAGCACGACCCCGAGGCCGGCCGACCAGGTACGGCGCGCCGCCCGACCCGGGGGTCGGCGGCGGACCACGTCGTGCCGGGGGGCGTTCCAGTCCACCCCGTCATCGGCCCGCCGCACCGGCGAGCCCCCGATCGCCGCGGGGTGCGGAGCGGGCAGGTCGTCGAACAGCGGGCGGAGGTCCGCGGCGTACCGCGCCGTCCACACCTGCGCCACCCGCTCCTCGTGCTCCTCGACGTCCAGCCGTCCCGCGACGTGGTGCTCACCGAGCACCTGCGCCGCCTCGGCGCGCTCCGCGTCGGAGAGGCGCAGGTCGGTCACTTGTCGCCCTCGGCCAGGATCCCGTAGAGACGGCGGCGTGCGTCGGCCAGCACCTCCAGCGCCTGCTTGCGCTGCGCGTCGGTCCCGGTCGCGACGATCTGCCACAGGGCGCTCATGACCTGCCCGATCTCGGGGAGCGCACCCTGCGGGTCCGGCTCCGGCGGGGCGAACGGCCGCCAGACGGCGGCGAGCTCGTCGGCGTGGGCCGCGACGTACTCCCGCCCCTCCGCCGTCAGGGTGAGCGTGCGTCGTCCCACGGGCTCGTCGGCGACGACGAGGCCCTCGTCCTCCAACTGCTGGATCGTCGGGTAGACCGAGCCCGGCGAGGGCTTCCACTCGCCGTGGGAGCGCTCCGCGATCTCGTTGATGACCTGGTAGCCGTTGCGCGGCTCCTCGGACAGCACGTCGAGGATCGCCGCGCGCACGTCGCCGCGCTTGACGCGCGGTCCGCTCGGCCGGGGACGCTCGGCCGGGGCGTCGAAGCCGAGCAGCGCCGCCATCCACGGCGGCACCGGTTGGCCGTGGCGGCCGCCGGGGCGACCGGGGCGGCCGCTGCCGCGACCCGGACCCCGACCGGGACGCGGCCCGCGTCGGCCGGGCTGCGGCGGACCGAACGAGGACAGCGCCTCGCCCCAGGCGGCCCACTCTCCGCCACCGAACCGGTCGGATCCACCGCGACGCCGCTGACCGGTGCCCTCACCGGTGTCGTCGTCACGCTCCGGGTCGTCCTCGGGGTCGTTCCACATGACAGCTCCTCATCGACAGTCGGCGATATATCGCGAGCGTACGCCGACCGGTGCGCTCGGCCAAGGAACGCCCAAGGAACGGCCAAGGGGGCCGTGCCCGGGTGAGGGGCGCCGTACGCTCCGCCCATGTCCCCGCGCCGCGCGCCCTGGACGGTCGCCGGCGTCGCGGTCGTCACCCTGCTCCTGAGCCTCCTCTCCCCCGGCGGCACGCCCGTCGCCGGGGCGTCCCCGGCCGCCGCGGCAGCGCCCGCCGCCGCTCCGGCGGCGCTCGACCCCCGGCTGACCCGCGGGCTCCTCGTCGACCCCTCCAGCCTCGCGATGAAGGCCGCGGCGAAGGATGCGGCGTTCAAGCCCATCGCCGGCGTCGCCCAGGCGCGGTGGTTCACCTCCGCGCTGCCGGTCTCCCGGGCCCGGTCGACGGCGAAGGCCTGGGGCGACCTCGGCGTGCGGAGCGCCAGGACCCCGCTCGTCGCCATCTACGCCCTGCCGGGGCGCGACTGCGGGGGCCACTCGGCGGGCGGGTTCGACGCGACGACGTACCGCTCGTGGATCCGCGAGGTCGCCGCGGGGCTCAAGGGCTCCCGCGCCGTCGCCGTGCTCGAGCCCGACGCGCTCGCGCTGCTCGGCTCCTGCAGCGGGCAGGAGAGCTGGCTGCCGCTGATCCGGTACGCCGCGCAGCAGCTCCAGGCGGCCGGGGTGTGGGTCTACCTCGACGCCGGGCACTCCTCCTGGCAGCCGGCCTCCGTCATGGCCGACCGGATCGCGCAGGCCGGGATCGCCTACGCCCGCGGGGTGGCGGTCAACGTCAGCAACTACCAGCGCACCAACACGGTGGGCGCCTACGGGCAGCAGGTGGTCGCGGAGCTGGCGAAGCGCGGTGCCCGCAACAAGACCGTGCTCGTCGACTCCTCGCGCAACGGCGCCGGCGCACCGGCGGACGGCCAGTGGTGCAACCCGACGTCGGCCCGGCTCGGCATGACGACGCGGGTGGTGAACGCGAAGAGCATCGACTTCGTCGCGTGGATCAAGCGCCCGGGCGAGTCCGACGGCACCTGCAACGGGGGGCCGCCGGCCGGCCAGTGGTGGCCGGCCGGGGCCAAGCGCCTCATGGCGACGCCCTGAGGCGTCAGGCCGCGAGCGCCTTCTCGATGTCGCCGGCGATCTTCTCCGGCTTCTTCGTCGGGGCGTAGCGGCCGATGACCCGCCCGTCGCGGCCGACGAGGAACTTCGTGAAGTTCCACTTGATCTTGCCGCCGAGCAGGCCGGACTTCTCGTGGCGCAGCCACTCGTAGACCGGGTGCGCGTCGGGCCCGTTGACGTCGACCTTGGCGAACATCGGGAACGTGACGCCGTAGTTGCGCTGGCAGAAGGACCCGATCTCGTCGGCGTCGCCGGGCTCCTGGCCGTTGAACTGGTTGCACGGGAAGCCGAGGACGACGAGGCCCCGGTCGCCGTACTTCTGGTAGAGCTCCTCAAGGCCCTCGAACTGGGGCGTGAACCCGCACTGGCTGGCGGTGTTGACGACGAGGACGACCTTGCCGGCGTACGTCGACAGGGGCTCGACGTGGCCGTCGAGCCGGGTCGCGGTGAAGTCGGTCAGGGTGCTCTGCGTGCTCACGGGGCTCCTCGGGCTTCCTCGGGTCGCTGCGGACGTGCGTCGGGGCGGGACACCGGTGGTTCGGTGCCGATCATCGCGCGGATGGCTGCGGCCCACCAGTGTCCCGCCCCGGGGGCGGTGAGGATCAGGAGCGGAAGACGTCCTTGACGTTCTCGCCGGCCTGCTTGGCGGACGCCTTGGTCTGGTCCGCCTTGCCCTCCGCCTTCAGCTCGTCGTCGTTCTTCGCGTCGCCGAGGGCCTCCTTGGCCTTGCCAGCGAGGTCCTGCGCGGTGTTCTTGGCCTTGTCGGCGATACCCATGGTGCAACCTCCGTGCGTCGTCGGTGGAACGGTCGCCCTCCACGGTAGGCACGTCGTCGCGAGAACCCCAGGAAGTCCACGATCGGCCCCGCTCGCCGCCCCTCTGCGGCGAGGATGGCGTCATGCAGGTCTCGACACCCGACGGACGCACCGTCGTCGTACGCCGCCGGATGCTCCCCTGGCGCCCCCGACGACGGCTGGGTTACGAGCCCGGCGACGCCAGCGACGGCGACCTCGGGGGCGACAGCCTCGTGGGCATCGTGGTCGGGATCCTGTTCGTCGTCGTCGTGATCCCTCTGCTGGCGATCGTCGGGGCACTCCTCGTCGAGCTGCTGCTCCTCGTGCTCGTCCTGCCGCTGTTCTGGCTCGTGAAGGTGCTGCTGCGCCGCCCCTGGACCGTCGAGGTCGTCGAGCAGCACCGCGTGCTGCGGGCCGAGAGCGTGCGCGGGTGGCGGGCTTCGGGGACGCTGGTCACGACGCTCGCGCAGGAGATCGCCTCAGGTCGCCTGCCGTTGAAGCCCGTCTGAGCCCCGGAACGGGTCGTGGCCCCAGCGCGACGATTTCCGTCGCGCTGGGGCCACGCCCGGGTGGAGCAGGTGGAGCAGGTCAGGCCGGGAAGGACTCCCCGTTGGCGGCCAGCTTGCGGAGGTACTCCGTCGGGCGGAACCGCTCGCCGTACTGGTCGGCCAGCTCGTCGGCCCGGGCGATGAAGGCATCGAGGCCGAGCGCGCCGTCGCGACCCTCGAAGCCGGTCATGTACTGCGCGGCCCCACCCGTGTGCGGCGGGAAGCCGATGCCCATGATGGAGCCGATGTTGGCCGCCGCGGCGGACGTGATGACGCCCTCCTCGAAGGTCTTCGCCGTCTCGAGCGCCTCCAGCACGAGCACGCGGTCCTGCACGTCCTCGAACGGGATCTGCTGCTCGGCCACGGGGAAGGCCTCCGCCAGGCCGGACCACAGGCCCTGGCGCTTGCCGGCCTCGTCGTACTCGTAGAAGCCGGCGCCCTTGAGGCGCGAGGGACGACCGAGCTCGATCATCTTGTCGACCACCGCGAGACCCGGGTGGGGCTCGTAGGCGAGGCCGTCGCGCTCGGCGGCGTCCGCCGTCGCCTTGGCGATCTTCTTCATGAGCTCCATGTTGAGCTCGTCGGTGAGCTGCAGCGTGCCGACGGGGTAGCCCGCCTGCGTGACCGCCCGCTCGAGGGTCTGCGGGTGCACGCCCTCCGCGAGCAGCTGCAGGCCCTCGTTGACCATGAAGCCGATGACGCGCGACGTGTAGAAGCCGCGGCTGTCGTTGACGACGATCGGGGTCTTCTTGATCTGCTGGACCAGGTCGTAGGCCTTCGCCAGCGCGGCGTCGGTCGTCTCCTCGCCGCGGATGATCTCGACGAGCGGCATCTTGTCGACGGGCGAGAAGAAGTGCAGGCCGATGAAGTCCGCCGGACGGTCGACGCCCTCGGCCAGCTCCGTGATGGGCAGCGTCGAGGTGTTGGAGCACAGCAGTGCGTCGGGGTTGACGTGCTCCGCGATCTCGGCGAACACCTTGGCCTTGAGGGCCGGGTCCTCGAAGACGGCCTCGACGACCACGTCGACGCCCGCGAAGTCGGCCGGGTCGGCGGTGGCGTGGATGCGCTCGAGGAACGCCGCCTTGCCCTCCTCGGTCTCGCGCCCGCGGGAGACCGCCTTGTCGAGCAGCTTCTCCGAGTAGGCCTTGCCGCGCTCGGCCGCCTCGACGGAGACGTCCTTGAGGACGACCTGCGCGCCGGACCTGGCGAAGACGTAGGCGATGCCCGCGCCCATCATGCCGGCGCCGAGGACGCCGACCTTCCGGCCCGTGAACTTGTCGTGGCCGTCGGGACGCAGCGAGCCCGCGTTGATGGCCTGCAGGTCGAAGAAGAACGCCTGGATCATGTTCTTGCTCTGCTGGCCGACGATGAGGCCGGTCAGGTAGCGCGACTCGATCCGCGAGGCGGTGTCGAAGTCGACCTGCGCGCCCTCGACCGCGGCCGAGAGGATCGCGCGCGGCGCCTCGTAGGGCGCGCCCTTGATCTGCTGGCGGAGCAGCGCCGGGAAGGCCGGCAGGAACTGCGCGAGCTTCGGCGTCGACGGCGTGCCGCCGGGCATCTTGTAGCCCGGCCGGTCCCACGGCTGCTGCGCGGCCGACGCGTCGTCCGCGACGGAGGCGAGCCACGCCCGGGCGGCGGGGAGGAGCTGCTCGAGGTCGTCGACGAGCTCGTCGACGAGGCCCTTGTCCTTCGCCTGCGCCGGCTTCATGCGCGGACCCTGGAGGAGGATGTCCATGAGCGCGGTCTGGAGGCCGAACATGCGCACGGTGCGGGTGACGCCGCCACCGCCGGGCAGCAGGCCGAGGGACACCTCGGGCAGGCCGATCTGCGCCTTGGGGCTGTTCCACGCGACGCGGTGGTTGGCCGCGAGCGCGATCTCGAGGCCACCGCCGAGGGCCGCGCCGTTGATCGCGGCGACGACGGGCGCGGGGTAGAGCTCCAGCTTGCGGAGGGCAGCCTTCGTGTCCTCGACCATCGCGAAGATCTCGCCCGCGTCCTCGGGACGGGCCTGGACCATGCCCTTCAGGTCGCCACCGGCGAAGAAGGTCTTCTTCCCGCTGGCGAGGACGACGCCCTTCACGGAGCCCTCGGGCTCGGCGTACAGCTGCTCCACCGCGGCCGTCATCGACGTGCGGTAGAGGTCGTTCATCGTGTTGGCGCTCTGGTTCGGGTCGTCGAGGGTGAGGGTGACGATCCCGTCGGCGTCCTTCTCGTAGCGGACGGCGCTCTGCTCGGTCATCTGCTGTTCTCTCCTGGTCGTTCCGGCGCTCAGACGAGCTCGACGATGGTGGCGATGCCCATGCCGCCGCCGACGCAGAGCGTGGCGAGGCCGCGCTTCAGCTCGCGGCGCTCGAGCTCGTCGATGAGCGTGCCGAGGATCATGGCGCCGGTGGCGCCGAGCGGGTGGCCCATGGCGATGGCGCCGCCGTTGACGTTGGTGATCTCGTGGCTGATGCCCATGTCGCGCATGAAGCGCATCGCGACGGCGGCGAACGCCTCGTTGATCTCGAACAGGTCGATGTCGTCGACCGTCAGGTTCGCCTTCGCGAGCGCCTTGCGGGCGGCCGGGGCGGGGCCCGTCAGCATGATGACCGGGTCGGCGCCGGAGACGGCCGCCGAGACGATGCGGGCGCGGGGCGTGAGGCCGGCGCGCTTGCCCGCCTCCTCCGAGCCGATCGCGACGAGCGCGGCGCCGTCGACGATGCCCGAGCTGTTGCCGGCGTGGTGGACGTGGTCGATGCTCTCGAGCCAGTGGTACTTCTCGAGCGCCACGTCGTCGAAGCCCGCGCCCTTGCCGATGTCGGCGAAGGAGGGCTTGAGGGTCGACAGGCTCTCCACCGTCGTGCCGGGGCGGATGAACTCGTCGTGGTCGAGCACGACGAGGCCGTTGGCGTCGACCACGGGGATGACCGAGCCCTTGAAGTAGCCGGCCTCGCGCGCCTTCGCGGCGCGGGCGTTGGACTCCGCGGCGTACGCGTCGACGTCCTCGCGGCTCCAGCCCTCGACCGTGGCGATGAGGTCGGCGCCGATGCCCTGCGGCACGAAGCTGGTCTGCAGCGCGGTGGCCGGGTCCATCGCCCAGGCGCCGCCGTCGGAGGCCATGGGCACGCGGCTCATGGACTCGACGCCGCCGGCGAGGATGAGGTCCTCGAAGCCGCCGCGGATGCGCGACGCGGCCTGGTTGACGGCCTCGAGCCCGGAGGCGCAGAAGCGGTTGAGCTGCACGCCCGCGACGGTGTCGGGCAGGCCCGCCTTGAGCGCCGCGGTCTTCGCGATGTCCGCGCCCTGGTCGCCGACCGGGCTGACGACGCCGAGCACGACGTCGTCGACGACGGCGGGGTCGAGGTCGGGGTTGCGCTTGCGGGTCTCGTCGATCAGGCCGACGACGAGGTCGATGGGCTTCACCTCGTGGAGGGAGCCGGTCTTCTTGCCCTTGCCACGCGGCGTACGAACGTGGTCGTACACGAATGCTTCTGCCATGTCGGTCCTTGCCTGCCTCGATGGTTGCAGTGGATCGGCCTCCGGGCAGACCCGTGCCGATCGGTGTCCGTCGCCGATTGTGACACCATTACTGTCAACGTGGAAGGTCCGGGGCCCCTCGAGTGACCCGTGAGTAACAAAACGGCCCGTACGGCGCACCGCCGCGCCCGCCGGACCCGACGGCCTAGGGTTGGCCCGTGACGACGTCCTCCGCCAGCGAGAACCCGGACCATCGACCCCGACCCCAGCCCGACCGTGCGGACGTGATCGACCGCGGCCTGGGCAAGCTCAACGTCTGGGGCATCCGGCTCATCGTGGGCGCGGTGTCGCTCTACATCCTGGGGTGGATCGTCGGGCACACGTGGGTCGTCTGGTTCCCCGTCGCGCTCGCGCTCGTCCTCGCGACCCTGCTGGCGCCACCCACCACGTGGCTGCGGCGGCACGGCGTGCCGTCGACCCTGGCCGCGGCCGGCGTGATGCTCGGCTTCCTCGGCAGCCTCGTCCTCGTGGGCTACCTGCTGGCGCCCCAGGTGGCCGGCCAGTCCAACGACATCGCCGACAGCGCCGTGCGCGGCGTCGGCGAGGTGCGCGACTGGTTGCAGGACGGTCCGCTGCAGATCAGCGACGGCCAGATCACGCAGGCCTTCGAGACCGTGCAGGACTGGCTGACCGACCAGTCGGCCAACATCAGCGCCGGGGTGATCACCGGCATCTCGGCGGTCACGAACGTGCTCATCAACCTCGTGCTGATGCTCATCCTGACGTTCCTCTTCATCAAGGACGGCCACCGCTTCCTGCCGTGGGTCTCCGCGATCGGCGGCCGCCGCGTCGGGGGCCACTTCGTGGAGGTCATCAGCCGGGCGTGGAACACCCTGGGCGGCTTCATCCGCACCCAGGCGCTCGTGTCCTTCATCGACGCGCTCTTCATCGGGCTCGGCCTGGTGTTCATCGGCGTCCCGCTCGCCATCCCCCTGGCGATCCTCACCTTCTTCGCCGGGTTCATCCCGATCGTCGGCGCCGTCACCGCCGGAGCGCTCGCCTGCCTCGTCACGCTCGTGACCAACGGGCCCGGTGACGCGCTCATCGTGCTCATCATCATCGTGGCCGTCCAGCAGCTCGAGGGGAACGTGCTCTCCCCGTGGCTGCAGGGCAAGAGCATGCGGCTGCACGCCGGCATCGTGCTCATGTCCGTCACGGCCGGCTCGACCATCTTCGGCATCACGGGCGCGTTCCTCGCCGTGCCCGTCGCGGCGACGGTGGTGGAGGTGCTTCGCTACCTCAACGAGAGCGTCGACGAGGCGGTGGCGGCGGACGCGCCGTACCAGGACGCCCACGGCGCCCGCGGGCCCGACGGCCCCGCCGGCGCCCACCCCGTCGCTGCCCGAGGACGTGCCGCACACGGAGGACGGCCTCACCCCGGCCGAGCTGCGGGAGAAGCACGATCCGGACGCGTGAGACCGGGTACGGCGGGGAAGGGTCCCCCGCCGTGAGCCTGGATGCCCCCCTCGCGGCCGCGTCGGCGACGGCGCCCGTCACCGCGCCCGTCACCGCGCCCGTCACCGCGCCCGTCACCGCGCCGTCCGGTGACGAGATGTGCTCCTACGCGCTCGACGTCTGGACCGACCACCCGACGGTGCTGGCCGACGCGGTCGCGATGGTGGCCGTGCTGCGCGAGGCGGCGGCCGCCGGCGGGGCCGTGGTGCTCGGCGAGGCCGCGCACGTCTTCCCGAACGGCGCGGTGACGATGTCGCTCGTGCTGTCGCAGTCGCACCTCGCCGTGCACACGTGGCCCGAGCACGACCTGGCCAACGTCGACCTGCTGACGTGCGGCGTGCTCGAGGGCGAGGCCATCGTGGCCGCCGTGGCGCGGGGGCTCCACGCGCGGCGTACCCGGGTGACGCGCACGATGCGGCCCGTCACCGCGGAGTGAGCGGAGGCGTCAGACGACGTCGACGAGGCGGGAGTGCACGGCCCGGCGGGCCGGCTCGAAGGCCTGCGCGACCTCGCCCAGCCCGATGATGACGCAGTCGCGGTCCTCCGGGCCGAGGAACACCGACTCGCCGCGGCCCAGCCGCACCTGCTCGCCGGCGCCGTTGCGCACGTCGACCTCGCCACCGGTGCAGATGAGCAGCGACTGCCGGGCGTTGACGACGGCGACGCCCTCGGGGTCGGCGTGCGAGACCTGGGTGACGGCCAGCGCGAACTCGACGTCGGCGGGGCTGAAGACCTCCGTCTCCGCGAGCGCGAACTCGGGGTTGACCCGGGCGATGCGGGCCATGCCGGTCGTGCCCAGGCAGGTCACGAGGCCGGTCGGGTCGACGTGCTTCCGCGTCAGGCCGGCGCGCAGCACGTTGTCGGAGGACGCCATGACCTCGAGGCACAGCCCCTTGAGGTGCGCGTGGATGATGCCCGCGCCCAGGTAGGCCGCCTCGCCCGGCTGCAGCGTCATCCGGTTGAGCATGAGGGAGATGACGACCCCGACGTCGTCGGGGTAGTACTCGGCGATCTCGACCGCGGTCGAGTAGGCGCGCTTGATGTCGAGGCCCATCTTGCCGAGGGCACGGCAGGCGCCGACGACCTCGCCGATCTGGGCCGGGCTGACCTCGGAGCTGAGGAGCCACTCGACGCGACGCACGATGCCCGCGAAGCCGGGGTCGGCGCGGAGGTCCTCGGCCAGCTTCTGGGTCAGCGGCGTCTCCAGCGGGGCCAGCACGCGGAGGATCTCCACGGTGGGGCGGAACCCGATGAGGCTGTCGAAGGTGGTCAGCGCGTAGACCATCTCCGGCTTGTGGTTGTCGTCCTTGTAGACGCGGTTCGGGGCATCGAGCGGGATGCCCGCGCGCTCCTCCTCGGCGTACCCGTCCTCGGCCTGCGACTTGCTGGGGTGCACCTGCAACGACAGCGGCTGGTCGGCGGCGAGCACCTTGAGCATGAACGGCAGGTCGCCGGTCAGGTCGGAGAGCGGCTTCGCGTTGCCCGTCGCGTCGACCGCGGTCGACGGCTGCAGGGCGTGGGTGCCGATCCACACCTCGGCGACCGGCGTGCCGTCGGGACGCTCGCCCAGGAAGCGCGGGATGGCCTCGGGCGACCCCCACGAGTAGTTCTGCACGCCGTTGCGGAGTCGGTACATGCGGACCAGCCTAAGCAGCGGAGCGCGTTCGCGCGGCGTACCGCTGGGTCGCGGGGAGCCGCGTCGGTCACACGAACGCGGACACCCCGGTCTCCGCGCGACCGATGAGCAGCTTCTGGATCTGGCTGGTGCCCTCGTAGAGGGTCATGACGCGGGCGTCGCGGAGGTACTTCGCGACGGGGTAGTCGTCGACGTAGCCGTAGCCCCCGAAGGCCTGGACGGCGTTGTTGGCGGCGCGCACGGCCGCCTCCGAGGCGAACAGCTTGGCCTTCGACGCGGCGAGCGAGAACGGCTCGCCGCGCATCGCGAGGTCGGCGGCGCGCCAGACCAGCAGCCGCGCGGCGTCGGCGTCGACCGACATGTCGGCGATGAGGTCCTGCACGAGCTGGTGGGCGGCGATCGGCTTGCCGAACTGGTCGCGCTGGGTCGTGTACTCCACCGTCGCCGCCAGGCAGCCCGCGACGATCCCGGTGCAGCTCGCCGCGATGCCCACCCGGCCGGTGTCGAGCGTCGACATCGCGATCCGGAAGCCCTGGCCCTCCTCGCCGAGGAGGGCGTCGGCGGGCACCCGCACGCCGCTGAACGACAGCGCCGCGGTCGCCTGGCCGCGGAGCCCGAGCTTGCCCGTCACCTCGCGCCGCTCGAAGCCGGGCGTGTCCGTCGGGACGATGAAGGCGGAGACGCCCTTCGGGCCGGGCCCGCCGGTGCGGGCGAACACGAGGCAGGCGTCGGCCCAGGTGCCGTTGGTGATGAAGATCTTCTCGCCGTCGATCACCCAGTCGTCGCCGTCGCGGACCGCCTTCGTGCGCAGGTTCGCGGCGTCGGAGCCGTGGCCGGGCTCGGTGAGGCCGAAGCACCCGAGCAGCTCGCCGGCGACGATCCCGGGCAGCCACCGCTGCTTCTGCTCCTCGGTGCCGTGGGCCAGGATCGGTCCGGCGAAGAGACCGGCCGACACCGAGACGATCCCGCGGATGGCGGAGTCGGCACGGCCGAGCTCCTCCATCGCCAGGCAGTAGGTGAGGAGGTCGAGGCCGAGGCCGCCGTACTCCTCCGGGATCTTCACGCCGAAGAACCCCTGCTCTCCGAGCTTGGGCACGATCGCGAGGTCGACGGACTCGGCGCGGTCCCACGCCGTGCGGTGCGGCACGACCTCGCGGTCGCAGAACTCGCGGGCGGCGGCCCGGAAGGCCTCCTGGTCGGGCGTCAGGGTGAGGTCCACGTCACAGGTCTACCAGGGCGCCGGCGTGCGGGCACTGTCCGATCGGGTCGCACTCGGCTCCGTCCCGGCGCGCCCGGGGAGGGACGCCGCACAGGACAGCGCCGCGACGGCGCCGGCGAGCAGGAAGGCCGCGCCCGACCCGCTGCGCCCGGTGACCTCGCCCGCCAGGGCGGAGCCCAGCGCCTGGCCGAGCACGAGCAGCACGAAGAACCCGGCGACCAGGCCCGCGGGCGCCTGCGGGCGCAGCTCCCCCGCCCACGCGATGAGGGCGGACGTCGCCGCGACGAAGCCCCAGCCGAAGAGCGCGCAGGCCAGCCCGGCCGGGACCGGGGCCCCACCCGCGGCGCCGAGCAGCACGAGGGCGCAGGCGACGGCCGCCACCGTCACGGCCCACCCGGCCCGCGGCGAGCGGGCCGCGAGGTGGCGCGCGGTCAGCACCGTCGCCGTACCACCCACCCCGATGCCGATCCACGCCACCGTCGTCGCCGTCTCGCCGAGGCCCTGGGCGGCCAGGTGGGCGCGCCCGTAGGTCCACGCCGCAGCCGAGGCCGCGCCCAGCCCGAGGGCACCGAGCGCGGGGACGAGCAGCGCGGGCACCCGGTACGTCGCGGCGTGACCCGCGTCGTACCCGGCGGGCCGCGGGCCGGCGGGTCCGGAGGAGCCGCCCCGCGCGAGGAGCAGCACCAGTCCGCCGCAGAGGAGGGTCGCGGCGGCACCGGCGGCGAACCCCGCCCGCCAGTCGGGCAGCAGCACCACAGCGAGCAGGCCGGCCGCGACGAGCCCGGGGCCGGTCCCGGAGTTCACGACCGCCTGGGCCCGCTCGCGGCGCTCGGCGGCCACCTGGCGGTCGACGATCGCCACGAGCGCCGGCGAGGCGAGCCCGGCCGAGGACGACGCGAGCACCGCGGCGACCGCGAAGGTGCCGGCGCCCGGAGCGAGCGCCATGCCCGTGGCGCCGACGCCGCCGGTGAGCACGGCTGCCGTCAGCACCGTCCGTGGACGGCGGTCGGCGACCAGCCCCGCCAGCGCACCGACGCAGTAGGCGAGGGAGGCGCCGGAGGAGACGTAGCCCGCGGCACGGTCCCCGAGGGCGAGGTCGGCCTGCACGTCGGGGAGGAAGAGGCCGTAGGCGAGGCGCACCAGGCCGTAGGTGCTCGCGACGAGGGCGAGGCCGGCGAGGGCGAGCACGCCGGAGGGGGTCGCCGGTCCCCACGAAAGCGATAACGTGCGTTTCATTTTGCCGAGTCTAGGGTGGGACCCGTGGCCAGCCGAGCGAGCACCGAGAAGAAGCTGCTCGACGCCGCCGACCAGCTGCTCTTCCGCCGGGGCGTGACCGCCACGCCGGTCGACGAGGTGCTCGCGCTGGCCGGGGTGTCACCGGCGACGCTCTACCGCGCGTTCGGCAGCAAGGACGGCCTGCTCGTCGCCGCCCTGGAGCGCCGCCTCGACACGTGGCTGCTCACCTGGGAGGCCGCCGTGGCGGCGGCGCCCGACGACGAGGCCCGCCTGCTGGCGGTCTTCGACGCCCTCGAGACCTTCCGGTCGCGGCCCGACGGCGCCCGGTGGTGCGCGTTCCTCGGCAGCGCGGCGGAGCACGCCGACCCCCCGGCCCCCCTGGCCGCCGCCCTCGCGCGCGACACCGACGAGCTGCGCACCCGGCTGCGGGCGCTGGCCGTGCCCGTGGTCGGCGAGGCGGGGGCCGACGAGCTCGCGTCGTCGCTGCTGCTCGTGGTGTCGGGCGACCTCGCGATGCGGCTGCGCGACGGGCACGTGTCGGCGAGCGCCGCGCGCGACGTGGCCACCGCGGTCGTGGCCTCAGCGCGCCGGAAAACGGGGCGCTGAGGCCACGACGCTCAGGTGCCGACGAGCGCCGCCGTGCCGGCCATGACGGCCGTCGCGACCACGACGAGCACGGGCGTGACGAGGAGGCCCGCCGCGTGGAAGCGCCGGCCCACGTCCGCCGGGTGCTCCAGGGCGGGATTGCGGAGCCAGAGGAGGTTGGCCAGGGAGCCGGCGTACGTCGCGCTCGCGCCCACCCCGACCCCGACGAGCACCGCGAGCACGGCCTCGGGCCCGACGGGTGCCGCCAGCGGCACGAGCAGCAGCGTCGCCGGGAGGTTGTTGAGCAGGTTGGCGGCCACCATTGCCACGAGCGCCACGACCACGAGGCTGCCGACGCCCGTGCCGTCGGGCAGCAGCCGGTCGAGGAGGTCGGCGCCGCCACGGTCGGCCAGGGCCGTCACGGCGATCGCCCAGCAGAGCACGAAGACGGCGAAGGGCACCTGCCCCGCAGCGAGGAGCCGCGTCGGGGCGAGCCGCAGGCCCGGGCGACGGGTGAGCGCCGCGCGCACCCCCAGCACCACGGCCGCCGCCAGCGCCGGCCACACCGGCTCGAGGTGGAGCTGGCCGCCGACCACGATCACCGCCAGTGTCACGCCGAGCACGACGAGGGTGAGCCGGTCGGGGCGCGGGACCGCCACGGGGGCCACCGTCGCCACGGGCGTGACGGCGGCCGGGCGCTGTGCGCGGCGTACGACGACGTGCTCGGCCGCGACGACCACGAGCCACGCCGGCGCCATCAGCAACGTGAAGTGGAGGAACGTCAGCCCGGCGGCGTCGAAGGCGACGAGGTTGGTGAGGTTGGAGACCGGCAGCAGGATCGACGCGGTGTTGGCGAGGCGCACCGAGGCGAGGTCCAGCGGCCAGGGGTCGCGACCGAGGCCCCGGGCCGCCAGCGCGAGCACCGGCGCCAGCAGCACGACCGTGGCGTCGAGGGTGAGCAGCGCCGTGACCACCGCCGCCGTGAGCACGGCGAGGAGCACGAGCCGCCGGCCGGGGTCGGCCGCGCGGCGGGCGCCGGCCGCGACGATCCCGCCGAGCCAGGCGAAGACGCCGCCGCGCTCGACCAGCGTGGCCAGCACGAGGATCGCCACGAGGTAGCCCACGACCGGCAGCAGGTCGAGCACCGCCCGCTCGGCGTGGTCGGGACTGACGGCACCGACGCCGAGCACCAGCCCGGCGGCCAGCACGCCGACCACCAGCTGTCGGACGCCGTCGAGCACGAGCGCCGCGACGAGGCAGGCCCCGGCGGCGACCACGGCGGCGGCGAGCAGGATCACCGGGCAAGGGTGCCAGGGCCGGGGGCGCCGCCGGCGTCACCCCCGCCACCGGCACTCAGGCCTGGACGAACGCTCCCGAGTCGATCAGCCCGTCGACGTCGGCGACGCCCCACGCCGCGAGCGCCTCGCGGGTGTAGGCGCCGGCGCGGTGGGGGCTCAGGGTCAGCGTCGGCGCCGTCCGCGAGAACCGGGGGGCCGGCGCCGGCTGCACGACGCCGTCGCGCTCGACGAAGATCTCCCGGGCGGCGACGTGCGGGTGCTCCGGGGCCTCGCTCATGCGCAGGATCGGCGCGACGCACGCGTCGGTGCCGTCGAACACCTCGGTCCACTCGGCGCGGGTCCGCGAGCGGATGGTGTCGGCGATGAGGGTGCGCAGCTCGTCGTACCGGCCGAGCTCGGCCTGGGTCGGCGCCTGCTCCTTGATGCCGAGGCGTGTCACGAGCTCGTCGAAGAACTGCGGCTCGAGCGCCCCGACCGCGAGGTGCTCGCCGTCGGCGGTCTCGTAGATGTCGTAGTAGGGGATGCCGCCGTCGAGCAGGTTGGCGGCGCGCTCCTCGGTGAAGCCGCCGCCGGCCAGCATGGCGGAGGCCATGGCGTTGAGGTGGGCGGTGCCGTCGACGATCGCGGCGTCGACGACCTGGCCCTTGCCGCTGATGCCGCGCTCGACCAGGGCGGCCAGGATGCCGATGACGAGGTAGGTCGAGCCGCCGCCGAAGTCGCCGACGAGATTGCTCGGGAAGTGCGGGCGGGCCTTGTCCTGGCCCAGCCCGTGGAGGGCGCCGGTGATGGCGATGTAGTCCATGTCGTGGCCGGCCGCGTGGGCGAGCGGGCCCGTCTGGCCCCAGCCGGTCATCCGTCCGTAGACGAGCCGCGGGTTGCGCGCGAGGCAGTCGTCGGGACCGAGCCCGAGCCGCTCGGTCACCCCGGGCCGCAGGCCCTCGACGAGCACGTCCGCCTCGGCGACGAGGTCGAGCACGGTGTCGCGGGCGATCGGGTCCTTGAGGTTCGCCGCCACGCTGGGCCGCCCGCGGGTGAGCAGGTCGTGGCGCGGGTCGGCGACGACCGACAGGGCGCCTCCGCCCGGGCGGTCGATGCGGATGACGTCGGCACCGAGGTCCGCGAGGATCATGCAGGCGTGCGGGCCCGGCCCGATCCCCGCGAGCTCGACGACCTTCAGGCCGGCGAGCGGCCCCGTTCCCTGTCCCAGCGTGAGTGGCATGGACGGATCATGACAGGTTCACTGTCACGGTCGCGAGGGCCTCCCCGGGCCGGGCTCAGTGGGCGAGCTTGAGACCGATGACGCAGGCGACGATGCCCAGCAGCAGGAGCGCGCGCACCGCCGAGAAGGCCTCGGCGCCGGTGGCCATGGCGTACGACGCGGTGAGCGCCGCACCGATCCCGACCCACACCGCGTAGGACGTGCCCACCGGCAGCGTCCGCATCGCCCACGCGAGGCCGACCATGCTGGCGACCACGGAGACGGCGAAGACGACGGAGGGCACCAGGCGGGTCAGGCCCTCCGAGCGTGAGAGGGCGGTCGCCCACACCGCTTCGAGGCACCCCGACAGGACGAGCACGATCCAGGCCATGGGCGCATGGTGGCCCATGCGTGTTGCGGGGAGGTGACACCACTGCGTCCCCCCGCTCCCCGTCCCCGGGTCGTGGTGTGAGGCCTGCGGAAAGCGTGCGCCTGACACCACGACCCGGGGAGAGGGACGTGCTTGCAACCAGTTGCACTGCAACGCGTTGCATGGCACGCTTCCGCACATGGCCCTCGAACACGTGCTCCTCGTGGCGCTGCGCGAGCGCGGCGGCTCGGGCCTCGAGCTCACCCAGCGCTTCGAGCGCACCCTCGGCAACTTCTGGCAGGCCAGCCACCAGCAGATCTACCGGACGCTGGGTCGCATGGCCGACGACGGCTGGGTCGACGTCGAGACGGTCACCCAGACCGGGCGGCCCGACAAGAAGGTCTACGCCGTCTCCCCCGTCGGCGCGAAGGTGCTCGCCGAGTGGCTGGCGACGCCGACCTCGCCCGGACCGCTGCGCGACGAGGTGGCGGTGAAGATGCGCGGCGCGGCGTACGGCGACCGTGCGGCCGTGCTCGCCCACCTCGCCGTCCGGCGGGAGGAGCACCGGGCGCGGCTCCGCACCTTCGAGGCCATGGCGGCCGAGCAGTTCCCCGACCCGGACGCCCTCGCCGGGCCCGCCCTCGACCGCTGGCTCGTGCTCCGCGGAGGGCTGCTCATGGAGCGGTTCTGGGTCACGTGGCTCGACGAGTACCTGACGGCGCACGGGGCGCCGAGCACCCCTGATCCCCATCCCGAGACCGACCGCGAGGAGTCCCGATGACCGCACCCACGGCGTACCCCACCTTCCTCAGCCCGCTCACCGTCCCCACGGCGCACGGGCGCGGCAGCGTCACGCTGCGCAACCGCAGCGTCATGGGGTCCATGCACACCGGGCTCGAGGACGGGTTCTGGAACATCGGCAAGCTGGCGGCCTACTTCGCCGAGCGCGCCGCCGGCGGGGTCGGGCTGATCGTGACCGGCGGCTACGCGCCCAACAAGCGAGGCTGGCTGAAGCCGGTGGGCTCGGAGATGACGAGCCGGCTGCAGGCCGCGCGCCACGTGCAGGTGACCGACGCGGTGCACGAGCACGACGCGAAGATCGTGCTGCAGCTGGTGCACGCCGGCCGCTACGGCTACCACCCGCTCAACGTCGGCGCGTCGCGCCGCCAGAGCCCCATCACGCCGTTCCGGCCCACCGCGCTCAGCACGAAGGCGGTCGACCGCACGGCGAGCGACTTCGCGCGGGCGGCGCGGCTGGCGCAGCGGGCGGGGTACGACGGCGTCGAGGTGATGGGCTCCGAGGGCTACCTCATCAACCAGTTCCTCGCCGCGCGCACCAACGACCGCACCGACCGCTGGGGCGGCAGCGCCGCGAAGCGGATGCGCTTCCCGATCGAGGTCGTGCGCCGCACCCGGGAGCTCGTCGGCGACGACTTCCTGCTCGACTACCGCATCTCGCTCCTCGACCTCGTCGAGGACGGGCAGACGTGGGAGGAGACCGTCGAGCTGGCCCACGCGCTCGTCGAGGCCGGCGTCGACGTCTTCAACACGGGCATCGGCTGGCACGAGGCCCGGGTGCCGACGATCATCACGCAGGTCCCACGCGCCGCGTGGCGCGACTCCACCGCCCGGCTCCGGGCCGCGCTGCGGGCGTCCGGCATCGCCACCCCGGTGTGCGCGTCGAACCGCATCAACACCCCGGAGGTGGCCGAGGACATCCTCGCCGCCGGGGAGGCCGACCTCGTCTCGCTGGCGCGACCGTTCCTCGCCGATGCCGCGCTCGTCGCCAAGGCGGCCGCCGGGCGGGCCGACGAGATCAACACGTGCATCGCCTGCAACCAGGCCTGCCTCGACCACATCTTCAGCAACAAGTTGTCGTCGTGCCTCGTCAACCCGCGGGCGTGCCGCGAGACGACGCTGGTGCTCAGCCCCACGCGGACCCGCCGCACCGTCGCCATCGTCGGCGCCGGACCCGCCGGTCTGGCGGCCGCCGTGTCGGCCGCGGAGCGCGGCTTCGCCGTCACCCTCTTCGAGCGCAACCCCCACCTCGGTGGGCAGTTCCAGCTCGCGATGCAGATCCCCGGCAAGGAGGAGTTCGCGGAGACGCTGCGCTACTACACGCGCCGGCTCGAGGTGCTCGGCGTCGACGTGCGCCTCGGCACCACGGCGACCCCCGACGACCTGGCGGGCTTCGACGAGGTCGTCGTCGCGAGCGGCGTCGAGCCGCGGGTGCCCGCCATCCCGGGGATGGACCACCCGAAGGCCGTCTCGTACGCCGACGTGCTCGCCCGCCGCGTCACCTGCGGCCAGCGCGTCGCCGTCATCGGTGCCGGCGGCATCGGTGTCGACGTCGCCCACTTCCTCACCCACGACCCGGCCGAGTCCATCGACGACGTCGCGACGTGGAAGTCGCACTGGGGCGTCGGCGACCCCGCCCTCGACCGCGGCGGGCTGACGGAGCCCAAGCCGCGCGCCGTCGTGCGCGAGGTCTACCTGTTGCAGCGCAAGACCACGCCCATCGGCGTGGGCCTGGGCAAGACCTCCGGCTGGGCCCACCGGGCCGTGCTCAAGCAGTCGGGCGTCGTGCAGGTCTCCGGCGTGACCTACGACCGCATCGACGACGACGGCCTGTGGGTGACGGTCGACGGGGAGCAGCGGCTGTATGCCGTGGACCACGTCGTCGTGTGCGCCGGGCAGGAGTCCGTGCGGGACGTGTACGACGCGCTGGACGGCGCTGCGGCGTACCCGGGCGGCAGCGCCGCGGTGCACCTCGTCGGTGGGGCCGACGTCGCGGCGGAGCTCGACGCGAAGCGCGCCATCGAGCAGGCCACCCGCGTCGTGGCGGGGATCGCCGGCTGAGCTCCCACCGCCGTCGTAGTCCCTGACGTTTCGCACCGTGTCGCCGGCGATCGTCGGCGTGTCGTGTGCGGAACGTCAGGGACTACCCCGGAGAGGGGGCCGGCCCGGGTGGGACCGAGGGGTCAGCGGCGCAGCGTGGCGAGGAAGTCGGCGATCCGCTCGATGGCCTCGGTCAGCATGTCGACGTCGGGCAGCGTCACGAGGCGGAAGTGGTCGGGCTCGAACCAGTTGAAGCCCGTGCCGTGGGTGACGAGCAGCTTCTTCGCCCGGAGCAGGTCGATGACGAACTCCTGGTCGTCGGTGATCCCGAACATCTCCGTGTCGAGCTTCGGGAAGCAGTAGAGCGCACCCATCGGCTCCACGCAGCTGACGCCCTCGATCTCGTTGAGCAGGCGCCACGCGGTCTTCGACTGCTCGTAGAACCGGCCGCCGGGCCCGATGTACTCGCTGATCGACTGGTAGCCGCCCAGCGCCGTCTGGATCGCGTGCTGCGCCGGCACGTTCGCGCACATGCGCATGTTGGACAGCAGGGTCAGGCCCTCAAGGAAGTCCTCCGCCAGGTGCTTCGGGCCCGAGATCATCACCCAGCCGGCGCGGTAGCCGCAGACCCGGTAGGCCTTCGACAGGCCGGAGAAGGTGAGGCAGAGGACGTCGTCGCCGGCGTACGTCGCCGTGTGGTGGTGGACCGCGTCGTCGAAGAGGATCTTCTCGTAGATCTCGTCGCTCATCAGCACGAGGTCGTGGCGCCGGGCGATGTCGACGAGGCCCTTGACGGTCTCCTCGCTGTAGACCGCGCCCGTCGGGTTGTTCGGGTTGATGATCACGAGGGCCTGGGTGTTCGGCGTGATCTTGGCCTCGATGTCGGCGAGGTCGGGGTTCCACCCGTTCTCCTCGTCGCAGCGGTAGTGCACCGGCGTGCCGCCGCAGAGCGTCACGGCCCCCGTCCAGAGCGGGTAGTCCGGCGCCGGGACGAGCACCTCGTTGCCGTCGTCGAGGAACGCCTGCAGCACCAGCGAGATCATCTCGGAGACGCCGTTGCCGATGAAGACGTCGTCGACGGAGGTGTCCGTGAGGCCCCGCGACTGGTAGTACTGCGCCACCGCCGTGCGCGCCGAGTAGATGCCGCGCGAGTCGGAGTAGCCCTGCGCGTCCGGCAGGTGCGTCACCATGTCGGCGACGATCGACTGGGGCGCCTCGAACCCGAACGGCGCCGGGTTGCCGATGTTGAGCTTGAGGATGCGGTGGCCCTCCGCCTCGAGCCGCTGCGCCTCGACGAGGATCGGACCTCGCACGTCGTAGCGCACGTTCTGAAGCTTCTTGCTCTGCACGATGGGCCGCATGGGCGTCAGTGTCGCAGTCGGCTCCGCGCCGTCGCACCCCGGTTTCCGCCCGCGGTCAGACCTCCTTGGCCGCCTGCACCGCGAGCCGGTCGACGAGGTCGTTCATCCGGTTGCCCGAGTGGCCCTTCACCCAGCGGAAGGCCACGTCGCCGCGGGCGTTGACCTCCGCGACGAGCGGCTCCCACAGGTCGCGGTTCGCCACCGGCTGCCGCGCGCTGTTGGTCCAGCCGCGCTGCAGCCACCCCGCCCACCAGCGGTCGCGGAAGCAGTTGACGACGTACGTCGAGTCGCTCACCACCACCAGCGGTCCCGGGTTGGCCAGGACCGCTTCGTAGGCCGCCCGCACCTCCATGCGCTGGTTGGTCGACGCGGCCTCACCGCCCGCGGCGTACCGCTCCTCGTCGATCGCCCACGCCCACCCGCCGGGGCCGGGGTTGCCGGAGCACGCCCCATCGGTGAACACCTCGACCGCTCCGGGCGGCGCGACCATGTCGGCGGGCCGGGGACGGGTGCGGGTGGCGGTACGGCGCGGGCGGGGCGGCATCGGGCTCCTCGTGCTGGCTGGGGGTCGGGCTGGGGATCGGGCTGGGCGAGGGGGAGACGCTAGCGGGAGCGGGGAACACCCGTCCGCCCGGCCTCGTTGGAGGTGGGGACAGGCCCGACGACGAAGGAGCGGCCATGAGCACGGTCAACATCGGATCCACCGACTTCGAGCGCACGATCACCGACAACGAGCTGGTGATCGTCGACTTCTGGGCGGAGTGGTGCGGCCCGTGCAAGGCCTTCGCGCCCGTCTTCGAGAGGGCGTCGGAGTCGCACGGCGACGTCGTCTTCGCCAAGGTCGACACCGAGACGGAGCAGCAGCTGGCCGGCGCCGCCCAGATCACGTCGATCCCGACGCTGATGGCGTTCAAGAAGGGCACGCTCGTCTACCGCGAGGCCGGCGCCCTGCCGCCCGCGGCCCTCGAGCAGCTGATCACCGGCCTGCGCGACCTCGACCTCGACGCGGCGCTGGCCGAGCACGCGAAGGAGCAGGCCGAGGGCGACGCGTCGCCCAACGGGCAGGAGCCCCCGGCCTGACGCCGGGCGGCTGATCCGAACCCACCGCTGGGTCGAGCCCGCGGCGGAAAGGGTCACGGACGACAGCCGATCCGGCATCTGGCGTGGCGTTCGTGCCCCTGTCCGGACGGCCCGCTGGGTGTCCCCAGGCTCGCGACGGGCTGCGATCGTCCCCAGGTCGGACGACGACGCCCCGAGCCCCGTCAGGACGAGGCCATCGTGAACGGGTGAGCACCGCCGATGGGGCCGCGCGCCCCGACCACACCGACGAGACCGACCACGCCGACCTGGTCGAGCTGGGCCGGGTGCGTCGAGCGGGCTGGACCCGGGTCGTGCACGGCGCCCA
This sequence comes from Nocardioides zeae, assembly GCF_030818655.1. NCBI lineage: Bacteria > Bacillati > Actinomycetota > Actinomycetes > Propionibacteriales > Nocardioidaceae > Nocardioides > Nocardioides zeae. The sequence continues at coordinate 3,665,770 of NZ_JAUTAN010000001.1, read as the reverse complement.
CCGGCAGGTCGCACCACCCGCCGGGGCGCCTGACCTCGACCTGCTTGCCGTACAGCAGGTGCTGCCACCGTCGGCGGTCCTGACCGGGCTGACGGCCGCCGGAGCCCGCGGGTGGTGGCTGCCGTTGCTCCCCGACGACGTCCCCGTCTTCGCCAGCACGCCGCGGGGCAGCGGCCGGGTGCGTCGCCCGGAGCTGCGCGTCGCTCGGACGGCCGGCCCCACACCGATCGAGACCGTGTCCGGTCTCCGCCTCTCGTCGGCCGCGCGGACGCTGCTCGACTGCGGGCGCCTGCTCGGCACGCTCGACCTGGCGATGGTCGTCGCGGGAGCACTCCACGCCGGGGTGCCCCGTACGGCGGTGGAACAGGCTGCACACGTCCCCGATGCCCGAGGCGGTCCGCGCCTGCGGGCTGCGCTGGGCCTGGTGCTCGACGGCGCCGAGTCGGCCATGGAGGTCGTCCTCGGTGCGCTGTGCCTGGTGCTCGGTCTCGAGGTCGAGGCCCAGCACGAGGTCCGGGACGCCGACGGCCGGCTCGTCGCCCGCGGTGACGTGTGCCCCGGGGGACCCGGACCCTCGTCGAGTACGACGGCGCCACCCACCGGGAGGCGGACGCGCAGCGCGACGACCTCCGCCGTGACCGGCGTCTGGGCGCCGTCGACTGGTCACGGATCGCGGTGACGCGCCACGACCTGCTTGGACAGGTGGGCACGCTGGCGCGCGACCTCGACCGTGCGGCGGGGCGCGACCACGACCCGGCGCGGTTGCGGCCCTGGCGGGCCCTGCTGCGGGAGAGCACCCAGACCGCCGCCGGCACCGCGTGGCTGCGCCAGCGCTGGGCCCCGCGGCGCATGCCGCCGCGAGCGGCATGAAGAGCGCCGTACGGAAAGGGGCACGAACGCCAGCCCGGAGGCCGGATCGGCTGTCGTCCGTGACCCTTTCCGCGCCGAGGCTCGAGCCCCCGGGCGCAGGACCCTCAGTCCGCCAGCAGCTCCCGCACGCGGGGCGCGACCTGGGTGCCGTAGAGCTCGATGCACCGCATGAGCTGGGCGTGCGGTTGGGGGCCGTTGGAGTACTTGAGGTCGAACCGGTCGATCCCCAACGTGCGCACGGTCGCCGCGATCTTCTGCGCGACGGTCTCGGGCGACCCGACGTAGAGCGAGCCCGCGTCGGCCTCGGCGTCGAACTGCGCCCGCGTCGCCGGGCCCCAGCCGCGCTCGCGGCCGATGCGGTTCGCGGTTGGCCTTGAAGTGCGGGAACAGCAGCTCGCGCGCCTCCTCGTCGGTGTCGGCGACGAAGCCCGGCGAGTGCACGCCCACCGGCAGCCGCTCGTCGGCCTGCTCGGGGTGCAGCTCGCGGAGCGCGCGGTGGTAGAGCTCGACGTACGGCGCGAAGCGAGCCGGCTCACCGCCGATGATCGCCAGCATCATCGGGAAGCGGTAGCTGGCGGCCCGCACCACCGACTCCGGCGAGCCACCGACGCCGACCCACGTCGGGATGCGGCCGGCGGCCGTCGTCGGGAACACGCGCGCCCCCCGCAGCGGGCCGCGCACCGAGCCCTCCCAGGAGACCTCGCCCTCGCCCTGGAGCGCCGCCCAGAGGTCGAGCTTCTCCTCGAAGAGCCGCTCGTAGTCGCCGAGGTCGAGGCCGAACAAGGGGAACGACTCGGTGAACGATCCGCGGCCCATCGTGACCTCCGCCCGCCCGGGGGCGAGCGCGTCGAGGGTGGCGAAGCGCTCGTAGACCCGCACCGGGTCGTCGCTGCTCAGCACGGTCACGGCGGTCCCGAGGAGGATCCGCTCCGTGCGGGCCGCGACCGCGGCGAGCACGATGTCCGGCGCCGAGACCGCGTAGTCGTCGCGGTGGTGCTCACCGATGCCGATCGCGTCGATGCCGATCCCGTCGGCCAGCACGGCCTGCTCGACGAGGTCGCGGATCACCTGGCCGTGGGGCACCGGGGCCCCGCTGGCGTCGGAGCTGACGTCGCCGAACGTGTCGAGGCCGAGCTGGACGGTCATGGGGTCCTCCGTGGGGTCGTTGAGCGCTCAACCAGCGTACGCCGACCCGCGGCTCGCGACCGCAACCGCGCCCGCCGACGACCCCGCCCTCACCCCCGCGTCATCCACCGTTCACCGTGGCGCCGGAGGTCCGTCCACAGCCTGCCGGGACGACCCTGAATTCGGCGCGGAACTGTGGCACCATCGTCGCGGCGGAGCGCGTGGGCGCTCCGGTTTTTCTTTCTTCTGGAGCAGAGAGCGAGGGGAGCAGATGCACACCGCCGGGGAGCGCACGCAGGACGGGACCGACGCCGTGCGGGAGTACGTCGCGCTCGACCGCGCCCTGCGCCGGTTGGAGGCGAAGGACCCGGGCCAGTCGGCCGTGCTGCGGCTCCAGCTCAACCGGGCCCGCGCGGCCTACCTCAAGGCCGGCCCGCAGGGCGAGCAGACCTACACCGAGCTCCTCGTCGTGCTCCACGCCGCCTGCGCCTCCGCGCTCGTCGAGGTGGAGGGCGGCTCCGCCGCGTCGGCCGCCGACGCCCGCCCCGTCACGCGCTGACCAGCGAGCCCCGCGCTCAGGGGACGGCGATCTCCACCGTCACGGTGACGACGTCACCGAGCTCGACCTCCTCGGCGCGCCGCAACGCCACCTTGAGGGGCACCATGTAGCCGCCGTCCCGCGGGAAGATCGCGGTCGTCATGCTCGTGCCGCCCACGGTCACGGTCGCGGGGATCATCCCCCAGCCGTAGGTGACCGCCCCCGCCACCGCGTGGATCTCGTCGGTCTCGTCGGGCGGCACCACCACGAAGTGGAACGGCGCGGGCCCGCGCCAGTGGACGACCTCGCCGGAGAACGTCAGCTCGAGCACCCGGTCACCGTACGACGCTCCCGACGCCCCCGGCAGCCCCCGATGACTTCCGGGTCCGTGGGGGGTCAGACTCGCCGTACCCACCGCCCCACCCCCGGCGGGCGAGCCCAGGAGGAAGCCGTGCGCCCCATCGTCGTCACCGAGTTCGTCACCCTCGACGGCGTCGTCGACTCCCCCGGGGGCGGCGACCACCCGCACGCGGGCTGGACCTTCGAGGACGTCCCGTTCGTCGAGGAGGCCTACGAGATCAAGGGCCGCGAGATGGAGACGGCGACGGCGCTGCTGCTGGGGCGCCGCAGCTACGACGAGTTCGCGCCGGTGTGGCCGTCGATGGAGGAGTTCGCGGCCTACAACGCGATGCCGAAGTACGTCGTGTCCTCCACCCTGCAGGACCCGGAGTGGACGGGCACGGAGGTGCTCCGCGGCCTCGACGACGTGGCGGCGTTGAAGGAGACCGAGGGCGGCGAGATCCACGTGCACGGCAGTGCCACCCTCGCGCAGGGCCTGCTGGCCGCCGGCCTCGTCGACCGGCTCCACCTGCTGACGTTCCCGCTCGTGCTCGGCAGCGGCAAGCGGCTCTTCGCCGATGACGCGGACAAGGTCGCGCTCACGCTGGTCGAGCACGCGACGTACTCCAACGGCATCCAGCTGTCCGTCCTCGAGGTGGCGCAGCCCGGCGCCTGACCCGCTCGACCCCTCCTCGTCCCGGGTCGTGGTGTGAGGCCCCCGATTTCCGCAGGGCTGGCACCACGACCCGGGGTGAGCTCAGCGACCGAGGTCGGCGACGACCTCGACGCCCGGGACCGCGACGAGCGAGGAGCCGGGGAGCAGCAGCTTCGAGCGACGCAGCCCCGAGCCGATGACGGCGACGGGCGCCGTGCGGGCCCGCTCGTCGACGAGCACCCGCCAGGCGTCCGGCAGCCCCACCGGGGTGATGCCGCCGAACTCCATGCCGGACTCCTCCGTTGCCCGCTCCATCGGCAGGAACGAGCACTTCCGCACGTCGAGGGATCGCTTGACCAGGCCGTTCACGTCGGCACGGGTGTCGGCGCGCACGACGCAGGCGGCCACCCGCTCCTCCCCGTCGCGCCGTCCGGCGACGAGCACGCAGTTGAAGGACATCGTGGGGAGCAGCTCGGGATAGGCCTCCGTGAGCGCCGCCGTGTCGGCCAGGTCCGGGTCGATCTCGACCACGCCGACGGCCCCCGCGGTGACCGGGTCGGCCGCGGCCCACGCCTGGAGCGCCGCCGCGACGGGGGCCGCGACGAGGTCGAGGTGCTCGAGCGCCGGTCGGCTGCGCAGTTCTCCGATGCTGGGGGGCGTCATGGGTCCATCATGCGTGCATGACGCGCCCTGGCTCCGCCCCGGTCGTGGCAGCGGCGTTCGCCGCCCAGGGGTTCGGGTACGCCGCGGTCGTCACGGCACTGCCCGCCCTCAAGGACCGGTTCGCGTTCGGCGACGCGTTCGTCTCGGGCCTGCTGCTCGGCGTGTGCGTCGCCGCCGCGGTCGGCTCGGTGCTCGCCGACCTCGTCGCCGTGCGGTGGGGCAGCCGCCAGGCGCTCGCCGGCGGCCTGCTCGTGCAGGCCGCCGCGCTCACCGTCGCGGCGACGGCCGGCTCGCTGGGGCTCTTCATGACGGCGACGGCGGTGTACGGCGCGGGGCTGGGCGCCGTCGACGCGGCCAGCAACATGCAGGGCGTGCTCGCCGAGCGGCGTCGGGGCCGACCGCTGCTCGGACGCTGCTACGCGGCGTACACGGCGGCGGCGGCGGTCGGGGCCCTCACGACGGCGGGGGTCGCGACGACGGACCTGTCCGGCACGACCGGCATGGTGGTGGCCGCGGGTCTGCTCGCCGTCGTCGCGCTCGTCGGTGTGCGCCTGTTCGACCACGCCCGCGCCGCCCGCGAGCCCGGCAGCGAGGGCCGGGGGCCGCTGCCCGGGCGGGGCATCCGGCTCGTCGGCGCCCTCGTGCTCGTCGCGTTCGCCGTCGACGCGGCGGTCTCGACGTGGAGCACGGTCTACCTCGACGGGCTCGTGGCGGACGCGGCGCTGGCGCCGCTGGGCTACGCCGTCTACCAGGGCACCGTGCTGACCACCCGGCTGGTGACCGACGTGCTCGTGCGCCGGTCGGGCCGGGCGCCCGTCGCGCTGGCGGGGATCGTGGTCGGCGCCGTCGGGTGCGGCCTCGTCGCGGTCGTCCCCGGGGTGCCGGGCGCGGTGGCGGGCTTCGCCCTGGCCGGCGTCGCGACGGGCACGCTGGTCCCGCTCGCCTTCGGCGCGGCGGGCGAGCTCGCGCCCGGGCGCAGCGACGAGGTCGTGGCGCGGGTCAACCTCTTCAACTACGCGGGCGTGGTGCTCGGCGCCGCCTCGCTCGGCGTCGTCGGCGAGGGACGGGGCCTCGGCATCGCCTTCGCGCTGCCGGCCGTGCTGCTGCTGGCGGCCCTCCCGCTGGTGCGCCGCGCGTTCGGCGGCGCCGTGGTCGTGCGCGCCCGAGCCTGAGCGCGCCGCCCGGGCCGACCCGGTCCGCGTCCGGTCAGCGTCCGGTCAGCGTCCGGTCAGCGTCCGGTCAGCGTCAGTCCCCGCGTCAGTCCCGGGGCGTCCAGCGCACGCACAGGCAGGTGTGGGGCCAGGCGATCATGCCGTCGCCGCGGTCCTGCTCCTCGACCGCGCGCTCGACGATGCCGCGGGCGCGGTCGAGCAGCGCCTCGCGCTCGTCGTCGGGCAGGGTGGCGATACCCGAGTGGGTCGCGAGGTTGCTGACGACCTGGTCGACGTTGACCCACCAGGTCCACCGGATCGCGGCGAGCTCGGACTCCCCCTCGGGCAGACCGACGTCGTCGGGGCTCCAGTCCGCCGTGCGCGGTGGGGCCGGGTCGAGCGACTCGATCTCGGCGACCCAGCCGCCCTGGTCGTCCTCGACCGTGTTCCAGAGCAGCGCGAGGCTGCCGCCGGGACGGAGCACGCGGCGTACCTCCGCGACGGCGGGTTCGAGCTCCACCCAGTGCCAGGCCTGGCCGAGCAGCACCATGTCGACGGAGTCGTCCTCCAGGGGCAGCTCCTCGGCGCGCCCGACGTGCCGCTCGACGCTCGGGACCCGCTCCGCGAGCTGCGCGAGCATGGCCTCGTCCGGGTCGATCGCCACCACGTCGAGGCGGCGGGCCGCCAGCGCGGCGGTGAGCTTGCCGGTGCCGGCCCCCACGTCGGCGACGCGGCGGGGCTCCTCGCCGTTGTCCTCGTCGACCCCCTCGCCGAGCACCCACTCGAGGGCCTCCGCCGGGTAGTCGGGCCGGTAGCGGTCGTAGTCCTCGGCGAACGAGCCGAACACGCGGGCGCGGGTGGGATCCGGGGTCACCCTCTCGACCCTAGGCCGTCGGGCCCGCGCGTGGCAGGCTCGAACGGGTGACCGACCCCGAGGACGCCGGCGCGCTCCGCACCGAGCGCGCCGCCACGCTGGCGCGGCTCGCGCGCCTGCGGGAGGAGCACGCGGCCTTCGTCGCCGCGAGCCGGGACAGCAACGCCGACGACGAGCACGACCCCGAGGGCGCCACCATCGCCTTCGAGCGCGCGCAGGTCGAGACGCTGCTGCGCGAGGGCGCCGAGCGGCTGCGGGAGATCGACGCCGCCCTCGACCGGGTGGCCCGTGGCGCGTACGGCGTGTGCGTCGTCTGCGGCCGGCCCATCGACCCCGCGCGGCTCGCGGTGCGCCCCTCGGCCACCACCTGCGTGCCGTGCGCGAGCCCGCCCCGCCGTCGCTGACGTGAGACGCCGCACGGTTCCCAGCGGGCGCCGGAGCACGTAGCGTGCGGGTCCTCACACCGGCTCGGCGCGCATCGGGGTGCGCCGCGCGGACGAACGAGGGCACTCGGGGTGCTCGATCGGGAGGTACACGTGAGGACGAGCTCGATGCTGTCCGGACGCACCAGGCGTCCGGTGATGGGGACCGTGACCGCCGTCGTCACCGGTCTCGCCGTGGCGGCCGCCACCGGTCCTGCTGCCGCCGGACCCGGCGACGAGGACCGCGGACCCGGACGGGGACCAGGGCACGGCCACGGACCGGGCCACGGCCACGGACCGGGGCACGGACCGGGCCACGGCCACGACACCCCCGACTTGGCCGAGACGGTCACGGGCGCCGCGGTGCACGACCACCTCGAGCAGCTCCAGGCCATCGCCGAGGCGAACGGCGGCAACCGCGCCGTGGGCACGCCGGGCTACGAAGCCGGCGCCGCCTACGTCGAGGAGGTGCTGACCGCGGCCGGGTACGCCCCGGAGCGCCAGTACTTCGACGTGGAGACCTACGAGGTCGACACCCTCGTCCTCGAGGTCCCGGGCGTCGCGCTCGAGCCCGTCGCCATGTCGTACTCCTCCTCGACGCCCGCCGGCGGCGTCACCGCCCCCGTGACCACGCCGGCGGCCGATCCGCTGGGCTGCGACGCGGCGGCGTACGCGGGGGGTGACGTCACCGGCGACGTCGTGCTCGTGGACCGCGGCACCTGCTCCTTCGGGCAGAAGGCGGCGGCGGCCGGCGAGGCGGGCGCGGCCGGCCTGGTCGTCGCGAACAACACCGACGGTGCCCTCAACGGCACGCTCGGCGGGACCCTCGAGGGGTCGGCGCCCGCGGTCGGCATCACGCAGGCCGAGGGTGCGGCCCTGCGCGAGGCGATCGCCGCCGGCCCGCTCACCGCCACCTTCGACCTCCAGGCGTCGGTCGAGACCATCGAGACCTTCAACGTGCTGGCCGAGACGTCGACCGGCCGCGACTCCAACGTCGTCATGGTCGGCGCGCACCTCGACGGCGTGCCGGAGGGTCCGGGCATCAACGACAACGGTTCCGGGTCGGCGGCGATCCTCGAGACGGCCGTGCAGCTGGCCGAGGCCGGCCCGCTCAACAACAAGGTGCGCTTCGCCTGGTGGGGTGCGGAGGAGATCGGGCTGCTCGGCTCCGCGCACTACGTCGACGACCTGGCGACGAACGACCCCGCCGGGCTGGAGGCGGTCGCGACCTACCTGAACTTCGACATGGTGGGCTCGCCGAACTACACGATCGGGGTGTACGACGCGGACGAGTCGACCTACGAGGCCCCCGTCGAGGTGCCCGAGGGCTCGATCGCGACCGAGGCGGTCTTCACCGATTACTTCGACGCGGTCGACCAGCCCTGGGTGGACTCGGAGTTCTCCGGCCGCAGCGACTACCAGGCCTTCATCACCAACGGCATCCCCGCCTCCGGCCTCTTCACCGGCGCCGACGAGGTGAAGACCGAGGAGGACGCGGCGACGTTCGGCGGCACGGCGGGCGAGCTGCTCGACCCGAACTACCACACGCCGGCCGACGACATCACGAACGTGTCGCAGGAGGCCCTCGACATCATGGCGCCGGCCATCGGCCACGCCACGCAGGCCCTCGCGGAGAGCACCGAGACCGTCAACGGCGTGCCCGGGGCCCCCGACTGGAGCGCCGAGCAGCGCTACCACCGGGGCGACCGGGTGGTGCACGACGGCCGGCTCTGGGAGGCCACCCGACCCTCGCGCGACAAGGAGCCGAGCACCCGCCGCAGCTCGCCATGGCGGCTGGTGAGCGCCGGCTGACCCTCCGCGCCGCGAGGCGCGCAGGACCCTGATCCGTGCCGCGGGTCGACGTCGGGGGGCGTCGGCCCGCGGCACGCAAACCACGTCAGTACGTCAACAGGAGCCTGTCGGTCACCACGTGAGACTCGAGCGACCGTCCCTCCATCTGGAACCGCTTCAACATCGAACGCCCGACGTTGACCAGCACCTCTCGCTCAAAAACCCCGTCCGGAATCCCGACGTGAAGCAGTTCGTCACTGTTGGTGACCTTGCTACCGTCGATGCTCAGGGCCACCTTTACGTCCCGCTGCTTGGCGTCGGCAATGCAGGCAAACAGATCTTGGAGGTCGAATCGCTGTGCGCCATAGAGAATAGTCTGCGTGTGCGTGTAGGGCGGATCGCAGTAGACCGCGTCGCCCGGCTGCATCCGAGCGAATGCTTCGCGGTAGTCCAAGTGCTCGAATGTGGCACCTGCAGTGCGCTCGCGCCAGAGCTTCGCGCGCTTGGTGAACGAGTCTGGGTTCACCGGCTTGTGGACGCCCATCGGTGTCGACATGTATCCGTCCGCAGCACGAAAGCGGACCACGCCGCCGTAGCAGGAGCGGCTCAGGAAGAGCAGGTCTGCCGGGTTCGGACCAGCGTTGTAGGACGCCTTAATCTCCTCGTAGGCCTCGCGCCGGTCCGCCGCGGCGTCGTAGCGCTCCCACCGCTCCGTGTACCAGTCGAGGAGCGTGCCGACGTCGTCGTGCAACATCTGCCAGATTCCGATCAACGGCAAGAAGCCGTCGGACCCGACCGCCCGGCCAGGCTGCAGCGTGCCGAGCACCGCTGCGCTGCCCAAGAATGGTTCCCAGTACGTGCCACCATCAAGGGGCGGCAGGTAGCCGGCGATCTCGTGCGCGAACCGCTGCTTGTTGCCAATCCACTTAAGCAACTGGGTCTTGAATGGCAGCACGGGTCGGCGCGCATCCAGGTCGTACACGGTGGCTGCAGCGGTCATGGGACGAACGTTATCCGCCACCACCGACAGCTCCGGCGCACTGGCTCGGGTCGGTCGCCACGAAAGCACGACGGGGTCGGCAACTCCGTGAGACGGTCGCTGAATGCAACCGGACGACTACTTCCTCGAATTGCCTCAGGCCTTCTGGGCCAACGTTCGCACCATCAGCCAAGGCCTCGGCTACACCGTTCGTGCTCGGCCGGGACAGACAAGTCAGATCAAGGTTCCGACCGCTGATGAGATAGTCACGCTGTACCGCCACCTCGGGCTGTCCAGCGAGCACCTGTTCCCCCGGACTGGGCGAGCGACGGAATTGGGCAGGACTCTGATGGAGTACTTCCCGTACCGCGCCGCAGTCCTTGAGGAGACCGCTGAGCCAAACCTGATGGACGTGAAGGAAGCACGCGCACTGTTCGACGAGCTCCGAGACGACTTACGTCCTCGGCGCCCCTTCGCGATGAACAAGCAGAGAGGTGACAAATCCGGGCCAGCGCTGCTGACGGGCATGGTCAACATGATCTTGGAGTCCCACATCGGCGACGACTGCGACTACGACCCCCGGCAGCTCACCACGGTCACACGAGACGGGCTGCCTGTCCGAACGCTCGCGCGCCGGGTCGACGGCGCCTATCCGGCGGTCGTGAACCCGATTGCTGTGTGGGAAATAAAGGAATACTACCACACGACTACATTCGGCAGTCGAGTCGCGGACGGCGTCTACGAGACGATGCTGGACGGTCTGGAGCTGAAGGAGCTACGCGAGCACGAGGGCATCAAGGTCAAGCACTACCTCATCGTCGACAGCCACTACACCTGGTGGGGCATGGGACGGTCGTACCTATGCCGAATAGTTGACATGCTTCACATGGGTCTCGTCGACGAGGTGCTGTTTGGTCGCGAGGTCGTCACCCGGCTGCCCGTCATCATCGAGGAGTGGCTCGACCTCAGTGACGTGTGAGCCGCCAAGGGTGGACTTCGCAGCGCCCGCTTGACCTCAACCGCGGTCGAGGTCGTCTGATCGTGGCCATGCCCCGCCGCGAGCCGAACGACGCCGAGCTGCGTGTCCTGTCCCGCCCCACCGGCCTGGCCCGGATGGCCACCGTGGACGCCGACGGCCTGCCCCACGTCGTACCCACCGTCTGGAAGCACGACCCCGCCACCGGCGACTTGCTGCTGACGGGCCGGTCGCTCGCCGGGACGGTGCGGGTGCGCAACGTCGCCGCCCACCCGTGGGCGGCCGCCGTCATCGACGGGGTGGGGGACGGCCCCGGCTGGCGTCCGTGGGGGGTGACGCTGCGCGGACCGGCGCGGTACGACGCGGACGTCGCCGCCATCCGCCTGACGCCGACCCACGTCTCCTCCTGGGGGCTCGACTGAGCCGGTCGCCGCCCGCCGTGGCATCCTCACCCGGTCACGACACGGGTGGGAGGACTGCGATGAGCGACGTCGCCGACGAGCTCGCGCGCATGCGCGAGGCGTTCGAGCAGCCGACGCTCCGCCTGCTGCACCAGCAGCACGCACCGCTCGTGCTGACGATCTTCCGGCTGGCCTTCGGCCGCGACAACCAGCCCGTGCCGACGAGCCGCCTGCACCACCAGGTCGAGACCTACCTCGGCGAGCTGCGGATGGCGGGCGTCGAGGGCCTGCCCAGCGGCACCGGGCGGGAGCTGTGCCTCACCTGGATGCGCCGCAAGTGGCTCATCCGGGCCAACGCGGCCGACGGTGACGGCGAGGTCTACGTGCTGACCTCGTCGGCCCAGGAGTCGCTCGAGCAGGCCCGGTCCCTCGCCCGGGAGCGCGCGACGCTGTCGGAGCACCGGGTGGCGACCATCGTGTCGGCGTTCCGGCGCTTCAACTCCGAGGCGAACCCCGACCGCACCACCCGCGTCACCCTCCTCAACGACGAGATCAACCGGCTCCGCATCGAGCGGGACCGGCTGGTCGACGGCGGCGAGATGCCGCCCGCGAGCGAGGACTACATGGCGGAGGGCTTCGGCGAGCTCCGCTCCCTCGTCAGCGCGCTGCCCAGCGACTTCGCGCGGGTCGAGGAGGCGTTCGCGCGCATCCGCAACGACATCCACGACGCGTTCCGGGCCGACGAGCGACCCGCGGGCGAGCTCGTCGACGACTACCTCGCCCGCATCGACCAGCTGACCACCGCGACCCCCGAGGGACGGGCTTTCGAGGGTGCGTTCCCGCTGCTGCGCGACGAGGACCTGCTCGGCCAGCTGCGCGCCGACATCGCCGCCCTGCTCGAGCACCCCAGCACCGACGCGATCCTGTCCGAGGCCGACCGCCGCGAGCTCCGCGACACCGTCAAGCTCATCCGTGCCGGCCTCGACCGCGTGCTCGTCCAGCGCAACCGCGCGACCGCGACGCTCCGCAGCAACATCGAGGCCCGGGACGTCAACCGCGACCGCGAGCTCGAGCGGGTGCTGCGGCACCTCGAGGGGCGGCTGGGGACCTGGTACGCCGCGACCGGCCCCCGCGCGACCGCCGGCGTCCCGCTCCTCGCCGAGCGGGCGGGCGTCGACCACCTCCGTGAGCGCTTCTTCGACCCCAGCGAGGAGCGGGTGCCGCCGCCGCTGGAGCCCGTCGACGACAGCGACGGCGGCGACGTGTCGTGGGACGAGCTCCGGGCGGCCGGCGGTCCCTCGCTGACCGACCTCGGTGACGCCCTCGACACGGTGCTCGACCCGATGCTCCTACCGGGCCCCGCGACCATCGCCGAGCTCTTCGACTCCCTGCCGGTGCACCTGCGGCGGCCGGTCGAGGTCATCGGCCTCCTCCACCTCGCGGAGCGCCGCGGGCTGGTGGACGGCGCCGGGTCCACCGACGTCGTCACGGTGCGCCCCGACGGCTCGACCCGCACGCTGCGCCTGCCGACGGTGCTGACCCGCACCACGCCTCCCGACGACGACCCCGACCTCCCGGAGGACGCCCGATGACCGACACCGACACCGGCGTCGACCTCAACCCCGAGCTCAAGGCGACGAGCTCGCTGTCGCTGTTCGACGGCGACGAGGGCGGCCTGCTGCTCGAGCAGCGCCGCGCCCTGCTCGCGCTCGTGAAGCTGCGGTTCATCACGGCCCGCACCCACCCCCGCGAGTGGGCGGCGCTCATGGAGAACCCCCGCGCGATCGTGTCGCGCCTCAACGACCTCTTCCTCGAGCTCGTCGTCGACACCGAGCGCGAGGTGGCGTTCAAGCGCCAGGCCGTGCCCGAGGCCGGCGGGCGCTTCCCGACGCTGCTCCACGACACCGCGTGGAACCGCGAGGAGACCATCACGCTCGTCTTCCTCCGCAACCGCCACTTCACGGACTCCGCGCGGGGCGAGGAGCGCTCCTGGGTGGACGTCGCCGAGGTCGTCGAGCACCTGCTCTCGATGCGCCCGGCCGACGCGACCGACGACGCCGGCGACGAGGCCCGGGCCCGCAACGCGGTCGCGTCGGTCTACAAGGCCGGCCTGCTCCTGGGGCCGGCCACGGCCGAGCGGTTCGAGATCAGCCCGGCCGTCGAGACGCTGCTCCCGCTGGAGCGGCTCGTCGACCTCCTGTCCTGGCTGGAGGAGCAGGCCACCGAACCGGTGACCGAACCGACCGAGCAGCCCGCGACCGACGAGACCCCCGAGGACGAGGCGTGACCGAGGAGACGACGGAGACCACCGAGGCTCCCCTCGAGCCGACCCTCGAGCCCACCCTCGAGGTGGACCCCACGCTCGACGCGGCCGATCTCGCGGCGTACACGGCCCCCGAGGTGCCCGACGAGGGCCTCCTGGAGGCCGCCGACGAGGCCCTGTTCGGCATGCACGGCGCCACCGAGGGCAGCACCCAGTGGCGGATCACGTCGCTCCAGCTCGTCAACTGGGGTGGCTTCAACGGCCACCACGTGGTGCCGCTGCACAGCGAGACCACGCTGCTCACCGGTGCCTCGGGCGTCGGCAAGTCCTCGCTGCTCGACGCGTGGACGACGCTGATGATGCCGTCGGACACCCGCCTCAACGGCGCCTCCAACGACGTCGCGCCCGGGCGGGCCCGCTCGGCGGGCCAGCGCAGCCCGCTGTCCTACCTCCGCGGTGTCGTCGACCAGGCCGAGGACCGCGCCGGCGGCGGGTCGCGGCAGGTCACGCTCCGCGGCTCCGACGAGGACACCTGGGGCGCCGTCGCCGCGACCTTCGTCGACGACCGCCAGCGGCGGTTCACGGTGCTCCGCATCTTCTACGTCCCGCGTCGCGCCACCCGCACGAGCGACGTGCTCACCCGCCTCGCGACGGTGGAGGGCGAGCTCGACCTCTCCGAGCTGCAGCAGGCCGTCGGCTCCCGCTTCGCGCCGCGCGAGCTGCGGGCGCTGTTCCCGCGGCTGCAGTGCCACGAGACCTACGCCGTCTTCGCCGCCCGTCTCCACGCCCGCCTCGGCATCGGCGCGAACGGCGACGGCGACAAGGCGCTGCGGCTCCTCGCGCGGATCCAGGCCTCGCAGCCGGTGCGCTCGGTGGACGAGCTCTACAAGGAGATGGTGCTCGAGCGTCCCGCGACGTACGCCGCGGCCGACCGCGCTGTCGAGCACTTCGACGACCTCGAGGCGTCCTACGAGACGATGGTGACGGAGCAGCAGAAGTCCGACCTGCTGGCCCCGATCGAGGACCACCACCGCGTGCTCGTCGCGGCGCAGGACCGGATCGGCGAGCTCGACGCCTACGGCGCCACGTCGCCCGGCCCCTCGCCCCTGCGGCTGTGGGAGCTGCGACGCCACGCCGGCCTGCTGGCCGAGGCGGTGCGCGCCAACCAGGCGGCCCGCGAGACCAACCGCGAACGTCGCGCGAGCATCGCGCGGAAGGTCGCCGACCTCCAGGTCGAGCTGTCGACCGCGCGCGAGGCCCACCGCGGCGCGGGCGGCGAGACGCTCGAGCTGCTGGGCGCGGAGCTGAAGAAGGAGCAGGCCCGCGCCGAGGAGCTCGCCGAGCGCCGCGACCGGCTCGCTCCCCGCGCCGCCGTGCTCGGCGTCGACCTCACCTCGGCGGAGTCCTACGCCGCGGCCCAGGCGGAGGGCCGGGTCTTCCTGGCGGGGTACGACGCGGAGCTCGCCCGCCTCGAGGACGGCGTCGTCGACGTGGCCCGGCGCCAGGGCCCGCTGCTCGAGCGCCGCGCGGAGCTGCGCAAGGACCGGGCCTCGCTGGCCGGGCGGCGGGGCCGGGTGCCCCGCGAGCTCGACGAGATCCGCCGCCTGCTCGCCGAGACCGCGGGCCTGACGACCGCCGAGCTGCCGTTCCTCGCCGAGCTCGTCGAGGTGCGGCCCGACGAGGAGCGCTGGCGCACCGCCGTCGAGACCGTGCTGGGCGGCGCGGCCCGGCAGCTGCTCGTGCCGGCCGAGAAGCTGCGTGACTTCTCCGCCGCGATCGACCACCTCGACCTGCCGCGCCGGATCACGTTCGTCGGCGCCGACCTCGACGTGGACCCGCCGACGCCGGGGTCGTCCGACCGGATCTCCGGCAAGCTCGACCACCAGGACGGGCCCTTCGCGGGCTGGGTGCGCTGGTACCTCGCCGACCCCTCCCGCGACGCGCTCTGCGTCGAGTCCGCCGCCGACCTCGACGGCGGGGGCTTCCGCGTCACCCTCGCGGGCCAGACCCGGTCGGGCCGTCGCGGCTCCCACGGCCGCAGCGGCGGCGCCGACATCATCGGCTTCTCCAACAGCGAGGCCCTCGCGGCCGTCGACGCCGCCCTGGGCCGGATCGAGGACCAGCTCGACGGCCTCGACCGCGAGCGCACCGAGGTCGCGGGCCGCAAGCGGGCCGCCGAGGCGCGGCTCGCGGCGTACCAGACCATCGCCGACGTCCCCTTCGCCGACCTCGACGTGGCGAGCAGCCAGGAGCGCTGCGACGAGCTGAGCGCCCAGCGGGAGCGCGTGCTGGGCTCCGACGCCCACCTGCGCACCCTGGCCGGCCAGGTCGACGAGATCGAGGCGGCGATGCGCGCCGCCGAGGTCGAGCGCACGCTCGCGGCCGACGAGCGCGCCGAGCTCGAGCAGGAGCACGCCCGCCTCGTCGACGCGGAGGACGCCTGCCACGACGAGCTCGACCGCGTCGAGCAGGCGGCGGACCTCACCGACGACCAGGCCGCCCGCCTCGACGCCGAGTTCGCCGCCGCTGTCGGGCCGGGCGTGGAAGGCTCGCTGGAGCGCTTCGCCGAGAACTGCTCGCGGCTCCGTGACCGCCTCGGCGAGGCGGCGCGCACGGCGTCGGAGCAGATCGCGGCCGCGTCGCGCGAGCTGGTGCGGATCTTCACGCTCTACGCCGAGCGCTGGCCTGACCCGAACCGCGGCACCGCGCTGACGAGCTACCGCGACTACGCCGACATCCTCGCGGAGATCCGCCGCACGGGGCTCGCCGACCGTCGCGAGGAGTGGCGCCGGCGGCTGGCCGACTGGTCCGGGCAGGATCTCGTGCCGCTCGCCGGCGCCATGGCCGCCGCCATCGAGGACATCGAGGACCGGCTCGCACCGATCAACGACATCCTGCGGCGCCTGCCGTTCGGTGCCGGTTCCGACCGGCTGCGCATCCGGATCCGTCGACTGACCCCGACCGCGGTCACCCTCTTCCTCGGTGACCTGCGGGAGCTCTCGCAGGGCACGGGCGAGCGGCTCGCCGGCGAGCAGCTGGAGGCCCGGTTCGTGCGCCTCCAGAGGTTCATGGCGCAGCTGCGCACCGCTGACGACCCGCGCGCCGGCGCGGCCGAGGCGCGCCTGCGGGACGCGCTCCTCGACGTACGACGGCACGTCGAGGTCTCCGCGGAGCGCTACGACCCGCGGACGGGGGCGCACCAGGCCTGGTACCGGACCCTCGGCGAGAAGTCGGGTGGCGAGTCGCAGGAGCTCATCGCGTTCGTCATCGGCGCTGCGCTGCGCTTCCGGCTGGGCGACGAGCTCCGCTCGCGGCCCCGGTTCGCGCCGGTGTTCCTCGACGAGGGGTTCGTGAAGGCGGACGCCGAGTTCGCCGGTCGTGCCGTCGCGGCCTGGCGCGGCCTCGGGTTCCAGCTCGTCGTGGGCGCGCCGTTCGACAAGTTCACGGGGCTCGAGCGGCACATGGACGAGTTCCTCGAGGTCGTGAAGAACCCCGTGACCAACGCCGCCCGCGTGCGACGTGTGGTGGACGCCACTCCCTCCTGAGCGGTCTCCTCGCGTCATCCGCGTGACGGTCGTGCGTCTTCCGACGACCACCACACGTCGGAGAGATCGGGGTCCCATGACGACGACGTCGGAACAGTGCTGCGGACCGCGGAGCGCGCGGCACGATGAACCACGACCCCCGGGTGTCGGCGTCGTCGGGCCGGTCCCGCCCTCAGACCCGTCGCACTGGCGGAGCAGGTCGCCGCGGCGGTGCTCGGTGTGCCCGGCGTCGTCGGGCTGCGGGCCGGTCGTGACGGCCTCGCCGTCACCTACCTGCCCGACCGCCTGGTGACCGGGGTGCGGCTGCACCTGAGCGGCTGCGAGGTGCACGTCGCGATGGCGTGGGAGGCGTCGGTCGGCACGACGACGAAGGCCGTACGGCGCGCCGTCGCCCCGCTCGTGGGTGGGGCCGTCGACGTGACGGTGGACGAGATCACGCCGCCCGCGCGTCGGTCCAGCCCGTTCGCGTGCCCGGCCCCGGTGTCCGCCCTCGGGCTGAGCCTGTAGCCGGGCGCAGGGCCGCGAGAGAACCTGGAAACCCAGGTGACACCGTTCAAAGAAGCATTTGAAATACTTCTTATCCACGCTCCTGGCAGCGGCCGATCGAGCGGCCGCGTCGCCACCACCCTTCGAGCAACGGGAGCGTCAGATGACCATCAACTTCACGATGTCCGACCAGCAGAAGAAGCTGCAGTACGAGGTCCGCGACTTCTCCGAGAACGTCCTGCGCCCGGTCGTCGCAGCGGCGGACGCCGAGCCCGACCCCCTCGTCGGGTTCCAGATGACCAAGCCGGCCTACGTCGAGGCCTACCGCGCGGGCATCGCGATGAGCATGCTGCCCGCGGAGTACGGCGGAGGTGGCATCTCCTGCGTCGACCTCGTGATCGCCGCGGAGGAGATCTGCGCGGTCGACCCCGGCTTCGCCTGCACCGTGCTGTGCAACGGGCTCGGGTTGATGCCCATCGCCTGGTACGGGAACGAGGAGCAGAAGCAGAGGTTCCTGACGGCGGCCACCTCCGACCCGACGGGTGAGTACCTCGGGGGTTGGACGGCGAGCGAGCCGCCGGGCAGCCCCTCCGGCACCGCCAACTTCGACATCCCGCTGCCGCGTCCCGCGGGCGTCGGTCTCACCGCCGTGCGGGGACGGGGACGACTTCGTCGTCAACGGCCGCAAGTACTGGCCGTCCTCGGCCGGGTGGGACGAGCGAGGGGTCAACGCGGGCACGCTGATCGTGCGCACCGACTCCGAGAAGGGCGGCACGGAGGGGCTCTCCGCGCTGGTGCTCGAGCGCGACACCCCTGGGGTCACCTACCGCCACCTCGACAAGATCGGTCACCGGCTGGCCTCGAACGCCGAGATCGTCTTCGACAACGCGCGCATCCCGGTCGCCAACCTCCTCCCCGGTGCGGCCGGAAACGGCGACCTGGTGATCAACCGGAACTTCGCGTGGTCGGGGCCGGTGGCTGCAATCGCCGCCGTCGGCATGGCCCGTGCGGCGTACGAGACCGCGCTCGAGTTCGCCAAGGGCAACACGGCCGGCGCTCTCCGCCCGATCATCGGGTTCCAGAACGTGGGCTACGTCCTGGGCGACGTCGCGTCGAAGATCGAGATGGCGCGCGCGTTCTGCTGGCGTGCCGCCGACTACCTCGACAAGCACGACCAGCACGCCGAGCTCGTCGGCGCGATGAACAAGATCCAGGTCACGGAGCTGATGTTCGACTGCGTCTACAAGTGCATGCAGATCGTGGGCGTGAACAGCCTCGAGACGAAGTACGGCTTCGGCAAGCTGCTCCGGGAGGCCGCCGTCCTGCCCATCTACGACGGCGGCAACATGGGCATGCAGCGCCGCCGGGTGCACGGCATCATCGCCGACCCCGCGTTCAACCCGCGCGCGATCCTGGAGGACGAGTACGTCGAGTTCGGCAAGCAGCACGAGAGCATCGGCACGCTCGTCGGCTGAACCGCAGGAACGTCGCCGTCGCGGTCCGTGGCGCAGCTCGTGCCGCGGATCGCGACGGTCCGGAGCAGCGCGCGGGAGTACCGTGTGGTCGATGCTGATCGAGACGAGCCGGCCATGAAGCACACCACCCACGCGGACTTCGCGCTCCGGGTACTGCTGTACCTGCGCGTCGCCCCGGAGCGCCGCGCCTCCATCGCCGACATCGCATCCAGTCACCGGGTGTCGCAGCACCACCTGGACAAGGTCGTCCAGCGGATGTCCGGCGCTGGGCTCGTCACGACCGTCCGCGGCCGCGGGGGCGGCGTGCACCTGGAGCGTGATCCGGCATCGATCAGCGTCGGCGAGGTGATGCGGGCCATGGAGTCCGACTTCGCGGTGGTCGAGTGCCTCGGGCCGGTGCGCTTCTGCCGGGTCGCGGGGGTCTGCGGCGCCCGCAGCGTCTTCGCCGAGGCGCTCGACGCCTACTTCGCGGTCCTCGACGCCTCCACCCTGGAGGACATCGCGTCGAACCCGCAGGGACTGCGGGGCGCGCTGGGACTCGTCCCCGGGGTGGTCGGCAACTGATCCGTGGGGGCCGGACCGGCCCACGACCGCACGCCGAGAGGATGCCGTGTCGATCGACTTCGACCTCAGCGACGCCCAACGAGCACTGAAGTCCACGGCGCGGGAGTTCGCCGAGGAGGTCCTGCGCCCCGCGGCGGAGCACGCGGACAGGATCGCCGATCCGCAGCAGGCGTTCGCCGCGATGCGGCCGGTCTACGCCCAGGCGGCGGCGGCCGGGCTGACCTCGATGTTCCTGCCGCGCGAGTACGGCGGCGGTGGCTCGTCGCAGGTCGACTTCCTCATCGCCATCGAGGAGCTCTGCGCCGTCGACCCCGGCTTCCCGACGATCCTCCTGGTCAACGGCCTCGCGCTGATGCCGATCCTGTGGCACGGGACGGAGGAGCAGAGGGAGCGGTGGATCGGGCGTGCTGCCGCCGACACCACCGGAGACTTCCTGGCGGGATGGGTCGTCAGCGAGCGCGGTGGCACCGCGAACTTCGACCACCCGAGCCCCCTCGCCGGCATCCAGGTCGTCGCCGACCTGGACGCCGGGACCGGGAGGGTCACGCTGAACGGTGAGAAGCACTGGCCGTGCAACGCCGGCGGGTGGGACCTGCGCGGTGCGGACGTGAACGTCTGCGTCGTCCGCACCGACCGGACCGTCGGAGGTCGCGGCGGGCTCGGTGCCGTGATCGTGGAGCGGGACACGGCGGGCGTCGAGTACGAGGTGATCGACAAGCTGGCCCACCGCACCTGCCAGAACGTGACGATGACCTTCCGGGACGTGCACGTCCCGGAGGAGAACCTGCTCGCCGTCGGCGACGGCGACCTCCTGATCAACCGCAACTTCACCTGGTCGAGCCCGATCGCCAGCATCGCGGCGGTCGCGGTAGCGCGAGCGGCCTACGACTTCGCACTCAAGTGGGCCCGCACCTTCACGGGGGGCGGCTCCGCGCCGATCATCCACCACCAGGCTGTGGGCAACCTGCTCAGCGACGTCGCAGGGAAGATCGAGGCGGGCCGCTACCTGTCCTGGAAAGCGGCGCACTACCAGGACACGCATCCCGGCGAAGGACACGCGCTGGGCGCGATGGACAAGGTGTTCTGCGGGGACCTCATGCAGAGCGTGGTGGTCGACTGCATGCGGATCGTGGGGGTCAACGCCCTCGACCGGAAGTTCCCGATGGCGAAGCTCTACCGCGAGGCGTCCGTGTTCTCGTTGTACGACGCGGGCAACCTCGCGATGCAGCGCCGGCGCGCGTGGGGCGTCATGGCCGACCCGGCGTTCTCGCCGGACACCTTCTCCAACTCCAGCTCGCTGCCCTTCGACCGGTCGATGGAGGGGTACGGCATCGTCACCGACCGGCGCTGACGAGCGGGGCGCGGGAGGCGTCAGTCCAGCCCGTTCGCGTGCTCGGCCTCGGCCGCCGAGCGGGGCGGGTCCTCCGCCAGCGACTCGATCGCCGCCGGGAGCACGCAGCCCTCGACGGCGGTGTCCATCCGGAAGGTGAGGGTGTAGCCGTCCTCCGTCGACGGCATGCGGAACAGGGCCGTCTCCGGGTCGTCGTCGAGGGACTGCCGGTAGACGGTCAGCGCGTCGATGACCCGCCCCCAGTCCGCCGCCCACGCACGGGCCGGCTGGTCGCCGTCGAGCACGTCGTCGTCGAGGGCGAGCACCGTGGCGGGGATCGGTCGCGCGGCCGCCAGGACGGCGTCGACCTGCGCGCGCCGCCGCTCGAGGTCCTCCGCCGGGCGTGCGATCTGGTCGCCGAGGCGCTCGACCTCGGCGCAGACGGGGTTGATCGCGAACAGGATGGTGTCGTCCTCGATGAACTCCAGGCGGTCGTGGTCGGCGTACTCGTAGAACGCGACGGCGAGGAAGGCGAGACACCCGGCGACGAGCACGCCGACGACGGCCATCGTCCCCACGACGACCCGTGACGCCCGCGGCGGTGGCGGCGAGGGCGCCTGCGGCGGGCACGGGATCTCGTACACCCACAGACCGGAGGGCTCGCGCTGCTTCACACGAGCGAGTCTCGGTCAGGAGGGGGCGCCGCGTCCGCCGTACCGCCCCCTCAGCTCATGTAACGCGGTGTTCCTGCTACTTCTGCGGTGGTCGACCGCGTGTGGAGTAGCCCGGACACCGCGTTACACCCGGGCGGGCGGCCCCCCTGTGGGACGATCGCGCCGTGACCAGCGGGGCCGACCTCACGCTCCTGACGCTGCTGCGGCGGGTCCGCGACCGGATGGACCGGGAGCACGCGCAGCCGCTCGACGTGGCCGCGCTCGCGGCCGGCGTGCACCTGTCGGCGGGCCACCTGAGCCGCGAGTTCAAGCGGGCCTACGGGGAGTCGCCGTACTCCTACCTCATGACCCGCCGCATCGAGCGGGCCATGACCCTGCTGCGCACGACCGACCGCAACGTCACCGACATCTGCTTCGCGGTGGGCTGCTCGTCGCTCGGCACCTTCAGCACGCGGTTCAGCGAGCTCGTCGGGATGTCCCCCAGCGCCTACCGGGCGCAGCCGGAGCACGCGGCCGCGGCTCTCGTGCCCTGCGTCGCCCGCCGCGTCACCCGACCGGTCAGGAATCGAGAAGCGACCCCCGGCGGGCGATCGTAGCGTTTCCCGCCATGGACATCACCATCAACGCCACCTTCCTCCCCCACGTCGACCCGGACGTCTCGCTCGCGTTCTACCGCGACGTGCTCGGCTTCGAGGTGCGCAACGACGTCGGGTACGAGGGCATGCGGTGGATCACCGTCGGACCGGCCGGCCAGCCGGACACGGCGATCGTGCTCCACTCGCCGGCCTCGATCCCGGGCCTGACGCCCGAGGAGGTCGCGACGCTGGAGGGCATCGTCGCCAAGGGCGCCTACTTCGGCGTCAACCTCGCCGTACCGGACGTCGACGCCGCCTTCGAGCGGCTCGTCGCCCGCGGCGCCGACGTCGTGCAGGAGCCGATGGACCAGCACTACGGCACGCGCGACTGCGCCGTGCGCGACCCCGCCGGCAACGAGCTGCGGATCCAGCAGCGCGCCTGACCACCCCGCCCGCCGACCGTCCCGGAGGATGGCCCGCATGAGCCCCCACGCCGCCGACACCCACGACCTGATCCGCGTCGTCGGGGCGCGCGAGAACAACCTGAAGGACGTGAGCGTCGAGCTGCCCAAGCGGCGCCTGACGGTCTTCACCGGCGTGTCCGGCTCGGGCAAGAGCTCGCTCGTGTTCGCGACGATCGCCGCCGAGTCGCAGCGGATGATCAACGAGACCTACAGCTCGTTCGTCCAGGGGTTCATGCCCTCCCAGGCCCGCCCCGACGTCGACGTGCTCGAGGGGCTGACCACCGCGATCATCGTCGACCAGGAGCGCATGGGCGCCGACCCGCGGTCGACGGTGGGCACGGCGACCGACGCGAACGCGATGCTCCGCATCCTCTTCAGCCGGCTCGGGCAGCCCCACGTCGGTCCGCCGCAGGCGTTCTCCTTCAACGTCGCCTCCATCAGCGGCGCCGGCGCGGTCACCACGTCCAAGGGCGGGCGCGAGGTCAAGGAGCGCCGCAGCTTCTCGGTGCTCGGCGGCATGTGCCCGCGGTGCGAGGGCCGCGGCGCGGTCAACGACATCGACCTCACGGCGCTGTACGACGCGTCCAAGTCCCTCAACGAGGGCGCCCTCACCATCCCGGGCTACAGCATGGAGGGCTGGTACGGACGGATCTTCCGCGGCTGCGGCTGGTTCGACCCGGACAAGCCGATCGGGGACTACACGCGGCGCGAGCTCGACGACCTCCTCCACAAGGAGGCGACGAAGATCAAGGTCGACGGGGTCAACCTGACCTACCTCGGCCTCATCCCCCAGATCCAGAAGTCGTTCCTGTCCAAGGACCGGGAGGCGATGCAGCCGCACGTGCGGGCGTTCGTCGACCGGGCCGTCACCTTCACCACCTGTCCCGAGTGCGGGGGCACGCGCCTGACCGAGGCGGCGCGGTCGTCGAAGGTCGGCGGCATCTCCATCGCGGACGCCTGCGCGATGCAGATCAGCGACCTCGCCGCCTGGGTGGGCACCCTCGACGAGCCGTCGGTCGCGCCCCTGCTGCGCAACCTGCGCGACCTGCTCGACTCGTTCGTGGGCATCGGCCTCGGGTACCTCTCGCTCGACCGCCCCTCCGGCACCCTGTCGGGCGGCGAGTCGCAGCGCACGAAGATGATCCGGCACCTCGGGTCGTCGCTGACCGACGTGACCTACGTGTTCGACGAGCCCACGATCGGGCTGCACCCCCACGACATCCAGCGGATGAACGAGCTGCTCCTGCGGCTGCGCGACAAGGGCAACACGGTGCTCGTGGTCGAGCACAAGCCCGAGGCCATCGCGATCGCCGACCACGTCGTCGACCTCGGCCCCCGGGCCGGCGCCGCGGGCGGCGAGATCGTCTTCGAGGGCACGGTCGAGGGGCTGCGGGCCAGCGACACCCTCACCGGCCGCCACCTCGACGACCGCGTCGCGCTCAAGCCCGAGGTGCGGCGGGCCACCGAGCACCTGGAGATCCGCGGCGCGGACACCCACAACCTCCGGTCCGTGGACGTCGACGTGCCGCTCGGCGTGCTGACCGTCGTCACCGGCGTCGCCGGCTCCGGCAAGAGCTCCCTCATCCACGGGGCGATGGCGAAGCGGGAGGGCGTCGTCGTCGTCGACCAGACGGCGATCAAGGGCTCGCGACGGAGCAACCCCGCGACGTACACGGGTCTGCTGGAGCCCATCCGCAAGGCCTTCGCGAAGGCCAACGGGGTGAAGCCCGCGCTGTTCAGCGCCAACTCCGAGGGCGCGTGCCCCCACTGCAACGGCGCGGGGACCATCGTCACCGACCTGGGGCCGATGGCGACGGTGACGTCGACCTGCGAGGTCTGCGAGGGGCGGCGGTTCTCCGCCGACGTGCTCGACTACACCTTCGGCGGGCGCTCCATCGCCGACGTCCTCGACCTGCCCGTCGCCGAGGCGGTCGCGTTCTTCGCCGACGGCGACGGCAAGCTGCCCGCGGCCCACAGGATCCTCACGCACCTGGCGGACGTGGGGCTGGGGTACGTCACCCTCGGCCAGCCGCTCAGCACCCTCTCCGGCGGCGAGCGGCAGCGGATCAAGCTGGCGACGCGGATGGGCGAGAAGGGCGACACGTACGTGCTCGACGAGCCCACCACCGGCCTCCACCTCGCCGACGTCGAGCAGCTCCTGGCCCTGCTCGACCGGCTCGTCGACGCGGGCAAGTCCGTCGTCGTCATCGAGCACCACCAGGCGGTCATGGCGCACGCCGACTGGATCATCGACCTCGGTCCCGGTGCGGGGCACGACGGTGGCCGTGTCGTCTTCGAGGGCACGCCCGCCGACCTCGTCGCGGACGGCTCGACGCTCACCGGGCAGCACCTCGCGGCGTACGTCGGCGGGTAGGGACGTCGGGGACTACGCGGGGTGGTCCCCGAACCGCGCCCGCAGGATCGCGCGGTCGTGCGCGACGCGGTCGAGCGCGCGCCGCGCCCCCGGGAGCGGTACGGCGAGGGAGGCGCCGCCCACGACCACGGCGGCGGCCGCGACCAGGGGTGCCGGCGTCACGGTCATCGCCGCGACGGCGCTGCACCAGCAGGCGACGAGCGCGCCGACACCCCCGAGGGTGACGTCGACGGGCCGCAGGCTCAGCGCCGCGGCGAGCCGGCCGGGCGTCGGTGCGGCGCCCTCGGGCAGGGGGCCCGTGAGCTCGGCGAACAGTCGTCGCTCGGCCCGCCGGGCCGCCGCGAGGGCAGCGCCGACGACGGCGACGAGCCCGGCCAGCACGACCACGGTCAGGACGAGCCGGGGCACCCGCTGACCGCTGGGCGTCGGCTCCCGGTCGCGCAGGTTGGGCCAGTCCATGGGCAGGGCGAGGAGCAGCAGCACCAACCCGAGCAGCGGGACCAGTCCCGCCGCGCTGAGCCAGGAGCCGCGCGTGTCCGCGTCGCGACCGACGCCCTCACCGCCGCGCTGACGAGCGGCGGCGAGGTCGGCGAGCGCGGGTCGCGGGGGCCGGGTCGCGAGGTGGACCGCCACCGCGACCAGGCCGCTCGCCACGAGGGCGAGGAACGGCGTGCCCAGGCCCACGTCGGCGTCCAGGGTGTCCGCCGCGGACCCGACCACGAGGAGCAGCGGGAGACCGACCAGCGCGCCCAGGGCCCAGCCCGCGGCGGCGGTCGCGACGATCGGTGCGGCCATCCGACGCGTTCAGCTCGGCCGGTCGCGGGTGACGACCTCGCCCGGCAGGCCCCACTCGGTGCCGCCGAGACGGGCCAGCGGGGCGAGCAGGTCGAAGCGGGGGTGGTCCCCGTCGAGCACAACGGGGTCGATCGTGAACGCGACGACGTCGGCGAGCAGGAGGGTCGCTCCGCCGACGGGGATGGTGGTGCGCAGCCGGCACTCCAGCGACGCCGGCGAGCCCGCGACGCGCGGCGGCGCCACGACCCGGCTGGGGGCCATCTGGAGCCCGACCCGGTCGGCCTCGTCGACGTCCGGGTCGACGCCGGCGCTCGTCGCGTTGACGGCGTCGATCAGCGGCTCACTGGCGAGGCTGATCGTGAGCTCGCCCGTGGCGCGGGCGTTGCGCAACGTGTCCTTCTCGCCCACCGACGTCACCTGCACCACCGGGGGGTCGGCGCTCGCGACGGTGAAGAAGGAGTACGGCGCGAGGTTGCCCACCCCGTCCGCGGAGATCGTCGAGACCCAGGCGATGGGCCGCGGCACGACGAGCGCCGTCAGCAGGCGGTAGGCGTCGACGCCCTCGTCGTCGGGACGGAGCACCACGTGGTCGGTAGCCATGCCCCCGATGATGCCCGGCGCCCCCACCCACCCCAGGACGTCATGCGGTGCGGTCGCCGGGGGCGCCGGGGCGCATGACGTCCGACGGGGTGGGGCGCCCGGTCCGGCCCACCAGCGCGAGCAGCACCACGGCGCCGACGACGGTGGTGCTGTCGATGGCGACGGCCAGGAGGAACGGGTCGGGCGAGAGGTCGGACCTCCACGCCGTGGGGGCGTAGGCCCAGATCCCGGGCATCGCCGGCTCCCACGGCCCTGCCGGCGACACCGCCCACAGGGGCACGAGCAGCGCGGCGGTCGCCGCGACGTACCCGGGCCGGCGCGCCCGCGCCGCCAGCAGCGTCGCGAGGAGGACGACGGCCGCGGCGAGCGCGACGACGAGGGGCGGCAGCGTCCACGACGAGAACCACACCAGGCCGGCGCCGTCCTGCACCGACTGCAGGACGTGCCAGCGCTCCACGAGCGTCAGCACGCCGTGGGCCAGGGCCAGCAGTGCCACGACGGCGTACGCGGCCCGCAGCACCCGCACGTGACCCTGCCGCCGCGTCTCGATCGTCTCCACGCGCTCCTCCGTTCGTCGGGCCCCGCCGCACAGCGTGGTGGCCGGGCACAACGATGCACGACGACGTCGTCCCCGTCGACGCGGGCGGGGTGCGGGACAATCGCGGGATGCAGACGTGGCGGACCGGCACCCGGTTGTCGCTGGCCGTCGACGCCCTGGCGGCGGACGAGGCCGATCCCGCGGTGGCGCGGCTCGTCGCCGCGTTCGGCGGTGAGCCGGCGTCCGTCGAGGAGGAACGGCTGGTCGGGGAGCCGCCGCGCCGGTCTCGGCGGCTGAGGTTCGCCTCGGGCGGGGAGGTCCTCCTGCAGGACGGAATCGTTGCCGCGGTCACCCTCCACGTCGTGCCGGTCCCGGGCGTGCCCCGCGGGCTCGACCTCACCGCGTGGCTCGGCGCGGGCGACGACACCCTCGACGTGCTGCGCGCCGCGCTCGGCACCCGTCGCGGTTTCGGGGGCTTCGGCACGCCGTACTTCGTCCTGGGCGAGGCCTACGCCCGCTGCGACTACCGCGACCGCCGGGGCTGGAACGAGTCCGGCAACCTGCTGGCCCTCACCGTCAGCCTCAAGCAGCCCGGCCGCGACCACCAGCCCGACACCGACTTCTGCCCCACGTGCGGCGACCTCCTCGTGCGGGGACCGGGCGACGCGCTGGACCTCGAGGCGACGGTCGGCACGCTCGCGGCGGCGGTGGCCGACGGCCGCCTGCGGGAGGACCCGTCGTGGGTGCCGCTCGGCGACGTGCTCCCCCTCGCGACGTCCGGGCTCATGGAACGGGTGGAGGCCCACCTGACCTGCACGACCTGCGCCACCGTGCTCTGCCTGACCCTGCCACGCGGAGGCGCTCCGGCCGTCGCCCGCACGTCGCTGGACCGGGCCCAGCGCCGCCCGATGGGTCCGGTGCCGCCCGTGGAGGAGTGGGGCGACGAGGCCCGGGTGGCCGCAGCACGGGACGCGATGCACTACGTCGACCACGAGCCCGGCGCGTGGTTCCTCGTCGAGGAGCGGGGCGTCCTCCTCCTCGACGCGCGGTACGTCGTCGGGAGCATGGCCGACGACTCCGCGCTGGTGCGCCTCGACGAGGGCGAGCTCGCGGCGTACCGGGCCGACGGCCACGACTACCTCACCGCCCTCGCGCGGCGCATCCACGACGGGAGTCCGCACCGGGAGGACTCGGTGTTCCGCGGGCGGGACCTCTACCGGGGGCCGGACGCGCAGCGCCTCCGGGCCGAGGTGAGCGCCGCGATCCGCGACCACACCTGGCTCGCCGCCCAGCGGCGCGGATGACGCCCGCTCAGGCGCGCCCCTCCTGCAGGAGGTCCGCCACGTGGGCCAGCGCCACGGCCACCTCGGTGAAGCTCGTGCTCAGCGGCGACATGCCCGCCCGCAGACCCATGGGCCGGCGGAAGTCGGGGACGACCCCGCGCCGCCACAGCTCCTCGACGACGGCGGCCATCGCCGGGTGCTCGAGCGTGACGTGCCCGCCCCGCCGGTCGGGGTCACGCGGTGAGGCGACGGTGACGCCGAGCGGGGCGAGGGCCTCGTCGGCGACCGCGATCGCGAACGCCGTCAGCTCCCGTGACTTCGCCCGTACGACGCGGATCCCGACCCGCTCGACGAGCCGCGCCATGTCCTCGAGCGGCAGCATGCCGAGGATGGGGGGCGTGCCGCTGATGAACCGTCGGATGCCCGGTGCCGGCTCGTAGCCCTCGCCCATCGCGAACGGGTCCGCATGGCCCATCCACCCGGCGATCGGCTGGGTCACCTCGTGCTGGAGCGCCGCGTTGACGTAGGCGAACGCCGGCGCCCCGGGCCCGCCGTTCAGGTACTTGTAGCTGCAGCCGGTCGCGAGGTCCACGCCCGCCGCGTCGAGGTCGACCTCGACCGAGCCCACCGAGTGGGACAGGTCCCAGAGCACGAGGGCGCCCACCCGGTGGACCGCGGCGGTGATCCCGGGGAGGTCGGCGATGTAGGCCGACTTGTAGGCGACGTGGCTGAGCGCGACGAGAGCGGTCTGCTCCCCCACGACCGCCTCGACCTCCTCCAGCGTCACGCCGGTGGCGGGGTCGGGACGGATCCATCGCATGCTCAGCCCCAGCTCGGCCGCGATGCCCTCCAGCACGAAGCGGTCCGTCGGGAAGTTCTCCGAGTCGGCGACGATCTCGGTGCGCCCGG
This sequence comes from Nocardioides zeae, assembly GCF_030818655.1. NCBI lineage: Bacteria > Bacillati > Actinomycetota > Actinomycetes > Propionibacteriales > Nocardioidaceae > Nocardioides > Nocardioides zeae. Next base: position 3,637,111 of record NZ_JAUTAN010000001.1, on the reverse strand, counting down.
GTCGGGCGGCCACCCCCGCGCGGGCGAGCTTGTAGAGCAGCACGGTGGTGGAGTCCGCGACCACCGTCTGCCCGGCCGCAGCGCCGAGAGCCGCGCGGCCGATGAGGTCGCCGAGCTCCGTCGGCCGGGTCATCCAGCGCTCGTCCCACGACCGGATGAGGCGCTCGCCCCACTCGGTGTCGACGAAGGTGCGGAGCCGCTCCGCCGTGCTGGCCAGCGGCCGGCCCAGCGAGTTGCCGTCGAGATAGGCCACGACGCCCTCGGGCAGCACGAACGCGCTGCGGTGCTCCGCGAGCGGGTCGGCGGCGTCGAGGGCCGCCGCCCGGTCGACGAGGTGCGTCGGGAGGAGGTCGAGGATGTCAGCCACTGATACCGGTCCTCACGCTGTAGAGCTCGGGGAAGAAGGTGAGGTCGAGCGCGCGACGGAGGAAGCCGACGCCGGAGCTGCCGCCGGTGCCGGGCTTGAACCCGATGGTGCGCTGCACGGTGCGCAGGTGGCGGAAGCGCCAGAACTGGAACGCGTCCTCCAGGTCGACGAGGTCCTCACAGGTCGCGTACTCCTCCCAGGCCGACGACGTGTCACCGTAGATCCGCTGGAACACCGGGACGAGGCCGGGGACCTCGACCCACGCCGCGCGCACGTCCCGCTCGAGCACGTCCGCCGGCACCGCGTGGCCCCGGCGGGCCAGGAGGCGGAGGAACGCGTCGTACACGGTCGGGGTGTCGAGGAGGCCCTGGAGCTCGGCCCGAGCCGCGGGCTTGGCGTCGAAGACCTCGAGCATGCGGGCGTTCTTGTTGCCGAGGATGAACTCGACAGCGCGGTACTGGTGGGACTGGAAGCCCGATGACGCGCCGAGGGAGCCGCGGAACTCCGCGTACTCGCTCGGGGTGAGCGTCGCGAGCACCGACCACTGCTCGGCGAGCGTCTTGAAGATGTGCTTCACGCGCGCCAGCGCCTTGCGGGCGCGGCTGACGTCGTCGGCGTCGAGGTAGCCGCGCACGGAGCGCAGCTCGTGGAGCACGAGCTTGAACCACAGCTCGGTCGTCTGGTGCTGGACGATGAAGAGCAGCTCGTCGGGGTGCACCGGGTCGCTGACCGGGTGCTGCGCCGAGAGCAGGCGGTCGAGGTCGAGGTAGGACCCGTAGTCCATCGTCGAGCGGAGGTCCGTGCGGACCCCGGGCTCGAGGGGACGCTCGCCGGCCGTCACTGCGCCATGTCCACGAACCGCGAGTAGTGGCCCTGGAACGCCACGACGATGTCGCGGGTCGCGCCGTTGCGGTGCTTGGCCACGATGAGGTCGGCCTCGCCGGGGCGCGTCGACTCCTTCTCGTAGACGTCGTCGCGGTGCAGCAGGATGACCATGTCCGCATCCTGCTCGATGGAGCCGGACTCGCGCAGGTCGCTGACCATCGGTCGCTTGTCGGCGCGCTGTTCCGAGCCACGGTTGAGCTGCGACAGCGCGATGACCGGCACCTCGAGCTCCTTGGCCAGCAGCTTGATCTGGCGGGAGAACTCCGAGACCTCGAGCTGGCGACTCTCGACCTTCTTGCCGGAGCTCATGAGCTGCAGGTAGTCGATGACGACGAGGCGCAGGTCGTGCTTCTGCTTGAGCCGCCGCGCCTTCGCCCGGATCTCCATCATCGTCATGTTGGGGCTGTCGTCGATGAACATGGGCGCGCTGGAGACCTCACCCATCTTCGTGGCGAGCTTCGTCCAGTCGTCGTCGGTCATCTGGCCGTTGCGGATGTGGTTGAGCGGCACCCGCGCCTCGGCCGAGAGCAGACGCATCGTGATCTCGGCGCGGTTCATCTCCAGGCTGAAGAAGACGCTCGTCATGTTGTTGTGGATCGAGGCCGCGCGGCAGAAGTCGAGGGCCAGGGTGGAGTTGTGCGTCGGCACCATCGACCGGCCCGCGAGGTAGAGGTGCGCTTCGTTGTCGACCTGCACGCACCGCACGGGGACGGAGGGCACCGGGCGGACCTCGGTGATGTAGCGACGCCCGATCCGAGCCGTGCTCGTCGGGCGCTCCTCCTTGTGGAGCAGGTGCTTGCGCTCGAGGCGGAAGACGTCGTCGGTCGTCGAGAAGTTGAGGATGTGGCACACCGAGTGCGCCGCGTCGCGGCCCTTGACAGCCCTCGTCGTGCGACCGCACCGGTAGCCGAGCGAGACGACCAGCTCGTGCACGTCGTCAGCCAGGCGCTGATCCGTCACCGCGAACTGGCAGGAGCCAACACCTTTGACGACCGTGCCATCGGTGTCGAGCAGGCCGGCGAGCAGGGCTCGACGGTCAGCCTCGGGGGCACGCAGGTAGGCGGCGGGAATGTGCTTGCGCCCGAGCACACCCGCCTTCCGCAGCAGAGCGGTGAAGGTGCCGTGGTCCGCCCAGCAGGTGACGCACCGCGGCCGGGGGCCTGGCAGGGGTGCACCGCACGAGAGGCAGCACCCGTCGATCGACTCCTCGGGGGCGAGCCGGATCGAGTAAGTCATCCCGCCCCGTGGCTCGACCGCGTAGCCGTCCGCCTCGACGTGCATCGGGATCTCCGGCGTCTCGGACGTCAGGCGATTCCCAGCGCGGTGTGACCGTCGCCGAGCCAGGCGCCCAGCGTGTACGGCGCGACCGGCAACGCCGCGTCGTGGCCGGTGAGTGGCGCGGCGTTGAGGACCGCGTGGTTCGCCCGCTGCTCGGCGCCGACTCGCACGGTGGCGGCGATCTGCTCGGTCGTCACGACGGACGCCCGGATGTTGTGGTTGCGGGCTCGGTTGTAGTTGTTGGCCGCCGCCCACGCCGACTTCCGCGCCGCTCTGGTCTCGGTGAGCCACTGGTGCTCCGCGTCGGCGACGATCGTCGTGCCGTCGGAGAAGACGACCTCGTAGCAGGGGCGGTCGACCATCACCTCGGTCGCCGCGACGACGCGCGTCGCCCGACCGTCGGCGTCCACGAGCTCGTCGCCGACAGCGACCTCACCCATCGTGGTCCAACCCGTCGGGGTGGGGAGCGGGGTGTCGAGCGCGAGCGCCTTCCCCATGGCAGGCCTCGCCGCGATGATGATCATCTGCCCGGAGTGCAGGCCGTTGGTCAGCTCGTCGAAGTCGGCGAAGCCCGTCGGCACGCCGTAGACCCCGCCGTCGCGGTTGCCGATCGCCTCGATCTCGTCGAGGACGCCCTCCATGATGTCCGCCAGCGGCGCGTAGTCCTCGCCCGACCGCTTCTCGGCGAGCTTGAAGACCTCGGCCTGGGCGACGTCGACGATGTCGTCGACCTCGCCCTCCCCGGCGTACCCCATGTGGACGATCCGCGTGCCGGCCTCCACGAGGCGCCGGAGCACGGACTTCTCGCGCACGATCTCCGCGTAGTACCCCGCGTTGGCCGCGATGGGCACGTTGGCCGACAGGGTGTGCAGGTAGGGCGCTCCCCCCACCCGCTGCAGCTCGCCCTTGCGCTGGAGCTCGGCGGCCACGGTCACGGGGTCGGCGGGCTCGCCGCGGCCGTAGAGGTCGATGATCGCGTCGAAGACGGCCTCGTGGGCCGGGCGGTAGAAGTCGGTGCCGCGGATCGTCTCCACGACGTCGGCGATCGCGTCCTTGCTCAGCAGCATGGACCCCAGGACCGACTGCTCCGCCGCGTTGTCCTGCGGGGGCGTGCGGTCGCCGCCGGAGCGCTGGGGGGCCTCGCCCGGCGCGTACGACGACGGCCCGTCGCCCCACTCCTCCGGAGGAGGTTCGGCGAACGACTGGTCCGTGTGCGCGACGCTCACGCTGCCTCCGATCTCGAGCCGCCGACGGGCCGGTCCAGGCCCTCGGGACGAGGGTGCCGGGGACCACCGACAGTTTCGCGGCGACCCAGCCGGGTCGTCCCGCGACGGCTGAACGTACGTGGCGCGGCGCCCCTCCGACAGCACCTTGTCCACAGGGCCTGTGGAGAACCGGTGGATAACGGTGGAGGACACGCCGCTGGACCGTCCCTTGCTGGGGACAAGCCTGTGGGAACGGCGCCCGCTAGTCGGCCCGCAGGCCTGTGACCTGCGGCAACGGGTTCTCCACCCTGTGGATGAAAACTTCTGACCTGTGGATTGCAATCGGTCGCACGACACGCCGAGAGGCGTTTCGGACGGCACCGGGTACCACCGCTATGCACAGGAGGACCCCCTTTACACACAGGCCGCCGCTTTGTCCATCGAACCCGGGCGAGTCGGGACCTCCGGCCGCCCTCGGGGGCGACGGAGCACCCTCCTAGGATCGGTCGGTGCTCGGACCACGTGACCGCGAGATCCTCCGCCTCGCCGTGCCCGCGTTCCTCGCGCTGGTCGCCGAGCCCCTCTACCTCCTCGCGGACGCGGCCATCGTCGGCCACCTGGGCACGGCCGAGCTGGCCGGTCTCGGCATCGCCGCGGTCGTGCTGCAGACCTTCGTGGGACTGTGCGTCTTCCTCGCCTACGGGACGACCGCGGCGGTCGCGCGCCTCCTCGGTGCGGGGGACCTGCGCAGGGCCCTCGACCAGGGCATCGACGGCATCTGGCTCGCCGTGCTCCTCGGCGTGCTCGTCATGGCCGTCGGCATCCCGCTGTCCCGTCCGCTCGTGGCCGTCTTCGGCGCCGGCGAGGCCGTGACGGACCTGGGGGCGACGTACCTCCGCGTCTCCCTGCTCGGCGCCGTCCCCCTGCTCGTCATGCTCGCCGCCACCGGCGTGCTCCGCGGGCTGCAGGACGTGACCACCCCGCTCGTCGTCGCGATCGCCGGCAACGCCCTCAACGTCGTGCTCAACCTGGTGCTCGTCTTCGGCGCCGGGCCCGTCCCGGCCCTGGGCATCGCGGGCTCCGCCCTCGGGTCGGTGATCGCGCAGACCCTCAGTGCGCTCGCCCTCGTCGTCGTGGTCGCCCGCGGCGCCCACCGCCACGGGGCGTCGCTGCGCCCCCGCCTCCCGGGCATCCGCGCCGCCGGGCGCGCCGGCGTGCCCCTCGTCGTGCGCACCCTGACGCTGCGAGCGGCGCTGATCGTGACGACGTACGCCGCGACCCTGACCGCCGTGCGCGGCACCGGCGCCGACGAGGCGGTGACCCTCGCCGCGCACCAGCTGGCGGCGACGCTGTGGGGCTTCCTCGCCTTCGTGCTCGACGCCATCGCCATTGCCGCCCAGGCGCTCACGGGCCGGTCCCTCGGGGCGGGGGACCGGGAGGGGACCCGCGACACCACCCGCCGGATGGTGCAGTGGGGTGTCGGCAGCGGGGTCGTCACCGGCGTGCTGCTCGCGGCGTCGAGCCCGTGGCTGCCGCGGCTGTTCACGCCCGACGCGTCGGTCCACCCCCTGCTGACGGCCGCGCTCCTCGTGATCGCGCTGGGCCAGCCCCTGGCGGGGGTCGTGTTCGTGCTCGACGGGGTGCTCATCGGGGCGGGCGACGGGGTCTACCTCGCCTGGGGCGGCCTGGCGGTGCTCGTCGTCTACGCGCCGGTCGTGCTCGGTCTGGCCCTGCTCGCGCCCCACCTGGTCGCGGTGTGGGTCGCGCTGACGTTCGTGTTCATGGGCGCCCGCGCCGTCGTGCTGCTGCGCCGCGCGCGCACCGACGCCTGGATGGTGACGGGGGCGGCCTGACCGGGCGTCACTTTCCCCGGTCGACCGGGGAAAGTGTCACTTCGCGTATCAATGTTGATGGTCTAAGCGGCGTGTTCCCCGGTCGACCGGGGAAAGTGTCGGCCCCCCGAACGCAGAACGGGCCGCCCTCCGAGGAGGGCGGCCCGTCGTGGTGGAGCTGGGGTCAGGCAGCCTGCACGTTGATCGACACGGCGGCCGACACCTCGTCGTGCAGCTTGACCGACACGTTGTGCGCGCCGAGCGACTTGATCGGGTTGGTGACCACGATCGTGCGCTTGTCGACGGACTCGCCCGTGGCGCCCGTGATCGCCTCGGCGATCTCGGCGACCGTGACGGCACCGAAGAGGCGGCCGCCCTGGCCGGCACGGACCTTGACGTCGACCGTCGCGCCCTGGAGCTTGGACTTGATCTCCTCGGCGTGCGCCTGGTCGCGCACGGCGCGCGCGGACCGCGCGGCCTTGATCGACTCGACGGTCTTCTCCGCACCGCGCGTCCACGCGATGGCGACACCGCGGGGCACGAGGTAGTTGCGGCCGTAGCCCGGCTTCACGTCGACGACGTCGCCGGCGGCACCGAGGCCGTCGACTTCCTGGGTCAGGATGAGCTTCATGGTTCTCTGACTCCCCTTCTCAGCGACCGGCGGACGAGTAGGGCAGCAGAGCGACCTCGCGGGCGTTCTTGATCGCCATGGCGATCTTGCGCTGCTCCTGGACGGTGACGCCGGTGACGCGGCGCGCGCGGATCTTGCCGCGGTCCGAGATGAACTTGCGGAGCAGGTTGACGTCCTTGTAGTCGATGACCTTGACGTCGGCCGCCTTGAGCGGGTTCTGCTTCTTCTTGGGCTTGCGGATGACTGGCTTCGCCATTGTGGTGCTCTCCTCACGAGAAAGCCCGGCTCAGTTGCCGGAATGGGTCGATGGTTGGTTCGGACGGCCCGGGGGCCGTCATGGGTGTCGCGTGCGACGCGACGCCGCGAGGATCAGGACAGGATCAGAACGGGGGCTCGTCGGAGCCGCCGCCGACACCCGGGGCACCCCAGGGGTCGGCGCCGCCACCGGACTGGCCACCGCGCGACCCGCCGCCACCCGACGGCGCGGGCGAGGCCCACGGGTCGTCGGCCGCGGGACCGGACGAGCGGGAGGGGCCACGGTCGTCGCCGCCGAAGCCGCCACCACCGCCCTGGCCCCCGCCGTAGCCACCGCCGCCACCGCGCTGTCCGCCCCCGCCGCCTCCGGCGCGGGTGACCTTCGCGGTCGCGAACTTGAGCGACGGACCGATCTCCTCGACCTCGACCTCGAAGACGGTGCGCTTCTCGCCCTCGCGGGTCTCGTAGCTGCGGGCCTTCAGCCGACCCTGCACGACGACACGCATGCCGCGCTGCAGGGACTCCGCCACGTTCTCGGCCGCCTGCCGCCAGATCGAGCAGCGGAGGAACATGGCTTCGCCGTCCTCCCACTCGTTCGTCTGCCGGTTGAAGTTGCGCGGCGTCGACGCGACGGTGAAGTTGGCGACCGCAGCCCCGGAGGGGGTGAAGCGGAGCTCGGGGTCGTCGGTCAAGTTGCCGACGATGGTGATGACGGTCTCGCCTGCCATGTCAGGTCTCCTCGTTCGGGACGTCGGTGCCCCGGTCGGGCTGCGCGACGGGTGTGCCGGTCATCGTCGCCGAAGCGACGCTGCCTGGCGACCCGCGATCCACAGCTCGATCAGGACGACTCGGATCGAGTCAGCCGCGGATGTCGGGCCGGATGACCTTCGTGCGGAGGATCGACTCGTTCAGCGTGAGCTGGCGGTCGAGCTCCTTGACCGTGGCAGGCTCGGCCTGCAGGGTCACGACGGCGTAGATGGCCTCGGCGTTCTTCTTGATCTCGTAGGCGAGGCGGCGCTTGCCCCACACGTCGACGTTCTCGACCGTGCCACCGTCGTTCCGGACGACGTTCAGGTACTTGTCGAGGGACGCGCCGACGGTGCGCTCCTCGATGCTCGGGTCGAGGATGACCATCAGTTCATAGCTACGCACAGCGGTCTCCACCTCCTCTGGACTAGGCGACCACGGTCTCTCCGTGGCAGGAGGGCTCTGCGTCACCCGCCTCCCCGGGAGGGCGGCGGGTGGTTCGCTGCTCCGCCACCCGTCGGTGGGCGCAGAGCAGACGCGTGAGACTAGCAGCGCCGTACGACGCCGGAGAAATCCTCCACAGGCCCGCCCCGCGCGGGGACAGGGCGCGGGATCGACCGGTCAGGACCGTCCGTGCCGCTGCCTACGATGGCCGGCATGAGCGAGCTCGTCATCGGTGCGCACGTCGACCAGACCGACCCGATCGCCGAGGCGCAGGCCCGGCAGGCCCCCGTCGTCCAGATGTTCCTCGGCGACCCGCAGGGCTACAAGGGTCCCGAGGTGGCGTACGCCGGGGGTCCCGCCGCGCTCCGGGAGGCCGCGGCCGCCGCCGGGGTCGGGATCTACGTGCACGCGCCCTACATCGTCAACGTCGCGACGACGAACAACCGCATCCGCATCCCCAGCCGCAAGCTGCTCCAGCAGCACATGGACGCCGCGGCGGAGATCGGTGCGCTCGGCCTGATCGTCCACGGCGGCCACGTCAACAAGGCCGACGACCCGGCGAAGGGCTTCGACAACTGGCGCAAGGCCGTCGAGGCCACCGACATCAAGGTGCCGCTGCTCATCGAGAACACGGCGGGCGGCGACAACGCCATGACGCGCTACCTCGAGCGTATCCAGGGCGTGTGGAACGCCATCGGGTCCGCCGAGGGGGCCGACCAGGTCGGGTTCTGCCTCGACACCTGCCACGCGCACGCCGGCGGCAACGCGCTGGAGTCGGTGGTGGAGGACGTCCGCGCCATCACGGGACGCATCGACCTCGTCCACGCCAACGACAGCCGCGACGACTTCGACTCGGGCGCCGACCGCCACGCCAACTTCGGCGCCGGCCGCATCGACCCCGACCTGCTGGCCTCCGTCGTGCGCGACGCGGGCGCCCCGGTGATCTGCGAGACGCCCGGCGGGGCCGACGAGCACGTCGCCGACTTCGCCTGGCTGCGCGAGCGGCTCTGACGGGCCCCCGAGCACCGCCCCGAGCACCGCCCCGCCCACCGGTAGCCTCGCTCCCGTGACGACGACGACCCCCTCCGCCCCGGTCACCGCCCGCGGCCCGCTGGCCGTGCGCACGATCACGGGAGAGGAGCACCTCGCGTTCGTCCGCAGCCGTCGCTCGGCGAGCTTCCTGCAGACCCCCGCGTGGGGCGCGGTGAAGGCCGAGTGGCGCCGCGAGTCGGTCGGCTGGTTCGCCGGCGCCGAGCTCGTGGGCGCGGCGCTCGTGCTCTACCGCCAGGTGCCCAAGGTGAAGCGCTACCTGGCCTACCTGCCGGAGGGTCCCGTCATCGACTACGCCGACGGTGACCTCGAGGGGTGGCTCCGCCCGCTCACGACCCACCTCAAGGGCCAGGGCGCCTTCGGCATCCGCATCGGGCCGCCCGTCGTCGTCGCCCGCTGGGACGCCGCGACCGTGAAGGAGGGCGTGGCCGACCCGGAGGTCCGCCGCCTCGGCCAGCTGCCCCCGACGGAGCGGTCGGCCGCCGGCGCGACCGTGGTGTCGCAGCTCCAGGAGCTCGGCTGGCGCAAGCTCGAGGCCGAGGGCGGCTTCGCGGCGGGCCAGCCCGCCTTCAACTTCCAGGTCCCGCTGCGCACGCCCGAGGGCGAGCCGCGCACGGAGGCCGAGGTGCTCAAGGGCATGAACCAGCTGTGGCGCCGCAACATCAAGAAGGCCGACAAGGCGGGCGTCGAGGTGACGACGTCGGTCGACGACGCCGCGCTCGAGGCGTTCCACGCGCTCTACGTGCACACGGCGGAGCGGGACCACTTCACCCCGCGCCCCCTGGCCTACTTCCGCACGATGCGCGACGCGCTCAACGCGGAGGAGCCCGACCGGTTCACCTTCTTCCTCGCCCACCACGAGGGCGACCTCGTCGCCGCGACCATCGCGATCCGGGTCGGTGCCCACTACTGGTACTCCTACGGCGCCTCCTCCACCGCGAAGCGCGACGTGCGCGGCTCCAACGCCGTGCAGTGGGCGATGGTCCGGGCCGCCCTGGCCGCGGGCTGCGACGTCTACGACCTGCGCGGCATCACCGAGACCCTCGACGCCGACGACTCCCACGTGGGCCTCATCCAGTTCAAGGTCGGCACGGGCGGCGAGGCCGTGGAGCACGTCGGGGAGTGGGACCTCCCCGTCAACCGGTTGCTCTACAAGGCGTTCGACCTCTACATGAGCCGGCGCTGAGAGAGGTACGACGATGAGCCTGGTCCTGAACGTCGACGGTCCCGTCTGGCGCGACCACCTGCAGTCCTTCGCGGCGGCCCACCCGGGCCTCGTGCCCGTGCTCAAGGGCAACGGCTACGGCTTCGGCCTGGGCCGGCTGGCCCGCAAGTCCACCTGGCTGGGCGTCGACACCATCGCGGTCGGCATCCACGAGGAGCTCGGCGAGGTCGCCAACCGCTTCGACGGCTCGCTGCTGGTGCTCACCCCGTGGCGCCCGTTCGGCGCCGCGCTCGAGCTCGCGCCCGGCAGCCCCCTAACCCGCCGCGTCATCCACACCGTCAGCCGGCTCGAGGACGTCGAGGCGCTGCTCGCGCACGACCCGTCCGCCCGCTTCGTCCTGGAGCGCACGACGTCCATGCTGCGCCACGGTCTCTCGGCCCGCGAGCTCCGCGAGGCCGGGGCGCTGCTCGAGGCCCGCGGGGGGCTCGCCTCCCAGCTGCAGGGCGTGGCGCTCCACCTCCCGCTGGCGCAGGGCTCGCACGTGGGCGAGGTGCGGCGGCTCATGACCGACGTGATCGCCGCGGGCCTGCACACGACGACGATCTGGGTCAGCCACCTCTCCGACGCGGAGCTCGCGACGCTCGCCGCGGCGTACCCCGACTACACCTTCCGCCCGCGCGCCGGCACGGGGCTGTGGCTGGGCGCCCGCGGCGCGACCCGCGTGACCGCCACCGTGCTCGACACGCACCCGGTGGAGCGGGGCGACGTGTTCGGCTACCGCGGCCGCTCCGCGCCGAAGGCCGGCACGATCCTCGTCGTCTCCGGCGGCACGGCGCACGGCATCGGCCTCGAGGCGCCCGCCGGCGACCTGTCCCTCAAGGCCCGCGCCGCGACGCTGGCCCGGGGCGGGCTCGACGCCGTCGGCTTCGTGCGCTCGCCGTTCTCCATCGACGGCAAGCAGCGGCTCTTCGCCGAGCCGCCCCACATGCAGGCCTCGATGCTCTTCCTGCCGGCGGGCTCGCGCGTGCCGGCCGTCGGCGACGTGGTCGACGTGCGGGTGCGCTACACCGCGACGTCGTTCGACCGCACCGAGGTGAGCTGACGCTCGACCCCGACGGGGTCGCGTGACGGCATCGCGACGTCACGCACGACCCATCCGGCGAGCGCGAGGAGCGCCACCACCCGCAGCAGGGTGAGCGCGGCGAGGGGCGCGTCGTTGGTCGAGCTCCCCGACGCCAGGGCCCCGGTGGTCGTCCACCAGAGCACGGCGGCGTGGGCCAGCTCGACGGCCTGCCACGTGAGCAGCGGCTCCAGCCGCGGCCGCGCCAGCACGGCGAACGGCAGCACCACGAGCACGTCGCCCGGCCCGGCGGCGAACAGCACGGCGCCGGCGACCACGACGAGCAACACCGCCTGCTCCGGTCGCGGGGGCCGCGGCGCCCGGAACGCGAGCACCGCGACGGCGCCGATCCACAGCGCGAGCACGACGAGGGCGACGAGCGGGTACGCCGGGAGCTCGCCCCCGCCGGCGGCCGTGCCGATCCAGCGGACGGACCCGGTGCCCGCGGCGTCGTCGAGGGCGGCGCGCCAGCCGGCCCGCCAGACGCCGGCGCCCGTGACGAGGGCGGGCAGCGACACGGCGAGCCAGGTGAGCGCCGTGACCAGGACGAGGGTGAGCGGGTCGGCGCCGGGGGTGCGCGCGGCGGTGTCCCGCGCGAGCGCCCGCGCCGCGAGGGCGACGAGGAGGCCGGCGAGCACGAGCCACGCGGCCCACGTGAGGGTGACCGCGGCGCCCAGCATCAGTCCGGCGGCGAGGGCCTGCCCGCGGCGTACCGCCAGCAGCGCCCCGGCCGCGAGGGCCACGCCGACGAGCCCGACGTCGACGAGCGCGGCGACGACGAGCAGCGGAGAGGCGGCCACGAGCACCCCGTCCCACGCCCGCAGCGGTCGGACCCGGGCGACGACGAGCACCACGAGCATCGCCGCGAGGCCGACGAGCACGGCAGCCCAGAGGACGGTCGCGGCGGCCTCCGCCCGCACGTCGTGGTCGCGGTAGAGGTCCGCCACCGGCAGCCCCGCGCGCTCCTCGCGCACGTCGGCCCCGGGGGCGACGAACGAGGCCAGCGCCGCGTGCAGGTACGTCGCGCCCGCCAGCGCCTGCGTGCCGTCGACCGTGTAGCGCGCGGGGGCCCCGCCCGCCGGGGGCGTCGCCGACGGGTCGCCGACGCGCTCGCCGTACGGCCACACGCCCTCGGCGCCGCCGCCCGCGACGTACGCGTGCGGGAGCGCGGAGAAGCAACCGGGCGCGAACCGCGGCGAGTCGGCCGTCCAGCCGTCGGTCGAGCAGCCCGCCCGCAGGCCCGCGCCGAGCGCCACGAGGAAGCCGGCGAGGAGGCAGCCGACGACCAGGGGCGTCCACCACCGGCCCCGCGCGTGCAGGCCGCCCGGACCGCCGAGCACCTCGCTCAGCCGCGCGACCGCCGGGTCGTCGAGCGTCGGCGACGCGGGTGAGGGGCGCACCGACTAGTCCTGGCGGCCCTGGCTGCCGCCGCCCGGCAGGATCCCCGTGGGCTCGCCCGTCGGCTGTCCGGTCGGCTGCCCCGTCGGCGGACCGCTCGGCTCCGGGTCGGGGGTGGGCTCGCCCGTCTCCGTGGCGGGCGGGGGCTCCTCGGTCGGCTCAGGCTCGACGGGCGCGCTCGTCGGCGGGGCCGTCGTGGTCGGCGGCGCGGTCGTCGACGGTGCCTGCGACGGCTCGTCGTCGGAGCCGCCGCCGCCGTTCCCGCTGCCGCCGCCCTGCGGCGCCTGCGGCCGGCCGCTGTCACCGTCGAGGAAGACCGGGTCCGGGAAGTCCATCTCCTCGGTGCCCTCGAGGGCGCGCTCCATCACCTCGGCCCAGGTCTGGGCCGGGAAGCGACCGCCGAAGTACTCCGGCAGCCAGCCCTGCAGCTGCATCCGGCCCGTGCCCCGCACGTAGGTGACCGCCGTGGCGAGCTGGGGGGTGTAGCCCACGAACCACGACGACGAGACCTCGCCGTCGTCGTTGGTGGCGGTGCCCGTCTTGCCGGCCGCGGGGCGGTCGATCTCGCCCGCCCGCGTGCCGGAGCCCTGCTGCACGACCTGCTGCAGCGCGTACGACGTGTCCGCGGCGACGTCGGAGGAGATGGCCCGCTCGGGCGCCTTCTCGTGCTCGTACTTGACGGTGCCGAAGCGGTCGGTCACCCGCTGCACGACGTGCACGGGGTTGTAGACGCCGTCGTTGGCGATCGCGCCGTAGGCCGCGGCCATGTTGATGGGGCTGACGTCGCCCGAGCCGAGCGACACACCGAGGTTGGTGTCGAGGCCGCGCGACTCGGTCGGGATGCCGAAGTCGCCGCCGTCGTTGGACGGGATGCCGAGGCGGTTGGCCGTGCCGAGGATCTGCTGCGGACCGTCCTCCATGTCCTCGGTGAGCTCGATGAACGCGGTGTTGATCGAGTCCTCGGTGGCGGTCTCGAGGCTGACCTGACCGTAGGACCGGTTGCCCTGGTTCTCGATCTCGCTGCCGTCGTCGGTGCGGAAGGGCGAGTTGCCGTTGAAGCGGTCGCGCAGCGAGTAGCCGTCGGTCAGCGCCGCCGCGACGGCGAAGGCCTTGAAGGTCGACCCCGGCTGCACGAGCTGCGCCGCCCAGTTGAGCTGCGAGTCGAGGTAGTCCTGGCCGCCGTAGAAGCCCTTCAGCGCCCCCGTGTTGGGCTCCACCATCGCGACGCCGACGTGGAGCGCCTCCGACTGGTTCTGCTCCGGGTCCTCGTAGTAGTTGGCGAAGCCCTCGGGGAACTCCTCCGCGACGCCGTCGGCCGCCGCCTGCATCGCCTGCTCGGTGAAGGTGGTCTCCACGCGGAGGCCGCCGCCGTCGATCTCGGAGGCGCTGAACCCGAGGTCCGACAGCTCCTCGCGCACGAGGGTCAGCATGTGGCCGCTCTGCCCGCCGTACGTGTCGTTCTGCTCGATGACGGGGAACTCCGGCAGCGCGTCGCGCACCGCGTCGGCGTCGGTGGCGGCGATGTCGCCCGCCTCGACCATCCCGTCGAGCACGTACTGGTAGCGCCCGAGGAGCCGCTGCTCGGCGTCGGGGCCGTTGGCCGGGTCGAAGCGCGTCGGGTTGTTGATGACCGAGGCGAGCACGGCCGACTGCGCGAGCGTGAGGTCCTTGGCGGGCACGCCGAAGTACGCCTGGGCGGCGGCCTGGAGGCCGTACGCACCGCGCCCGAAGTAGATGGTGTTGAGGTAGCCCTCCAGCACCTGCTCCTTGCTGAGCTGGCGCTGGATCTTCAGCGAGAGGATCGCCTCCTTCGCCTTGCGCGTCAGCGTGCGCTCCTGCGTGAGGTAGAGGATCTTCACGTACTGCTGCGTGATCGTGGACGCGCCCTGCGTGGAGCCGCCCGAGGCGTTGGAGAAGGCCGCGCGCATGATGCCCTTCGGGTCGATGCCCCGGTTGGTCCAGAAGCTGCGGTCCTCGGCCGCCACGACGGCGTCGCGGGCCGTCTCCGGCATCTCGTCGAAGGTGATCGACTCGCGGTTCTGGGTGGCGAACGACCCGATCTCCGCGTCACCGCCGCTGTAGTAGATCTTCGTCGTCTGCGTCTGGAAGTCCGAGTTGGGGTCCGGGATGTCGATGCTCTGGTAGAGCACGATGAAGCTCCCGACCGCCACGAGCGACAGGGACAGGAACACGACGGCGAACCACAGGAGCAGGCGCTTCCAGAGCGCCCGCTTCGGGCCCTTGGCGCCCTTCGCTCCCTTGCGCCCCTGCTGCGGGGGACTGTCGGCGCGTCGCTTTCCAGACATGGGGCGGGGGTTCCTCCTGCTGTGCGGGTACCGCGGGGGCGGTCAAACCCGGACAGAGTACGCACCCGCGCTGTGGGCCCGTCCCGGACACGTGACGGACGACGCGCGCTCACCGGTGGTTCACCGTTGCGGATATATCGCTACGATAGGTCGCATGGCACGTCGTGGAGAGACCATCGAGCTAGCAGTCCTCGGACTGCTGCACGAGGCACCCATGCACGGCTACGAGCTGCGCAAGCGGCTGAACCTGATGCTCGGGTGGGGTCGCCTGCTGTCCTACGGCTCGCTCTACCCGGCGCTGAAGCGGATGCTGCGCACCGGGCTCATCACGGAGACCACGGTCTCCACCACCCCCGTGACGCGGCGACCGCGCATCGTCTACGAGGTGACCGAGGACGGCAAGCTGGAGTTCAAGCGCCTCATGTCGGAGGTGGGTCCTGCCGCGTGGGAGGACGACACCTTCGACATCCGCTTCGCCTTCTTCAGCCGCACCGACATGGAGATCCGCCTGCGGGTCCTCGAGGGGCGGCGCACCCGACTGCAGGAGCGGCTGGACCGCGTGCAGTCCGACCTCCGGCGCACCCAGCAGGAGGTCGACCAGTACGCCGCGGAGCTGCAGCGCCACGGCGTCGAGTCGGTCGAGCGTGAGGTCCGGTGGCTCTCGGACCTGATCGACGCCGAGCGCGGTCGCCCCGTCGACCGGGCGCCCGGCGACGGTCACCCCCCCGACACGCCGCCCGCCGCCGCACCGGCAGCGGGCACCTGAGCCGGGCACCGCAGCACGCTCCGCAGCAGCACGCACCGCAGCACCGCCAGCAGCGACACATCCAGACCTGTCCAACCAGGAAGAGCAAGTGAGGAGAGCCCCATGGGTTCGGTTCGAGTAGCGATCGTGGGAGTCGGCAACTGCGCCACCTCCCTGGTCCAGGGCGTCGAGTACTACAAGGACGCCGATCCCGCAGGCACCGTCCCGGGGCTCATGCACGTCGTCTTCGGTGACTACCACGTCGCCGACGTGGAGTTCGTCGCCGCCTTCGACGTCGACGCCAAGAAGGTCGGCTTCGACCTGGCCGAGGCGACGCAGGCCAGCGAGAACAACACCATCAAGATCTGCGACGTGCCGCCCACCGGCGTCACGGTGCAGCGCGGCCCGACGCTCGACGGCATCGGCAAGTACTACGGCGAGACCATCGAGGTGTCCGACGCCGAGCCGGTCGACGTCGTCCAGGTGCTCAAGGACACGAAGGCCGACGTCATGGTGTCCTACCTCCCGGTGGGCTCCGAGGAGGCGGACAAGTTCTACGCCCAGGCGGCCATCGACGCCGGCGTCGCGTTCGTCAACGCGCTCCCCGTCTTCATCGCCTCCGACCCGGAGTGGGCGGAGAAGTTCCGCGCCGCGGGCGTCCCGATCGTCGGCGACGACATCAAGAGCCAGGTCGGCGCCACCATCACGCACCGCGTGATGGCGAAGCTGTTCGAGGACCGTGGCGTGACGCTGGACCGCACCTACCAGCTCAACGTCGGCGGCAACATGGACTTCAAGAACATGCTCGAGCGCGAGCGCCTGGAGTCGAAGAAGGTCTCGAAGACGCAGGCCGTCACGTCCAACCTCACCGGCAGCCTGGCCGGCAAGGTCCACGACAAGAACGTCCACATCGGTCCCTCGGACTACGTGGCGTGGCTCGACGACCGCAAGTGGGCCTACGTGCGCCTCGAGGGCCGCGCGTTCGGCGACGCCCCCATCAACCTGGAGTACAAGCTCGAGGTGTGGGACTCCCCGAACTCGGCCGGCATCATCATCGACGCCATCCGCGCCGCGAAGATCGCCAAGGACCGCGGCATCGGTGGCCCGATCATCTCCGCGTCGTCCTACCTGATGAAGTCCCCGCCGGTGCAGCTGCCGGACGACGAGGGTCGTCGTCGCGTGGAGGCGTTCATCCGCGGCGAGGAGTGACCTCCCCGCACCCCTGAACGACCGCGATCCACCCCGATCCACCCCGTTCCACGCGAACGCCCCGCGACCTCACCGAGGTCGCGGGGCGTTCGTCGTACCGGAGCGGAGCCGGGTCAGGGGCGGGTCACGAGGTGGGCACCGGCGCCCACTCGTAGGCCTGGATGACGACGAACCCGGGGCCGTGGAAGACGTACTGCAGCGCCTCGCCCGTGCCGCCGCGCAGCAGCGACTTGGCGTTCATCGAGTTGTGGACGCCCGGTGCCAGGTTGGCCGACCAGCAGACGGCGGCGTCGGAGTCGACGTAGACCGGGCCCTGCGAGGCGTCGAGCACCGTGACGAGCCCGACGGCCACGATCGCGACCGTGCCGGTGCCGCCGATCGTGGTGTTGAAGAGACCCGCGCCCATCATGCCCGCGCCCTTGGTGCGGTTGATGTCCCACTGCAGGTCGGCGTCGAAGGCCAGCAGGTTGCGGGAGTTGATCGAGATGCCCTCGTTCTCGAGGTGCAGCAGGTTGACGTAGCCCGCCGACTCCGCGAAGTAGACCTCGCCCTGGCCGCGCACCCGCATGAGGGCGAGGTTCTCGCTCGTGAACACCTTCTTCGCGAGCTTGCCGATGCTGCCGGCGCCCTCGTGGTCGAAGGTGACGTTGCCGCGGTAGGCGATCATCGACCCCTTCGCTGCAAGGACGTCGGGGCCGAGGCCGACGCGCAGCGTCTGGGGGTTCTGGAGCAGGTAGCGGTCACCGCTCTGCTGGGGCAGGTTCTCCTTGGCGAAGAGTTCGCTTCTCATGACGGAGGTTCCTACCCCAGCAGGACAGCGATCAGGCCTCCGCGGTCCGCTTGATCCGCGCCAGCGTCTGCTGCATGCCCTCCTGCAGCGCGCGCGTGAAGCCCGGAACGCCGCCGAGCACGTACTTCGTGAGGTTGAGCGACACCCCGGAGATGCCGTCGGGGGTCTCGCGGCGGTGGACCAGCGTCGTACCGCCGTCGGAGGGCACGAGCCGGTAGGACCACACGGTGCGGTTCTCCCGCACGCGGAACGCGATCTCGCGCTGGGGGTCGAAGCGCACGACCTTCGCGGTGGTCGGCCAGAACTTCCAGCCCTGCCGGTTCAGGTTGACCATCGTGGCGCCGAGCCGCACCCCGCCGGGCACGAACGTGCGCACGACCTGGTCGCTGAACTCGGCCTGCCGGGGCAGGTCGGAGACCAGCGCCCACACCTGGGCGGGGGACGCGTCGATGTCGATGGTGGCCTCGAGCTCGGTCGAGGTGGGTGCTGCGGTCACGGCGGGCTCCGTCGCGGTCGGGGGAGGGGACCCCCCGACGCTAATGAACGCGCGTCAACAAGGCAAGGGTCGGAGCCTCAGCCCTGGCGCTCGGCCCACCACGCGCGCAGCGCGGCCTCGGCGGTCGCCGGGTCCTGCGGGCCGTGGTCCATGCGCTGCTCGAGCAGGAACTTGTAGGCCTCGCCGACGTCGCGGCCGGGGCCGATCCCGAGGATCCCCATGATTTGGTTGCCGTCGAGGTCGGGCCGCATGGCGTCGAGCTCCTCCTGCTCGGCCAGCTCGCCGATGCGGCGCTCGAGGTCGTCGTACGTGCGGCGCAGCCGCTCGGCCTTCCGCCGGTTCCGCGTCGTGCAGTCGGCGCGCGTGAGGATGTGGAGGCGCTGGAGCTGGTCGCCCGCGTCCCGCACGTAGCGGCGGACGGCGCTGTCGGTCCACCCGCCGTCGCCGTACCCGTGGAAGCGCAGGTGCAGCTCCACCAGCTTGCTGACCGCGTCGATCTGCTCGCCGGAGAAGCGGAGCGCCTTCATGCGCTTGCGCACGAGCTTGGCACCCACCACGTCGTGGTGGTGGAAGGTGACGGAGCCGTCCTCGAGGAACCGCCGCGTGCGCGGCTTGCCGATGTCGTGCACGAGCGCGGCGAAGCGCACGATGAAGTCGGGCGTGCCCGGGCCGTCCGGGGCGGCGAGCCGCTCCTCGAGGTCCATCGACTGCTCGAGCACGGTCAGCGAGTGCTCGTAGACGTCCTTGTGCCGGTGGTGCTCGTCGCGCTCGAGCTGCAGGGCGGGCAGCTCGGGGAGCACGCGGGCGGCCAGGCCGGTCTCGACGAGGAGGGCCAGGCCCCGGCGGGGGTACGGCGCGCACACGAGCTTCACGAGCTCGTCGCGCACCCGCTCGGCGGAGATGACGTCGATGCGCTCGGCCATCGCCGTCATCGCGGCCACGACGTCGGGCGCCACGTCGAAGCCGAGCTGCGCCGCGAAGCGGGCGGCCCGCATCATCCGCAGGGGGTCGTCGGAGAACGAGTCCTCCGGGCGGCCCGGCGTGCGCAGCACGCGGTGGGCGAGGTCGCCGATCCCGCCGAAGGGGTCCTCGAAGACCCGCCCCGGCACGGAGACGGCCATGGCGTTGACGGTGAAGTCGCGGCGGCCGAGGTCGCCGACGAGGTCGGTGCCGTAGGCGACCTCGGGCTTGCGGGAGTCCGCGCTGTAGGCCTCGGAGCGGAACGTCGTGATCTCGATCGTCCAGTCGCCCTTGCGGCAGCCGATCGTGCCGAACGCCCGCCCGATGTCCCAGACGGCCTCCGCCCAGCCCTTGAGGAGGCGCTCGACGGCGTCGGGGTGGGCCGACGTCGTGAAGTCGAGGTCGTTCTGGAGGCGCCCGAGCATGGCGTCGCGCACGGGACCGCCGACAAGGTGGAGCGAGTGGCCAGCCGCCTCGAAGCGCTCGCCGAGCTCGTCGACGACCACGCCGATCCGCTCCAGCTCGCTGCTCACGCGCTGCTGCACCTCGACCATCGAGAGGGGCGGCGTGGGGGCGTCCGGCGTCGTCGCGGGGACGGCCGGGGAGGACTCGAGACCATCGGGCGACACGACCGATCACCCTATGTCATCGGCGCCCTCCGGCCCCGCCGCGCGGGCGCGACGGAATCCCGACCGGAAGCGCGGCTGCCCTAGCATCGGTCCATGCTCGATCGGGACGCGTCGCCGCTCCGCGCGACGACCTCCCCGAGGCTCGCCGCGCTGCTGCTCGTGCTCGCCGTGCTGCTGGGGCCGCTGTCGACGCTGGTTGCGGGCCCCGCCGGGGCGGTCGGGCCCGCCGCGGGCCCGGCCCTGGCCGACGAGGAGACCGGCACCCCGCTCACCGTGACCATCGACGGGGTGACCCCCGACGTGGGCGTCCTCGCCCCGGGCACGGTGGTGACGGTCACGGGCACCGTGACCAACGCCTCGGACGAGACGTGGACGGACCTGCAGATCTTCCCCGTCACCTCGAGCGCGCCGCTCACCACCGAGGCCGAGCTCGAGGCCGCGGCCGACTCCGACCCGCTCTCCTTCATCGGGGAGCGCCTCCTGGTGGACGGCCTGTTCGACGAGTCGGTCACGCGCCTCGCCCCGGGCGAGACCCGCCCCTACCGCCTCGACCTCCCCATCGAGCAGCTCCAGATCAGCGGTGCCCCCGGCGTGTACTGGCTGGGCGTGCACGCCCTCGGTGCCGACGGCGACGGCACGCGCAGCGGCAACGCCGTCGGCCGCGCCCGCACCTTCCTGCCGCTCCTCGACCGCGGCCGGGCGGCGGACACCGCCGGCCGCGCCAGCGTCGTCGTCCCGCTCCGCGCCCCCGTCCGGTACGCCGCGGACGGCAGCATCGCCGACCCCGAGGCCTGGGCGGTGCAGCTCGGCGACGGTGGGCGGCTGCGGCGGATCGCCGACGTGATCGACCCCGACTCCGGCGCCGGCCCGACGTCGATCCTGCTCGACCCCGCCCTGCTCGACGTCGCGCGGCGCCTCGCGGAGGGCAACCCGGCGCGCTCCCTGGCGCCGACGTCGGACCCCGAGGAGGAGCCGGAGGAGGAGCCGGACGACCCGGGCTCGACCGGCACCGACGCCACGGAGGAGCCGAGCGACGACGCCACCGACCCCGGTTCGGTGGGGGGTGACACGGGCGACCTGCAGGTGGCCGACGGTCCCCTGGCCGCGGCCGCAGCCTCCTGGCTGGAGGACGTGCTGGCCGCCGCGACGGCCGGGGACCTGCTCGTGCTGCCCTACGGCGACGTCGACCTCGGCGCCGCCGCCCTCCACGACCCGGTCGCCTACGGTCGCGCCCGGCTGCTCGCGGACGACGCCCTCGACCGCTACGGCCTCGAGGGCACCCCGGCGGTCGCACCGCGGGGCGAGGGCCTGCCCACGGGGGTCGTCGACGCGCTCGAGGACGACGTCGTCGTGCTCGTGGGCGACGGCGAGCTCGGCGCGGACGCTCCCGAGGGCCTGTCGGCGGCCGCGCCGCACGCCGAGGCCGACGGACGTCAGGTGGTCGTCGTCGACGACGCCGTCGCCGAGGGTGGGCCCGCCCCGGGCGACCGCACCTCCGGCGTGCTGCTGCGTCAGCGGCTCGCGGCCACGATGGTGGCGGGCGCGCTCGCCGACGAGGAAGGTGCCACGCAGGAGCGGGCCGTGCTGCTCCCGGCGCTGTGGAACCCGGGCGACGCCGGCACCCCGACCCGGGGCCTCACCACCGGGTGGCTCCGCTCGGTGCCGCTCACCGACCTCGCGACCGCGGTCGACGCCGAGCCCGTCGCGACCGGTCTCGCCGACCTGGCCACCGAGGTCGACCCCGCCCAGGCGCTCCCGGACGACCTGTTCGTGCTGTCGCGGTCGCTCGTGACGCGGGGCTCGCGGCTCGACTCGATCCTCCCCGAGACCGACGCGGTGCGGAGCCAGACCGAGCGAGCGGCCGCAGCCGTGCTGTCCTACGAGCACCGCGGCGACCTCGCCCGCGTGCGCTCCGGCGTGCGCGACCAGATCGAGCAGGTGCAGGGCCTCCTCGCCAGCGTCACGGTCGAGGCACCGCCCACCATCACGCTCTCCGGCGACGACGGCGACTTCAACGTCCGGGTCGTCAACGGCCTCGACCAGCCCGTCGTCGTCGAGCTCCGCGGCGACGAGAGCCGGCGGGTCACCGTCGCACCGTCCGGTCCGGTCGAGGTGCCGGCCGGCGGGAGCGCCAGCGTGCGGATGACGGTGACGATGCACCGCCTCGGCGTGTACGACGTCGACGTGCGCGTCGTCGACGAGACCGGTACGGCGCTGGGCGGCGCCGTCGCCGTGCCCGTCCGCTCGGCGGCCGTCAGCGACATCATCTGGGCGATCATCATCGGCGCCACGGTGCTGCTGGTCGGGGCGACGCTGTGGTGGTACCGCGGCCGCCCCCGCCGGCGCATCTCCACCCCGGCCTCGGTCGCCGCGGTCTCCCGGCCGGACGACGACGCCGACGCCCAGGCCGACGCCCAGGCCGACCCCCAGGCCCCCGCGCCGCCCCCCCACGGCCCCACCGGCAGCGAGGAACACGCGTGAGCCACGACGACCCCCTCGGCTCCGGCGCGCGCCACCGCGCCCCGGGTCCCGCGGACGCGACGCCCGACCCGCTGCCGCCGCCGGTGCTCAACCCGCTCTACGACACGATCCCCACCGGCGGCCAGGGCACGACGTTCGACACCGTGCCCGACGGCACGACGACGTTCCCCGTGCTCACCCCCGACGGCACCGCGCGGCACCCGAAGCACGCCGACGCGGTGGCGGCCGTGGTCGGCGGCGGACGGTCGACGACCACCTCGGGGAAGGAACCGCCGGAGGAGCCCGCGGAGGAGCCGGCGGGCAGCGCCGGCACGAGCTCCGCCGTGCTCGGCTCGAGCGCGATCATGGCCGCCGGCACGATCGTGTCGCGGCTCAGCGGCTACGTGCGGGGCATCCTGCTGGCCGCCGCGCTGGGCACGAAGCTCCACGCCGACATCTTCACGATCGCCAACACGATCCCGAACATGGTCTACATCCTGCTGGCGGGCGGCGTGTTCAACGCCGTGCTCGTGCCCCAGCTCGTGCGGGCGCTCAAGAACGACGAGGACCGCGGCGCGGCGTACGTCAACCGGATCGTCACGCTCGCCGTCCTCTTCCTCGGCACGGTGACGGTCCTGCTGGTGGTGGCCGCCCCCTGGGTGATGTCGATCTACCTGGACGGCAAGTTCGACGGCGCCGAGCTGGTCGAGCAACGGGAGTCCGCCGTCGCGTTCGCGCGCTACTGCCTCCCGCAGGTGTTCTTCTACGGCATGTTCGTGCTGCTCGGGCAGATCCTGAACGCGCGCGGCCGGTTCGGCCCGATGATGTGGGCGCCGATCGCCAACAACGTCATCTCGGTGGCGGTGCTCGTCGTCTACCTCGTCGTCTTCGGCCCGGTCGCCCCCGACGCGCTCGACTCGGCCTTCTCGGCGAACCAGGAGCTGCTGCTCGGCATCGGCTCGACGCTGGGCATCGTGGCCCAGTTCGCGATCCTGCTGCCCTACCTGCGCAAGGCGGGGGTCAGCCTCCGGCCGCGCTTCGACTTCCTCGGCACCGGTCTCGGCCACACCTTCAGGCTGGCGACCTGGACGATCGCGTTCGTCGTGGTCAACCAGGCGGCCTACACCGTCGTCGTGCGCCTCGCCTCGAGCGGCACGACCGCGGGCGAGGACGGCACCGGCTACACGGTCTACTCCAACGCGCTGCTCATCATCATGGTCCCGC
This sequence comes from Nocardioides zeae, assembly GCF_030818655.1. Classification (NCBI taxonomy): domain Bacteria; kingdom Bacillati; phylum Actinomycetota; class Actinomycetes; order Propionibacteriales; family Nocardioidaceae; genus Nocardioides; species Nocardioides zeae. The sequence continues at coordinate 3,613,915 of NZ_JAUTAN010000001.1, read as the reverse complement.
ACTCCGTGGTGACGGTGTCCCTCACGACCGCGATCCTGCCGCGCCTCTCGGCCGCCGCCGCCGATCGTGACCTGGGCGGCCTGGCGACCACGCTGGCGGCGACACTGCGCACGACGCTCTCCTTCGTCGTACCGGCCGCGGCCATCGTCGCCGTCTCCGCCCCCAGCCTCGCCAACGTCATCTGGGGGTACGGCGCCGCACGGGACACCTTCGACGACTTCATCCCGACCCTCGTGCTGTTCGCGCCCGCCATCGTGCTGTTCACGGTGCACTACATGATGCTGCGCGGGTTCTACGCCCTCGAGCAGACGCGGCGCGTCTTCTGGATCCAGTGCGTCATCGCGGCGGTCAACGTCAGCGTCGCGCTGCTGCTGGTGAGCCGGGCCAGCGCCCAGGACACGGTGCCGGCGCTCGTCGTCGCCTACGGCGTGGCGTACGGCGCGGGTGCGCTCGTCTCGTACTCCGTCCTCTCCCGCACCGTCGGAGGCCTCGGCACCGCACGGACCCTCGGGTTCGGCGCACGCCTGCTGGTGGCCGTCGGCCTCGCCTCGGCGCTGGCGTGGGGGCTGCGGCTGCTGCTGGAGGACCACCTGGCCCTCGGATCGGCGAAGCTCGAGGCGATCGTGACGCTCGGCCTGCTCGCCTCGGTGCTCGGCGGGACCGTCGTGCTCCTCGCCCGTCTCCTGCGGATCGACGAGGTCAACGAGGTCGTGGACGCCGTCGTGCGACGCGTGCGGCCCGCTCGACGCCGCTGACCCACGATTGACGGCGGCGGCCTACGATGTGCCCACGAGCGGACGCGTGGCCCGACCCGGGCCGAGCACAGGCCCAGCACCGGAGGGGGTGGCATGCCGACGACGATCCGGCCGGGTGACGTGCTGGCCAACCGTTACCTGCTGATCGACCTGCTCAGCGAGACCGGTGACGGCCGCTTCTGGCGGGCCCACGACCGCGTGCTCGGACGCCACGTCTCCGTCCACGTCATCCCGTCGGGCACCCCCCGGGCCGAGGTGCTGCTCGACGCCGCCCGCGGCTGTGCCCGCCTCACCGACCGCCGCTTCCTCCGCGTGCTCGACGCCGAGGTGAAGAACGGCGTCACCTACGTGGTGACGGAGTGGGGCACCGGCACGAGCCTCCAGCTCATGCTCCAGCACGCGCCCCTCGCGCCGCGGCGGGCCGCCTGGCTCGTCGGCGAGGTCGCGGGCGCCATGGCCGCCGCCCACGCCGCCGGCGTCTGCCACGGCCGCCTCGTCCCCGAGAACATCATCGTCGACCTCTCCGGCACCGTGCGGATCGTCGGCGCGCAGGTCGACGCCGCCCTCAAGGGCCTGCCGACCGCCGACGAGCGCGGGGACGTCCACGAGCTCGTCAGCCTGCTCTACGCGGGCCTCACCGGTCGCTGGCCCGGACGCTCCCCGTCCGAGATGCCGGCGGCGCCGCTGGAGAACGGCTCCGTGCTGCGGCCCCGCCAAGTGCGGGCGGGCATCCCCCGCGTGCTCGACGAGCTCTGCGACGACGTCCTCAACGCCGACGCGCCCCCGCGCGCGCCGTACGACCTCGCGACGGCGCGCGGGATCGCGGACTACCTGCGGGAGTACGTCGGCGACCCCGCCAGCATGGCCGCGGCCGAGGCCGAGCGCGGGTCGACCGCGACGAGCGGTCTGCCGACGCTGCCGCCCGAGCTGCTCGACCCCCTGCCGCCGGTGCTGCCGCACGACGCGCGACCGGCCGCCGGCCCGAGCACCCCGAGCGCGCCCGCCGTGGCCCCCGTCGCCGCGATGGCGGTCGAGGGAGCGACCACCACGCCTCCGGCCCACGACCCCCTCGACGGCGGCACCGCGGTGCGCCCCGTGCTGCCCGCGGAGTCCGGCGAGTCCGGGGACTCCGGCGCGGCCGCCGCTCCGGCGGAGGAGCCCGCCGCCGGGTCCGCCGACCAGCCGGCCCCTGCCCGTGCGCGCGCCGCGTCCACGGGTGACGTGCCGACGCAGGCCGGGGTGCCCATCTTCGACGAGGAGGCCGACGAGGTCTCCTGGCTGGCGAAGCGCGCCGAGCCGCCGCCGCCCCCGCCGGACTTCGAGCCGCCGCCCGAGCGCCCGCTGTTCGCCCCGGAGACGCCCGAGGAGATCGAGGCCCGGCGCCGCCGCGCGGCCGCCGAGTCCGCGGCGACGTCGTCGCCGACCGCCCCGGCCGCCGCCGGGAACGGGTCCGGCAGCGACGACTACTGGCCGTGGGCCACGGGGCACACGACCGGCGCGGTGATCCCGCACCCCGTGCGGGAGCCCGGCGCCCGGCGCAACGAGAAGCCGGGACGCACGTGGCTCCAGCTCGCCGGGTTCCTCGGCGCCCTCGTCGCCCTGCTCCTCGTGGTCGCGCTGGCCTACCAGATCCTCGGCTCCTCCTCCGACGACGGCGGGGGCTCGGGCAGCACGGCGTCCTCCGACTCCCCCTCGTCCCCCCTGCCCTCGTCGGCCCCGACGCCGATCACCGGCATCACGGCCGTGCCGTTCGACCCGCCCCCGGACGGGAACGGCGAGGAGAACGACGACAGCGTCCCGAACGCGCTCGACGGCGACCCCGCGACCTCCTGGAACACGCTGACCTACCGCCAGCAGCTCGGCCCCAGCGGCCTCAAGAGCGGCGTGGGTCTCCAGCTCGACCTGGGCACGGCGCAGAACCTCCGCCAGGTGCGGCTCGACCTCACCGGGTCGCCGACGTCGGTGTCCGTCTACGTGACGGCCGACCCCGTGACCTCCGTCGAGGACCTCGAGGCCGCCGGCAGCGCCGACATCACGGGCGAGGAGGGCACGATCGACCTCGCCGAGGGCACGACCGGGCAGTACGTCACGGTCTGGCTCACCTCCCTGCCCAGCGTCTCCGGCGGCTTCCGGGGCGAGATCGCCGAGGTGCAGGTCCTCGGGTGAGGACGCCGGTCCCGGGGGAGCCGGAGGGGCACGACGCGGACGACCGCGCCCTGCTGGCGGCCCACGTCGCCGGTGATCCGGACGCCTTCGGCGTGCTCTTCGCACGGCACCGGGACCGGTTGTGGGCGGTGGCGCTGCGCACGACGGGCAACCCCGAGGACGCGGCCGACGGCCTGCAGGACGGGATGGTCGCGGCGTACCGGCGGGCCGGCTCCTTCCGTGGCGACAGCGCCGTCACGACGTGGCTGCACCGGGTCGTCGTCAACGCCTGCCTCGACCGGATCCGGGCCGCCAAGGTGCGGGCGGCAGACCCGTTGCCCGACGACCTCGACGACCCCTCGCGCCGGGGCGCCGTGGTGCGCTCGGACGCGTCGCCCGCCGTCGTGCCGCGCCCGCCCGACGACCCGGCGGATCTCGCGCTCGCCGGCGACCGTCGGGCACGGGTGCTGAGCGCGCTGGGACAGCTCGGCGCCGAGCAGCGGGCCGCGCTGGTGCTGGTCGACATGGAGGGGTACGCGGTGGCCGAGGCCGCCGCGATCCTCGACTGCGCGGTCGGCACCGTGAAGTCCCGCTGCGCGCGCGGTCGCGCGCGGCTCGCCGAGCTGCTCGCCGACCTGGTTGCCACGGACGAGCCACCGGGCCTCCCGGCCGCCGGGAACCGGTGGGCGTCGGCCGACGTCCCATCACCGGGCGATCCGCGCGGCCCACCGACCGCTGCGCCCTGACCCCCGACCCGAGAGCCCGACGACCCGCCCCGGCACGACCGACGAGGAGGTGACATGCCCCCCGAGACGCCCGACACTCCCGACGAGACCGGTCCCGACCCGGTCCTCGACCCGGCGACCGCGGCGGCCGTGCGTCGTCTGCTCGCCGAGGCGCGCCACGACGAACCCGTCCCGCCCGCGGTGGCCGCACGGCTCGACGCGACGCTGGCCGGGCTGCGGGCCGAGCGCGGGGGCAGCACCGCGCCGGTCGCCCCGCCCGCGCTGCCGCCGCGCCCCGGCGGCGACGCGCCCATCGACCTCGCCGCCCAGCGTCGCCGGCGCCGCGGGTCCCTGCTCCTGGCCGCCGCGGCCGCGGTCGTGGTGGTCGGCGTCGGCGGGGTCGCCGTGCCCCGGCTGGGCGGCTCCGGCGACGACGCGACGTCGTTCGACTCCGGCGGGCAGTCCGAGGGCGCCCCCGGGGCGGGTCAGCTGCCCCAGCAGCCCTCGCCCGAGGGCAACCCGGAGGAGGAGGAGCCCGGCGCGTCCGCGCTGCCGCCCCCGACCGCCGAGGACCGCATCGTCGCCGCGGCGGGCGGTCTCGCGGCGTACGACGGCACCCTGCTCGACGGCGACGGCCGCACGCTGAGCAGCAGCTCCCTCGACGACGACCTCGCCGGGCTCCTCGGACGCGTCGCCGCGGACCCGGAGCCAGCCGTCCCCACGGGCTGCGGCGCGGAACCCGCGGACGGGGCCGTCGGCGTGGTCTCCGAGCTCGACGGCGAGAACGTCGTCGTGGAGGTCACCCCGACGCCCGGCGGCGCCGCCGTACGGGTGCTCGGCTGCGACGGTGAGCCGCGTCAGGAGGAGCAGTACGGCGCGGAGTGACCCCGTGCGGTGACCCGGCGTGGTCGCCCTCCGCGCAGGGACGTGGCCGGGGAATCTCCCTGCCCTACCATCGGTTGAGCACCGTGGAGGGCACGCCCTCGCCACCGCATCCATCCCAGGAGTCGCATTTCCATGACCGACCAGTCCACCTCGACCGCCAGCACCGCGTCCGAGCCGCGCAACGTCATCGTGATCGGCTCCGGTCCCTCGGGTTACACCGCGGCGGTGTACGCCGCGCGGGCCAACCTCAGCCCGCTCGTCTTCGAGGGGTCGGTGACCGCCGGTGGCGCGCTCATGAACACCACCGAGGTGGAGAACTTCCCCGGGTTCCGTGACGGCATCATGGGCCCGGCCCTCATGGACGAGATGCGCGCGCAGGCCGAGCGCTTCGGCGCCGAGCTCATCCCGGACGACGTCGTCGAGGTCGACCTGACCGGCGACATCAAGGTCGTGCGCACCGAGACCGCGACGTACACGGCCCGCTCGGTCGTGCTCGCCATGGGCTCGGGCTACCGGAAGCTGGGGCTCGACAAGGAGGACCTGTTCTCCGGCAAGGGTGTGTCGTGGTGTGCGACGTGCGACGGGTTCTTCTTCCGCAACCAGGAGATCGCGGTCGTCGGCGGCGGTGACTCCGCTGTCGAGGAGGCCACCTTCCTCACCCGGTTCGCGTCGAAGGTCTACCTGATCCACCGCCGTGACGAGCTCCGCGCCTCCGCGATCATGGCCGAGCGCGCGCTCGCCGACCCGAAGCTCGAGATCGTCTGGAACTCCGAGGTCGCCGAGATCAACGGCAGCGACAAGCTGGAGAGCGTGACCCTGCGCGACACGGTCACGGGCGACACGCGTCCCCTGGCGGTCACCGGCCTGTTCGTCGCGATCGGCCACGACCCCCGCTCGGAGCTGCTCGGCGGCCAGGTGGACCTCGACGACGAGGGCTACGTGCTCGTGCAGCACCCGTCAACCGCGACCAACGTGCCCGGCGTCTTCGCCGCGGGCGACCTGGTGGACCACCACTACCGCCAGGCGATCACCGCGGCCGGCACCGGCTGCGCGGCGGCCCTCGACGCCGAGCGCTACATCGCCGACCTCGACCACACGGCCGCCACCGCGCAGCAGGCGCAGGACGCCGTCGCGGCCGAGGCCGCCGTCTCCGAGGTCGTGCAGACCGCCGGTCTCTGACACCGGCGCGGGAAGGATTCGACCCCGACCGACGTTCCATCCCCACGTTCCCCCGACAGAAGAGAGGTAGCACCGTGGCTGACATCGCCGCCGTGACCGACGCCGAGTTCGAGGCGCAGGTCCTGAAGTCCGAGAAGCCCGTCCTGGTCGACTTCTGGGCCGAGTGGTGCGGTCCGTGCCGCCAGGTCTCGCCGATCCTCGACGAGATCGCCAAGGAGCACGGCGACAAGATCACGTTCGTCAAGATGAACGTGGACGAGAACCCGGTGACCCCCTCGACGTACCGCGTCACGGGCATCCCGACGCTCAACGTCTACCAGGGCGGCGAGGTCGTCAAGACGATCGTCGGCGCCAAGCCGAAGGCCGCGCTGCTGCGCGAGCTCGGCGACTTCATCGCCTGATCGGATGCGCCCCGACGGGGCCGGCTCCCTCTCCGGGGGCCGGCCCCGTCCGCATTTCCTCGCGCTAGGGTGTGGCGTCCGTCCACGCCGCCGAGGGAGTCCGCCGTGCTCGACCTGACCTACCCCGTCGTCATCGCCACCGCGAAGACCGCCTTCCGCGCACTGGGGCAGAACTTCCAGATGACCGGAACGGAGCGTGTCCCCCGCACGGGCGGCGTCATGCTGGCGGTCAACCACGTCGGGTACGTCGACTACGTCTACGGCGGCCTCGCCGCGAACCCCTCGGGCCGGTACGTGCGGTTCATGGCGAAGAAGGAGATCTTCGACAACCCGGTGGGCGGCCCCGTCATGCGGTCCTTCCACCACATCGAGGTCGACCGCGGCGACGGGGCCAAGTCCGCCGCCATCGCCGTCGACTACCTCCGCCGTGGTGAGGCCGTCGGCATCTTCCCCGAGGCGACGATCTCCCGCTCGTTCGAGATCAAGGAGATCAAGACCGGCGCGGTGCGCATCGCGGCCGAGGCCGGTGTGCCGCTGCTGCCCGTGGTGGTGTTCGGCACCCAGCGGATGTGGACCAAGGACCACCCGCGCGACTTCTCCCGCGGCACCACCATCGGCATCCACGTCGGGGAGGCCCTGCACCCGACCGGGGACGACCCCGTCGGCGAGACCGCCGAGCTCCACGCGTCGCTGTGCTCGCTGCTGGACAAGGCCGTCGAGATGTACCCGGCCGACGAGAAGAAGCCGGGCTCCTGGTGGATCCCCGCTCGCTTCGGCGGTTCGGCGCCGACGCTGGAGGAGGCCGCCAAGCTCGACGCCGAGGAGAAGCGGGCGCGGGCTGCGAAGCGCGCGGCGAAGCGGGCGTCCGGCAAGAAGTAGTTTTGTCGACAAAGCGAGTTATTGCTTTGTCGGTTGCAACCCACTCCTGCGTGCCGCACGGCGGTGTCGTGGTGCCACCCCCGTGCGCTCGTTCCTGGGTCAGTAGCGCGCGGACAGCGCGCCGTCCACCTGCAGCAATTGTCCCGACGTCCATCGCCCGGCCGGAGAAACGAGGAACGCAACCATCTTGGCGATGTCGGTCGGAGTTCCGAGCCGACCGAGAGGCGTGTGGTCAGCGGTCGTGCTCCTCGCCTCGTCGTCCATCCACCCGGTGTCGATCGGCCCAGGGTTGAGCACGTTGGCGGAGATACGGAGAGGGCCCAGCTCGCGAGCTGCCGAGATCACGATGCGGTCCAGCGCTCCTTTCGAAGCGCCGTAGGGGAGGTTCCCGGTGGTGTGGTCGCTGGTCATCGCCACGATGGCACCGCCCTCGTGCGGCACCTGTCGCGCAAACGCAGCAATCAGCAGAAGACTTGCGCGCGCGTTCACGGCGATGTGTGCGTCGAAGCTCTCGGCGGTGGTGTCGAGGATGCCCGACTCGACGCCGTGGGCGTGGCTGAGGATGAGTGCCTCGATGGGGCCTTTCTCGCGGGTCACTGCTTCGACCAGCTGGGCCGGGCCCTCGGCAACTGACAGATCGCAGGGGTGAGTCCCGGCGGCGAGATCGCTGGTGGCGACGTCCCAACCTTCCGCCTCAAGCTGGCGCGTGATCCCCGCGGCGATGCAGTTGGGCCGGCCCGCGCCGGTGATCAAGGCGATGGGCATGCTGGTCACCGTAGCTGCGTCGGCTCCTCCACGTCACCTCGATTGTGGGCACCTCGTCTTCCCTGGCCACGGGCGCAGTAAGCGTTGCACCTGGTCCGTTGAGAGGACGGTCGTGATCCCGGCCGCGCACGTCCCGAACTCGGTCACGTGGGTCAATCGGCCCGACCGTGATCGGTCAATGTCGCTGACGGCCACACCTCAGCGGGACCCACTGGATCAGCCGCGGCGGAGACTGCGGCGCGCTAGGGGCCTGCGGGATCTTGCTGAGCACTGCTCCGGCGACGTCACGGAGCAGCAGATTCAAGGTTCCACGTGAAACATGCTGTCGTCCCACCCGCGCGCCCGAACGACGGGCCTGCTCCACGCTGGAGGACTGCGCAGGGGACCGTGCTCGTACGGCGTCTTCCGTGGGCTCGGCCGGTTGGGGGTTGCCGTGCCCGGAATCGTCCCGCAAGGCCACAGGAGCCCGTAGCGGCACCGCAACGCCGCCAGACGCGCCACGGCCCCTCAGAGAAGCCGCAGGCCGCTCAGATCACGCGGTCGGTCCGATTCCGGGGATCCATGATGTCGACGATTCGCTGCAGGTCCTCGAGCGTCGCGAACTCGACCGTGATCCGGCCCTTCGACTTTCCCACGTCGACCTTCACCCGGGTTTCGAAGCGATCCGAGAGCCGCGCGGCGAACTCACTGGTCGCCGGGTCGCTCCGCTTCAACGGCCGGCGGCGCGGCAGTGCCTCGTCCGTCACGTCGCCGAGCGCGACGATCTCCTCCAGCGCCCGCACGCTGATGCCCTCAGCGACGACACGAGCCGCCAGGCGGTCCTGCGCGTCACCGTCCGGTACCGCGAGCAGGGAGCGAGCGTGGCCCGCCGACAGCACGCCGGCAGCGACCCTGCGCTGCACCGCGGGGCTCAGGCGGAGCAGACGGAGCGTGTTGCTGATCTGCGGCCGGGAGCGTCCGATCCGCTGAGCAAGCTCCTCGTGCGTGCACGCGAAGTCCTCGAGCAGCTGTTGATAGGCCGCCGCCTCCTCCAACGGGTTGAGCTGCGACCGGTGCAGGTTCTCGAGCAACGCATCGCGGAGCATGTCCGTGTCGTCGGTCTCCCGCACGATGGCAGGAATGACGTCGAGGCCGGCCTCTTGCGTGGCCCGCCAGCGGCGCTCACCCATGATGAGCTCGTAGGCATCGTCCGATGTCTTGCGCACCACGACCGGCTGGAGGAGCCCGACCTCGCGAATCGAGTGCACCAGCTCCGCCATCGCGTCCTCGTCGAAGACCTGGCGGGGCTGACGCGCGTTGGGGGCGATCGCCGTCACTGGCAGCTCGGCGAAGTACGCGCCCGCCACCGGCGCGAGGCCCTGAATGTCGCCAGTCGCTGCGGAGTCGCTGCTACGGTCCGTTTCACGTGAAACGCCGCCTGCACCTCCGGTGTCGGCAGCGCCGCCGCCAGCGGCGGACTCCGGCTGAGCGTCCTCGAGATCCTCGTCCACGTCGGACGCCACGGGCGCCGCCGTCGGGATCAAGGAGCCCAGGCCGCGGCCCAGGCCGGGCTTGGGCTTGCGCTGCGGCTTGCTCACGACCGCACCGCCCGCTGAGTGATCTCCCGAGCGGCCTCCAGGTACGCCATCGCACCGGGGGAGCCCGGGTCATAGGTCATTACCGTCTGGGCGTACGACGGCGCCTCACTCACGCGCACCGACCGCGGAATCATCGTCTTCAGGACCTGCTCTCCGAAGTGGGAGCGGACCTCCTCCGCCACGCCGGCTGCGAGGCGGGTACGTCCGTCGTACATCGTCACCAGAATGGTCGAGATGCGGAGCTCGGGATTGAGGTGCTTCTTCACCATCTCCACGGTCTCCAGGAGCTGACCGAGGCCCTCGAGCGCGTAGTACTCGGCCTGGATAGGGATCAACATCTCGTGGGCTGCCACGAGTGCGTTGAGCGTGAGCAGACCCAGCGACGGCGGGCAGTCCACCAGCACGTAGTCGTAGCGGTCCTCGCCGACCTCCGGACCACCCACACCCGGGTGTGCGCTGATGGCCTTGTTCAACCGGTTCTCGCGCGCCACCACGCTGACGAGTTCGATCTCCGCCCCTGCCAGGTCGATCGTGGCCGGGACGACGTCGAGCCCCTCCACCTCCGGACAGGGCTGCAGCACGTCCGCGAGCGGAGCGCCGTCGACCAGCAGGTCGTACGTCGACGGCGTGCCTCGGCGGTGCTCGATGTTCAAGGCAGTCGACGCGTTGCCCTGCGGATCCAGATCGATGATGAGGACGCGCTGACCGAGCTGCGCGAGGGCCGCGCCGAGATTCACCGTCGACGTCGTCTTGCCGACGCCGCCCTTTTGATTGGCCACGACCATCACTCGCGTCCGTGCGGGACGGGGCATCGCCATACGGCGCGCGCCATCGCGCACCAACAGCGACGCCTCGACCGCACGAGCAAGCGGGGTCGTCGTGTCATCACTCGGCGGCGTCGCCTCCGCCAGGTCGGCCGCCGTGCGGGGGCGGTACGGCGCCGCAGCACCCTCCGCCGTTTCACGTGAAACCACGTTGTCGACCTTTCGTCACTGCCTGTGGAAGAACTTCGTCAATCTGTGGAAAACCGGCGCGGAGCCCGCTCAACCACGCGGATCTGCCCTGTGCACAAACGTCGGACGTGTAACAGCCTGAGGCGCCCGCACGACACACGCATCCACCGCACGATCAGCGACCCAACCTATCCGGGTCACTTCGTCCGCACCACTCGAACCAGCGTGGTCGGTGGATAAAGCACGCCCTCGCCGACCACGAGCACGTCTGCGCTCCCACGCGACCAGCGGCGGAGGACTTTCCCCGCGGCGGCGATCTCCTCGGGCGCCCGCTCGCCCTTCATCGCGAGCATCTGCCCCCCGACCGCGACCAGCGGCATACACCAGCGAGCCAGCTTGTCGAGGGCCGCAACCGCGCGGGACGTCACCACGTCGAAGCCGTCCCCGGGATCGACATCCTCCGCCCGCGCTCGCACGACGTGCACGTTCGTGAGACCCAGGTCGTCTGCGACCTCTTCCAGATACGTAGCCCGACGGAGGAGGGGTTCGATCAGCGTCATGCGCAGGTCCGGTCGGCGGATGGCCATGACCACACCCGGGAGCCCGGCGCCCGACCCGACGTCCGCCACCGACGCGCCTTCCGGGACAGCGTCGGTCACCACGGCACAGTTCAACAGATGGCGCTCCCACAGCCGCGGCACCTCGCGCGGACCGATCAGCCCACGCTCCACGCCGGCCGTCGCCAGCGAATGCGTGTATGCCTCCGCGAGGGGGAAGCGCTCAGGCGAGAACACCCCCCGCGCCGACGCAGGCGCGAGGGGTGTTTCACGTGAAACGTCGTTCATCGGGCCGTCACGCGGGAAGCACGACCACGTGGCGCCGCGACTCCGCACCCTCCGACTCGGAGGTGAGCCCAGCGGCTGCCACGGCGTCGTGGACGACCTTGCGCTCGAAGGGCGACATCGGCTTCAGCGAGACCCGCTCGCCCGAGGCCCTCACTTCCTCGATGGCGTCGGCAGCGATCTTCTCGAGCTCCGCACGCCGGTCCGAGCGGTATCCGGCGACATCGAGCATGAGGCGCGACCGCTCGCCCGTCTCGCGGTACACCGCCAGCCGCGTCAGCTCCTGGAGCGCCTCCAGCACCTCGCCCCTGGTGCCAACGAGCTGGTCGAGGTCGCCGCCGACGATGGACACGGCGGCACGGTCGCCCTCGACGTCCATGTCGATGTCGCCGTCCAGGTCGGCGATGTCGAGGAGCTCCTCCAGGTAGTCCGCCGCGATGTCACCCTCACGCTCGAGCCGGGCCACCCGGTCGCCGCCGCTCGTCGCAGGCGCACCCGCGCCCGCCGTCACCTCGTCGGTCGTCTCCGCCACGTCAGACATCTCGTTCACCGATCTTCCGAGCGCTCTCAGCGCTTCTTCTTGGACTTGGTCGGGACGCTCTTCGCGCCACCCGACGGCCGGGGGCCGCCACCCTGCTGCTTCGAACGCTGCGCCTTGGTCTGACGCTGGGGCTGCACCCGCGGACGCGGCGCCTCCGCCGCCTCGTCGATGACGGCCGTGCCGCCGGCGCCCTTCTCGAGGGAGACGTCGCCGGTCGCGACACCCTTGCGCTTGGCCTTCTCCGCGTCCCGCTCCGCCTTGGCCTTGGCGGCCGGCGTGCCCGGGGCAGGGTTGCGACGGATGACGTAGAACTGCTGGCTCATGGTCCAGAGGTTCGACGTCGTCCAGTACATGAGGACACCGATCGGGAAAGCCACGCCGCCCACCGCGAAGACCACCGGGAGCACGTAGAGGAGCATCTTCTGCTGCTGGGCGTAGGGGCCCGTGAGCGCCTCCGGCGGCATGTTCTTCGCCATCAGCTGCCGCTGCGTGAGGAAGGTCGTCGCCGTCATGGCGACCACCAGGACCGCCGCCAGGATCATGACGGCCGTGCCGTCACCGCTGAGGAAGGTGCCCGAGATCGGGATGCCCTCGTTCGTTCCGGCCGCGCCGAACAGACGCGACTGGCCGAACTGGTCCGCCAGGTCCTCCGTCAGGAAGCCGTGGGCCGTGCCCTTCTTCGCCGCCTGGTCGATCATCCGGAACAGGGCGAAGAAGATCGGCATCTGCAGCAGGATCGGCAGGCACGAGGCGAACGGGTTCGTGCCCGCCTCCTTGTAGAGCTTCATCGTCTCCTGGGCGAGACGCTCCCGGTCGTGCTTGTACTTCTTCTGCAGCTCACGCACCTGCGGCTGCAGCAGCGCCATGTTGCGGCTCGACTTGATCTGCTTGACGAAGAGCGGGATCAGGGCCGCGCGGATGACGAGGGTCAGACCCACGATCGACAGCAGCCACGAGGCACCGCCGTTGGGGTCGAGGAAGAGCGAGAACAGCTTGTGCCACGCCAGCATGACCGCGGACACCACGTAGTAGAGCGGCGTCATGATCAGACCGCCGATGGTGCCGAAGAATTCGAACACGGGGAATGCTCCTCGTTATCAGTGACGTGACGCCGGCCGGCGCTCGGGAACCGGGTCGTAACCCCCGGCTGCCCACGGATGACAGCGTGACACGCGCCGGACCGCGAGCCACGACCCCCGGACGCTGCCGTGCTGGGTCACCGCCTCGAGTGCGTACGCCGAGCACGACGGGTGGTAGCGGCACACCTGGCCGTACAGCGGGCTGATGAACAGCCGGTACAGCTTGAGGAAGCCGATCAGCAGGTACTTCATGCGCGCTCCCGGGGGCGGGACACGCGCTGCAGCCCTCGCTCCAAGTCGGCCATCAGGTCGGCCGACGTCGCGTCCGCGGAGGCCGGGAGCGCCCGCACGACCAGCAGACCGCTGGCAGGGGTGGCCCCGCGCCGTACGAGGGAGTCGACGTCGTGCCGGAGCCGGCGCTTCACGCGATTGCGCACCACGGAGTTGCCGACGGCCTTGCTCACGACGAAGCCGACGCGGAGGGAATCCTCCGCGTCGGCCCAGTGACACACCAACGTGCGGGAGCCCGCACGGCGCCCGGAACGCACCGCCGTGGCGAAATCGTGCCCACGACGCATGCGCTGGTCGCGCGCGAGCACGATCGCCGTCTCCGCAGGGGGAGACGTCAGACGGTCAGGCTCTTGCGGCCCTTGCGGCGGCGCGCCGTGATGATCGCGCGGCCGGCACGGGTGCGCATCCGCAGGCGGAAGCCGTGCACCTTGTGACGACGGCGGTTGTTCGGCTGGAACGTGCGCTTGCTCACGAGACTCTCCGGGGGTCAGCTGGATTCGACGATGTCCATCACCGGGACGGGGGTCTCAGCCATCGGCTGGCACCGCCCGCCCACGGCTCGGGTCACGTCGACCCCTCCGTGGACATGCGGCACCGGTCGAGACAGCCCCGGCGACCTAGGAACGGTACGCGCTGGGGAGGAAGGGGGTCAAACCCTCACAGGCTGTGGACAAACTACACCGTTGTTCTTCTGTCCACAGGCCTGTCCACCGGTGTGGAAAGCCGTAGGGTGACGGAGGTCGCCGAGAGCGACAGGCCGCGACGCCGGCTGCCGTCCCGCGACACCGTTCGCTGACCAGCGGCGACGGTCGCGACGGCGGCCGCGGACACCCCCGGCGGGACGCACGTCAGCCCTCCCCTCGGTTCTGCACAGCCTGTGGACAAGACTGTGGAAATTGGTCGGTGATGCGGCAGGATCGACCCCGACCCCGAGCCCGACCGGCGCTCGGCAGCGATCGGGAGGAGCCCTGATGGAGAACGGAGCGGCCGAGCTCGCGAAGGCGTGGCGATCGGTCCTCGCGGACCTCCAGGTGCACCAGCGCGCGTGGTTGCGCGCCAGCCAGCCGGTCACGCTGCACGAGACCACGGCGATCATCGCGGTCCCCAACGAGTTCACGCGCGCCCAGCTGGAGGGCCGGCTGCGGTCCCAGCTCGAGGGCGGCCTGAGCGACGCGTTCGGCCACGACGTCCGCATCGCCGTGACGATCGACCCGACCCTGCCCGTCGACCTCACGCCCGAGGACGAGGACGCGCCGGCCGCCGAGACCGCGGGCACGTCGACGTTCGCCGGTCCGTCGGCCACCGAGCCCGAACCGCCCGCCGTCGACGCCACCCGCACCAGCTCCGCGGCCTCCGGCACGGAGACCCGGCTCAACCCCAAGTACACGTTCGAGACGTTCGTCATCGGCTCGTCCAACCGGTTCCCGCACGCTGCGGCCGTCGCCGTCGCCGAGGCGCCCGGCAAGGCCTACAACCCGCTGATGGTCTACGGCGACTCCGGGCTCGGCAAGACCCACCTGCTGCACGCGATCGGTCACTACGTGCGCAGCCTGTACGCAGGGGCGAAGGTCCGCTACGTCTCCTCCGAGGAGTTCACGAACGAGTTCATCAACGCGGTCCGCGACGACCGGCTCGACCGGTTCAAGCGCAAGTACCGCGACGTCGACGTGCTCCTCATCGACGACATCCAGTTCCTGGAGGGGAAGACCCAGACGCAGGAGGAGTTCTTCCACACCTTCAACACGCTCCACAACGCCAACAAGCAGATCGTGCTGACCTCCGACCGCGCGCCGAAGCGGCTCGAGGCGCTGGAGGACCGGCTCCGCAGCCGGTTCGAGTGGGGCCTCATCACCGACGTGCAGGCGCCCGACCTCGAGACCCGCATCGCGATCCTGCGCAAGAAGGCCGCGATGGACCGGCTCACCGCTCCGCCGGACGTGCTCGAGTTCATCGCCTCGAAGATCCAGACCAACATCCGCGAGCTCGAGGGCGCCCTCATCCGCGTGACGGCGTTCGCCAACCTCAACCGCCAGGGCGTCGACCTGTCCCTCGCCGAGATCGTGCTCAAGGACCTGATCCCCGAGGGCGGCGAGCCCGAGATCACGCCGGCCGCGATCATCGCCCAGACCGCGGCGTACTTCGGCGTGCCCATCGACGAGCTCACCGGCCCGAGCCGCGGTCGCCACCTCGTGCAGGGCCGCCAGATCGCCATGTACCTGTGCCGCGAGCTCACCGACCTCTCCCTGCCCAAGATCGGCCAGCAGTTCGGCAACCGCGACCACACGACGGTCATGTACGCCAACAACAAGATCAACCAGCTGCTCGCCGAGCGGCGCTCCGTCTACAACCAGGTCAGCGAGCTCACCAACCGCATCAAGATGCACGCCCGTCAGGGCGGCTGAGCGCGGGCCACGAGAAGCGGCCACGGAAGCGGCCACGACAGGCGGCCGCCGACAGGGCACCGAGGCCGAACTACACGGTTGTCAGATGTGGAGCGCCCTGTCCACGAACCCCCGTTGTCGTTCACACCCCCTGTGGACACCTGGGGAGCGGACGCGGACGACCGGATCGCGTCCACAGCGTCCTTGTGATTCACCCCGACCGCCGTCCACCTCTCGTCCACACCCCTCCACGCGGGCCGACCTGGGCAGATGGCGTCTCTCCACAGAGTGCACAACCGCTACGACTTCTCCTGGTAACCCCACGAGGACCGATGACCGCGAACGTCCTCCACGGCCCCGACCTGGGGATGAATGACACGATCCGGCCCACCCGGTGCGGTCCGTTGCCCGCACATGGCAGGATGCGATTCCCACCCGTGTGCCGCCCGTGGCGGCTGATCGGACACCGCATCCAGGAGGACCTCCAGTGAAGTTCCGCGTCGAACGCGACGTCCTCGCCGACGCCGTCGCCTGGGCTGCGCGCAGCCTGCCGGTGCGGCCGAGCGTCCCCGTCCTGTCCGGTCTGCTCATCAGGGCGGCCGAGGACGGCCTCGTGCTGTCGACGTTCGACTACGAGACCTCCGCCCGGGCGACCCTGTCGGCCGACGTGATCGACGAGGGCACGGTCCTCGTCAGCGGCCGCCTCCTGGCCGACATCACCCGCAGCCTCCCGAGCAAGCCGGTCGAGATGACCCTCGACGGCGCGCGCGTCTCGCTCGTGTGCGGCTCGGCCCGGTTCACGCTGCAGACCCTCCCGGTGGAGGAGTACCCCTCGCTCCCCGAGATGCCGACCGCCACCGGCACGGTCCGCAGCGACGTGTTCGCCCACGCGGTCGCCCAGGCCGTCACGGCCGCCGGCCGCGACGACATGCTCCCCGTGCTCACCGGCGTGCGGCTCGAGATCGAGGGATCGACGATCTCGCTGCTCGCCACCGACCGCTTCCGCCTCTCGCAGCGCGAGCTCGAGTGGGACCCGCGCAGCCCCGACGAGTCGTTCGCGGCCCTGGTGCCCGCCAAGGTGCTCGCCGAGACGGCGAAGTCGCTGACCGCCGGCACCGAGGTCACGATCGCGCTCGCCGCGAGCGGCTCCGGCGAGGGCATCATCGGCTTCGAGGGCGCGGCCAACGGCGGCGTGCGGCGCACGACCACCCGCCTCCTCGACGGCGAGTTCCCCAAGGTCCGCAGCCTCTTCCCGACCGAGCACCAGACGGTCGCGACGCTCAGCAAGGCGGCGCTCGTCGAGTCGGTCAAGCGCGTCTCGCTCGTCGCGGAGCGCAACACCGCCGTGCAGCTCGCGTTCGCCGACGGCGTGCTGACCCTCGACGCCGGCTCCGGCGACGAGGCGCAGGCGTCCGAGTCCGTCGAGGCGGACGTCACGGGCGGCGACATCGTGACCGGCTTCAACCCCCAGTTCCTGCTCGACGGCCTCGGCGCCATCGACCAGCCGACGGTGCAGCTGGCGTTCACGCAGGCCACCAAGCCGGTCGTCATGAGCGGGATCGTCGACGACGGCACGGACCCCGGCTTCCGCTACCTGCTGATGCCGCGCCGCCTCCTGTCCTGAGCCGACCCCGCTCCCCGTCGTACGGCGCTGGAGCGGGTGCGTAACGTCGACAACGCGAGCCGGTCGAGCGACCGGCCTCATCCGACAGCGTGTGTGAATCGAGGGAGTGCGTCATGGAGATCGGCCTGATCGGACTCGGCAAGATGGGCGGCAACATGCGCGAGCGCATCCGCCGCGCGGGCCACACGGTGGTGGGGTACGACCGCAACCCCGACCTCGCCGACGTCGACAGCCTGGAGGCGCTCGTCGAGGCGCTGCCCTCGCCGCGCGTCGTGTGGGTGATGGTGCCGGCCGGCGGGCCGACCCACGACACGATCACGGCGCTCGGTGACCTGCTGGGCGAGGGCGACCTCGTCGTCGACGGCGGCAACTCGCGCTGGACCGACGACCAGGCCCACGCCGAGCAGCTCGGCGCCAAGGGCATCGGGTTCGTCGACTGCGGCGTCTCGGGCGGCGTGTGGGGCCTCGAGAACGGCTACGCGCTCATGTACGGCGGCTCGCCCGACGACGTGGCGAAGGTGCAGCCGGTCTTCGACGCGCTCAAGCCGGAGGGTGAGTTCGGCTCCGTCCACGCGGGCAAGGTGGGCGCCGGCCACTTCTCGAAGATGGTCCACAACGGCATCGAGTACGCGATCATGCAGTCGTACGCCGAGGGCTGGGAGCTCCTCGAGAAGGTCGACATGGTCGAGAACGTGACCGAGGTCTTCCGCTCGTGGCGCGAGGGCACGGTCATCCGCTCGTGGCTCCTCGACCTGCTCGTGGCCGCGCTCGACGAGGACGAGAACCTCAGCGGGATCCGGGGCTACGCCGACGACTCCGGCGAGGGTCGTTGGACCGTCGAGGCCGGCATCGAGAACGCCGTGGCGACGCCGGCGATCACCGCGGCGCTCTACGCCCGCTTCGTGTCCCGCCAGGACGACTCCCCCGCGATGAAGGCGATCGCGGCGATGCGCAACCAGTTCGGCGGCCACGCGGTGCACACCGCGGCCCCTGCGGGCGGCGACGCGCCCGAGTCCGGAGAGTCGTCGGGCGAGGCGCACCCCGCCCACCAGTGAGCGCGTCGAGCTGACCGGCTGGCGCTCGCCCGGGTTCCTAGAGGGCGAGCGCCAGCCGCACGGCCGAGAAGGCCAGCCAGGCACCGATCACGATCTTCGTGACGGGGTGCCCGACGATCCTGTCGATCGAGGGGGGCGTTCCGCGGCGTACGCGGCGGGTCGCCACCACGACGGCGAGCACGAGCACCGCGGCCAGCAGCGGCAGGCCGAACGGGTGCGACGCGAACGAGTCGCCCCACTGGCCGTGCACGCCGTAGACCCACGAGCGCGTGAGCCCGCAGCCGGGGCACGGCAGGCCGGTGAGGAGGCGGAACGGGCAGATGATCGGGCCGTCCTCGATACCCGCTGGATCCATGGCGACCGCGACGCCCAACGCGACGACCCCGCCGGCCGCGATCCACTCGGTGGACGCGACCCGCGGGGTCGTGGTGGTCGGTGCGGTGCTCACGCACCCATCATGACGGGTCAGGGCAGCGGACGGCCCTGCGAGTCGGGCAGCTTGCGCATCGCGATGAGCACCAGGTCGATGAGCGACCAGATGCCGCAGCCGCCGCAGGTCAGCAGCTTGGCGATGCCGAGGCCGTTCTGGCCGAGGTAGAACCGGTCCACACCGAGGCCGCCGAGGAACAGCGACAGCAGCAGCGTGGTCAGCCACTCCTTGTCGGAGAACAGGCCCGGGATCTGCTTCGCGGGGAAGATGTTCGGGTTGTCCGTCGACCGCACCGGGGTGTCGCCCTTCAGCTGGCCGGCGGTCGCCATCTGGCGGAGCTGGTTGACGTCGAGGGGGCCCTGCTCCTGGCCCATGATCGAGATGAAGTAGAGGCCGCCGCCGGAGGGGGCGCCGTACGCGGGGGGCTGCTGGTAGCTCATGGCGAGCAGCCTAGGCCGCCGAGGGCGCGCTCAAACCCGATCGGGCACATGCGCCGTCGTGCGGCCGCGACGCCCACGGTCACGGGCGGACCGCCTAGGCTCGTGCTCCACCGACCACCATCGTCCACCCCCGTCCAAGCGAGGCCGTCCCGCTCGTGCACGTCTCCCACCTGTCGCTCCACGACTTCCGGTCCTACGCGACCCTCGAGCTGCCGCTCGAGCCCGGCGTGACCGCGTTCGTGGGCCGCAACGGACAGGGCAAGACGAACCTCGTCGAGGCGATCGACTACCTGTCGCGGCTCTCGTCGCACCGGGTCGCCTCCGACGCCCCGCTGGTGCGGCACGGCGCCGAGCGCGCCGTCGTGCGCGCGGCGGTGGTGCGCGACGGCCGCACGGCCACGCTCGAGGTCGAGATCAACCCGGGCAAGGCGAACCGCGCGCGGGTCAACCGGTCGGCGCTCCCCCGGGCACGCGAGCTCGTCGGCCTCGTGCGGACCGTCGTCTTCGCGCCCGACGACCTGGCCCTCGTCAAGGGCGACCCGACCGACCGGCGGCGGATGCTCGACGACCTCCTCGTGCTGCGCGCGCCGCGCTTCGCCGGGGTGAAGGCCGACTACGAGCGGATCCTGCGGCAGCGCAAC
The DNA here is from genome assembly GCF_030818655.1 of Nocardioides zeae. Lineage (NCBI taxonomy): Bacteria > Bacillati > Actinomycetota > Actinomycetes > Propionibacteriales > Nocardioidaceae > Nocardioides > Nocardioides zeae. The sequence continues at coordinate 3,594,327 of NZ_JAUTAN010000001.1, read as the reverse complement.
ACCCTGCTGAAGACGGCGGGGTCCGCGCGGCGGAGCGCCGCCGAGGGGGCGCTGGCGACCCTCGACGCCTGGGACGCCCACCTCGTCAGCGTCGGCGCCGAGCTGCTCGCCGCGCGGCTGGCGCTCGTCCACGACCTGCGGCCCTACCTGGCGAAGGCCTACGCGGCGGTCGCCCGCGGGGTGGGGCGGGACGCGGCGGACGCCGAGTACCGCAGCTCCGTCGAGCTGCCCGTGCCCGCCGCCGGACCGACCCCCGTGGCCGCCGAGCTCGTCGAGCCGTTCCGGATCGGCCTCGAGGAGCGCCGGAAGGACGAGCTGGACCGCGGCCACACGCTCGTCGGCCCCCACCGCGACGACCTCGACTGCTCGCTCGCCTCCGCGACGACCCGGCTGCCGGTCAAGGGCTACGCCTCGCACGGCGAGTCCTGGTCGTTCTCGCTGGCGCTGCGGCTCGCGTCGTACGACCTCCTCCGCGACGACGGCGACGACCCCATCCTCGTGCTCGACGACGTCTTCGCCGAGCTGGACGCGGGTCGCCGCGACCAGCTGGCGGGGCTCGTGGCCGGCGCCGAGCAGGTGCTCGTCACGGCGGCGGTCGCCGACGACGTGCCGCCGGCCCTCGCCGGCGCGCGCTTCCACGTCACGGAGGGCGAGGTGCGGCGTGACGCCTGAGACCCCCCCGTCGCCGGAGCCTTCCGAGACGCCGTACGACGCGGAGCAGCCCGAAGTCGACGAGGTGGCCGCACGCACGGAGCCGGACGAGCCCCACGACGCCTCGGGCCTCGACCTGGCCCGGGCCGCGGCGCGGGCGGCGGCCGCCGCGGGCGGTCCGGTCGCGACACCACGCAAGGCCAAGCGGAGGTCCGGCGACCCCGGCGGGTTCGCCGACACCGCGCGGCGGGGCGGGCGGCGCGGGGAGACGACGCTGTCCGGGCCCGGTCCGGACCGGCGGGACCCGCGGACGGTGGAGGCCGACGTACGCCGCCTGGTCGCCCAGCGCGGCTGGGACGCGGACCTGCGGGTCCACGCCGTGTTCGCCCGGTGGGCCGAGATCGTCGGCGACGAGATCGGCGAGCACTGCCGGCCGGAGTCGTACGTCGACGGGCGCCTCGTCGTCCGCACCGATGCCACTGCGTGGGCGACCCAGCTGCGGCTGCTCGCGCCGTCGCTGGTGAAGCGGCTCAACGACGAGCTCGGCCACGGCAGCGTGGCGGCGATCGAGGTGCTGGGGCCGCAGGCGCCGTCGTGGTCGAAGGGCCGGCGGAGCGTGCGCGGCCGGGGTCCGCGCGACACCTACGGCTGAGCAGCAGGATTCGCCGGGAGAGGTTCTGAGGCCCTGGAGGACGTAGGGGGACCCAGCGGCCACCCTGATCGCCCGTCTCGGAGGCCCTCTCCGGACTCCTATCGGCATTTCTCAGCCGAGATTCATCCCCAACCAGACCGCCCGGTGCGTGTCTGAGGCGCTCAGCGGCGCTAGAATCGATCCTGGAGTGGCCGCCGCGACCGGCGGCCACGCGCGCGTCCGTGGGAGTGACCGGAGGCGCCCGGGTCGAGAGAAGAGGAATCGCCTTGAGCGACGAGCAGGTGGAGCAGCCGCAGGAGCCCCAGGAGCCGCAGTCCCAGGACGAGGCGCTGGAGGAAGCCGCGGAGCAGCAGCCCCCGGCCGAGAAGGTCTCCTCCTCCCTGGTGGAGGACGGCAACTACGACGCCTCGGCCATCCAGGTGCTCGAGGGCCTCGAGGCGGTCCGCAAGCGCCCGGGCATGTACATCGGGTCCACCGGCGAGCGCGGCCTTCACCACCTCATCTGGGAGATCGTGGACAACGCGGTCGACGAGGCCCTGGCCGGCCACTGCGACACCATTAAGGTGACGCTCAACCCCGACGGCTCGGTGAGCGTCTCCGACAACGGGCGTGGCATCCCCACCGACACCGCCCCCGGCCAGGAGCTCCCGGCCGCGACGCTCGCCCTCACCGTGCTCCACGCGGGCGGCAAGTTCGGCGGCGGCGGCTACAAGGTGTCCGGCGGTCTGCACGGCGTCGGCTCGTCGGTCGTCAACGCCCTGTCCTCGTCGCTCCGCCTCGAGATCAAGAACCGCGGCCACGTGTGGGAGCAGGAGTTCTCGTCCGGCGTGCCCGACTACGCGCTGCGCCAGGTGCGGCCGCTGGAGGAGGGCGAGGCGACGGGCACGACCGTCACCTGGGTCGCCTCCCCCGACGTGTTCGAGACGACGGAGTACCGGCTCGAGACGATCACGACCCGTTTCCGTGAGACCGCGTTCCTCAACAAGGGCCTCCGCATCGAGCTGCGCGACGCCCGCCCGAAGGCCGACGAGCTCGCCGAGGCGGTCGCGGGCGGCACGGGCGCGGAGGACGACGTCGCGGAGACGACCGACGCCGACCTCCACGTGGCCGAGGTCGACGGGGTGAAGGCGCTGGAGCAGGTGTTCCAGTACGACCGCGGCCTGGCCGACTACGTCGACTTCCTCAACAAGCGGAAGGTCCCCGTCAGCCCGATCATCGCGGCCGAGGCGGAGACCGGGGACAGCGCGCCGAACCCGATGAGCCTCGAGCTCGCGATGCAGTGGCAGCAGACGTCGTACAACGAGTCCGTCCACACGTTCGCGAACACGATCAACACCCCCGAGGGCGGCACGCACGAGGAGGGTTTCCGAGCGGCGCTCACCTCGCTGATGAACCGGTGGGGCGAGGAGTGGGGCCTCATCAAGAAGAAGGAGGAGCGCCTCACGGGTGACGACATCCGCGAGGGGCTCACGGCGATCATCAGTCTCAAGATCTCGAACCCGCAGTTCGAGGGCCAGACGAAGGCGAAGCTGGGCAACACCGAGGCCAAGGGCTTCGTGCAGTCGGTCGTCAACGACCAGCTGGGTGCCTGGCTCGAGCAGAACCCGACGGACGGCAAGAACATCATCCGCAAGGCCATGGCCGCGGCCTCCGCGCGTCTGGCGGCTCGCAATGCCCGCGACATGGCGCGGAAGCGCAAGGGCCTGCTCGGTGGCGGCGGTCTGCCGGGCAAGCTCCGCGACTGCAGCTCCCGCAACCCCGAGGAGTGCGAGGTCTTCATCGTCGAGGGTGACTCCGCGGGCGGCTCGGCCGTGATGGGCCGGGAGAACCGCATCCAGGCGATCCTCCCGATCCGCGGAAAGATCCTCAACGTCGAGAAGGCGCGCATCGACAAGGTCCTGGCCAACCAGGAGGTCCAGGCGATCATCTCGGCGCTCGGCACGGGCGTGAACGACGAGTTCGACCCGGCCAAGCTGCGCTACCACAAGATCGTGCTGATGGCCGACGCCGACGTCGACGGCCACCACATCAACACGCTGCTGCTGACGCTGCTGTTCCGCTTCATGCGTCCGCTGATCGAGGGCGGGTACGTCTACCTCGCGCAGCCGCCGCTCTACCGGATCAAGTGGAACAAGCCCCACGAGCACGAGTACGTCTACTCCGACGCCGAGCGCGACGCCGTGCTGCGGGACGGCCAGGCCAACGGGAAGAAGCTCCCGAAGGAGTCGGCCATCCAGCGCTACAAGGGTCTGGGCGAGATGAACGCCGACGAGCTGTGGGAGACGACGCTCGACCCCGACAACCGGGTGCTGCTGCAGGTGACGCTGGAGGACGCGGCGCAGGCGGACGAGATCTTCTCGATCCTCATGGGCGAGGACGTCGAGCAGCGCCGCTCGTTCATCCAGCGCAACGCCAAGGACGTCCGCTTCCTCGACATCTAGGCCCGCCCGGCCCCGACGGGGCCGGAGCGCGCGTCCTGGACATCGCTAGCAACACGGAGAGAGAGCAATCGTGACCGAGATCCCCACGGACCTGACCGGTGGCCCCGACGGCCCCGACGGGTCCGACCCGCGGGTGCGGCCCATCGACCTGCAGGAGTCGATGAAGCGGTCCTACATCGACTACGCGATGGCGGTCATCGTCGGGCGCGCGCTGCCCGACGTGCGCGACGGCCTCAAGCCGGTGCACCGCCGCGTGCTCTACGCGATGTACGACGGCGGCTACCGTCCCGAGCGCGGCTTCAACAAGTGCGCCCGCGTCGTCGGTGACGTCATGGGTAACTACCACCCCCACGGCGACTCGGCGATCTACGACACCCTCGTGCGCCTCGCGCAGCCGTGGGTGATGCGCAACCCGCTCGTCAACGGCCAGGGCAACTTCGGCTCGCCGGGCAACGACCCCGCGGCCGCGATGCGGTACACGGAGTGCCGGATGGCGCCGCTCGCCATGGAGATGGTGCGGGGCATCGACGAGGACACCGTCGACATGGTCCCGAACTACGACGGCAAGACGATGGAGCCCTCCATCCTGCCGTCGCGGTTCCCCAACCTCCTGGTCAACGGCTCGGCCGGCATCGCGGTCGGCATGGCGACCAACATCCCGCCCCACAACCTCCGCGAGGTGGCCGAGGGCGCGAAGTGGGCGCTCGACCACCCGGACGCCACCCGCGAGGAGCTGCTCGAGGCGCTCCTGGAGCGCATCAAGGGCCCGGACTTCCCCAACGGCGCGCTCATCGTCGGCAAGGAGGGCATCGAGCAGGCCTACCGCACGGGTCGCGGCTCGATCACCCAGCGCGCGATCATCGAGGTCGACGAGGACAAGTCGGGCCGCACGGTCCTGGTCATCACCGACCTGCCCTACATGGTGAACCCCGACAACCTGCTGATGAAGATGGCCGAGCTGGCCGACGCCGGCAAGGTCCAGGGCATTGCGGACGTCCGCAACGAGACGTCCTCCCGCGTGGGCCAGCGCATCGTCGTCGTGCTCAAGCGCGACGCCGTCGCCCGGGTGGTGCTCAACAACCTGCTCAAGCACACGGAGCTGCAGACCAACTTCAGCGCCAACATGCTGGCGCTCGTCGACGGGGTGCCCCGCACGCTGAGCCTCGACGCGTTCATCTCGAACTGGGTGGCGCACCAGATCGAGGTCATCCAGCGTCGTACGCGGTATCGCCTGCGCAAGGCGGAGGAGGACGCCCACCTGCAGCGGGGTCTCGTCAAGGCGCTCGACGCGCTCGACGAGGTCATCGCCCTCATCCGGCGCTCGCCCGACGTGGCCGAGGCGCGGGACGGGCTCATCGAGCTGCTCGACGTCGACGAGATCCAGGCCGACCACATCCTCGCGATGCAGCTGCGCCACCTGGCAGCGCTGCAGCGCCAGAAGATCATCGACCGCCTCGCCGAGCTCGAGCGGATCATCGCGGAGCTCGAGGCGATCCTCGCCAGCGAGCTGCGGCAGCGCGAGATCATCGCCGAGGAGCTCGCGGTGCTGGTGGAGAAGTACGGCGACGACCGCCGCACGCAGATCATCGCGGCCGCCGGCGACATGTCGATGGAGGACCTGATCCCCGACGAGGACCAGGTCGTCACGATCACGCGCGGCGGGTACGCCAAGCGCACGCGGGCCGACCAGTACCGGCTGCAGAAGCGCGGCGGCAAGGGTGTGCGCGGCGCGTCCCTGCGCGGCGACGACGTGGTGGAGCACTTCATCGCGACGACGAGCCACCACTGGCTGCTGTTCTTCACGACGGCCGGTCGCGTCTACCGCACGAAGGTCTACAACCTGCCCGAGGCGAGCCGCGACGCGAAGGGCGGCCACGTGGCCGGTCTCCTGAGCTTCCAGCCCGACGAGGAGATCGCGCAGGTGCTGGCGATCCGTGACTACGACCAGGCGCCGTACCTCGTGCTGGCCACGCGGAACGGCCTCGTCAAGAAGACGCGGCTCGGCGACTACAACTCGCCGCGGCAGGCGGGCGTCATCGCGATCAACTTCCGCGAGGACGACGACGAGCTCATCGGCGCCGAGCTGGTCGACGACCGCGACGAGATCCTGCTCGTGTCCCGCAAGGGCCAGGCGATCCGCTTCCCGGCCGACGACAGCCAGCTGCGGCCGATGGGTCGGGCGACGTCGGGCGTGACGGGCATGAAGTTCCGCGAGGGCGACCAGACGCTGTCGATGTCGGTCATCCGCTCGTCGCAGGTCGAGGCGGAGGAGGCTGCGGCCGCTGCCGCGGAGGCCGCCGGCGAGTCAACCGCGCCGGGAGCGCTGCCGGGCGTCAAGGAGCAGTACGTCTTCACCATCACCGACGGCGGCTTCGCGAAGCGCACGCGGATCAGCGAGTACCGCACGCAGTCGCGCGGCGGCCTCGGCATCAAGGCGATGGCGCTGGCCAACGAGGACCGCGGCGGCCTCGTCGGCGCGTTCATCGTGGAGGAGGGTGACGAGGTCCTGTCGATCACCCAGACCGGCCAGGTCGTGCGCAGCCCCATCAACGACGACTTCCGCGTGACGGGCCGCTCGACGATGGGCGTGAAGTTCGTGACGCCCAAGTCGGGCGACGCTGTGGCCGTGGTCGCGCGGTCGGTCGAGGCCCGCGCCGAGGAGGTCCTCGAGGAGAGCGGCGTCGCGGCGCCGGAGGGCGACGAGCCGGTCACCGACGACCCGGTGGAGAGCGCCGCGACGGCGGAGCCGGTGGTCGACGGGGCAGCGGATGCAACAATCGCTACCAGCGAGGGCACCGACGAGCCCGACGTGGACGCAACTGAAGGCGAGGCGTGATGACCGACGACTCCCGCACCGGGACGGCCGTGCGGCCGACCCAGGTCGGCCCGGGTGCAGGCAAGGCCCCCGGCTCCGGCCCGACGGGCAAGGGCGCCGGTTCCGCTGCGGCCGGCGCCGACACGGCGGCTGCGGCCCGGCAGAAGCGGCGCGTGCGTCGCGCGCGGCTGCGCCTGACCCACATCGACCCGTGGTCGGTGATGAAGACGGCGTTCCTGCTGTCGATCGCCTTTGCGATCGTCACGGTCGTCTCCGTCTTCATCGTCTGGACCGTCCTCGACGCCGCCGGCGTGTGGGACTCCATCAACTCGACGATCGCCGACGTGGTGGGCTCCGACGCCGACAGCTTCGACATCGAGGGCTACGTGGGCATGTCCCGGGTCATGGGCCTCACGCTGCTCATCGCGGCCGTCGACGTCGTGCTCATCACCGCGATGGCGACGCTCGGCGCGTTCCTCTACAACCTCGCGGCGGCGCTGCTCGGCGGCATCGACGTGACCCTCGCCGAGGAGCGCTGAGCACCCGGTTCACCCGGTTTTGGTGGTGCCGAGGGGCTCTAGTAGTGTCTCCCCGGCACCAGCCACGGGCCTATAGCTCAGACGGTTAGAGCGCTTCCCTGATAAGGAAGAGGTCACAGGTTCAAGTCCTGTTAGGCCCACCCACCACGAACGCCCCGCGGATCTCCGCGGGGCGTTCGTGATTTCCGGTCCCCGTCGCTCTGGGTCAAGGTGTGAGGCCTGCGGTTTTCGTGGGGCTGGCACCACGACCGGGGGACGGGGCGCGGGTGGTGTGGGTGGTCTGACCGTGGGCGTGGCGCCGCGAAGCGCGGGGGGGCGGAAATGTGCGCCTGGTGCATCCCAGGTCGCGTCCGGACTGCTCCAGCTGCACATTTGCCGGACCGGTTCTGGGACCCCTCCTGGGTCGTGGTGCCAGGCCTTCGGTATCTGCGGGGCTCACACCACGACCGGGGTACGGCGCGGCGTGGCGTGGGTGTGGCGCGGCGAAGCGCGCCGGCTCGACAACGTGCATCCGGGCCACGACTCATCGCTGCCGGGTTAGCTCAGTCGCACGGTTCTCGGTTCACTGAGCGGACGGTCAGTGGGCGGCGTCCTCGAGCCCCGCCAGGGCAGTGGACCAGGGGATGCGCTCCTGCTCCAGACGCACGTCTCCCTCGGCGCGCAAGCAATCCAAGGCGCGACGTTCCATTGCCGTCAGGGTGGGCAACTCGGCGCGGGTGGGGGCCGGTTCCTGCACCCACAGGTCGCGGTGCGCGAGCAGGGTGTCCTCGTCCATGAGTGTGGTGGTGGCGTGCGGGACGTGGGCGCGAAGCCGGTTGAGGATCGCGAAGCCGTGGGAGTCGAGGTCGCCCCAGTAGATGACGCGGCTGTCGGCGACCCAGGGCAGACCGGCGACCGCGTCGACGGCATACCCCGATCCGTGCAGGGCGACTGCTCTGGGCCAGTCGGGCATGGCGAGCACGGACTCGAGGTTCTCGAACACGAACACCAGGCAAGGGCGCATCGAGGCCGTGGCCAGCTCCGCCGCCGGTACGGCGAGGTCGCGGAGCCCACCGATCGCCAGTGCGGGGTCGAGGATGCGCAAGCGCATCAGTCGGTCCGCCTCCACCAGGCCGAGGTCACGAGACCCCGTGGCGGCGGCGTGCAGATCGGTCACGATCGAACGGTGCGATGCGAACCACTTGGTGTCGACGCCACGGACGGGAACCTGCCGGGGGCGGAGGCCGCGTACCGAGGTGGCTACCAACCATCGGGTCACCTCGACCACCTGCCGGAACGCGTGGTCGTCCCAGCCGACGAGCTGTGTCCGGTGGCGACGCACGGCAGCATCCAGCTCGGGAGAAGCTCCTAGGTTCTCCCGGAGATGAGCGACGCGTTCGACCAGGAGCGTCCAGTCCCTTCTGGGTACACCGCCGCCGAACGCCGCCACTGCCCCGGGGCCGTCGAGTCGGAGACGGACCGGCACCTCTTGCTGGCCGATGCGCTTCCAGGAGCGTGTCTCCCAGTCGACAGTCGCACCGACCGGAAGGCCGAGCGACCTCCAGCCGCGCACCCAGGCCTCGACCTGAGCCTGGTCAGCAAGGGCTGTTCTTTCGGAGGGTGGCTTCAGCGCCACGGACAGAGCTGCGCCCTCAGGCTCGTGGGCAGCCCAGTCGGCAAGCCGGGCGGCCAGACGATCCCGGGCTGCGCGCCCGGGCGGTCTCGATGTCGATCACTTCTTCTCCTCGCGTCGCTCGTTCCAGGGAATGTCGGCGAAGGTGGAAAGTCGTCGGGTGGGGTTCTCGATCGAAGTGGCGCCCCCGACGTACGGCTCGATGGTCTGCAAAAGTTTCTGCGGCGTCGCGAGCACCATCTGGAAGCCGAACTCGACGAAGACGTCGAGCGCCATGCGGGTGTAGCGCGTGTCCGCCTTGTCGAACGCCTCGTCGAGCACGATCGTGCCGTAGCGGGGCACAGCGTCGTCAGTGTCGGCCAGCTGGTAGCGCAGCGCCGCCGCCAGGCAGAAGATCACAAGCTTCTGCTGTTGTCCCCCCGACATCGCCGCGCCAGAGTCATACGTCGCCTGCACCCGCCCGTCCCGGTCGATCTCCTCGGCGAGGAAGGTCACGTGCAGGCGGGTGTCGAGGCAGTGGAGACGCCACGTGCGGTCCACGTGATCGCTCGACGCCAGTCTGCGCATGATGTCGGCGAGGATCGCGAACCGCCGCTCCGCGGAACCGACGTCGTCGTCGGTCCAGCTCCCGTCCACAACGGAGCGTAGATCGGCGAGGAAGCGGTGGACCGTCTCCGTACGTCTTGTCTTGATGCGCAGCTTCAGGAACCTGTCGACGTCGAACGGCGAGCGCCGGAGCGAGGCGTTGACGGGTCGGATGCGTTCTTCGATCTCGCGAGGTGCATCGTGGATGTCGCTGACGAGCTCGCCGATGAGGTCGCGGGAGCGGTCGCGGAGCAGACGCAGGAAGTTCGCCTCGTGGTCGGGGAGCCCCTGGGCGACGATCGAGTCCAGGAGGTCGAGGTAGGCGCCACGGTCGCCCACGGTCGCCACGAGCTCGGCGGTCGCCGCCGCAGCGGGCCATTGGTCGTTGAAGTGGGTGGCCGCCCCGACCACGGCGTGTCCCGCGCTGGCGACCGCGCTGAGCGCCGCGGTGTTCTCCTGGCCCAGCTGCTGCGTCACGTCCTGGGAGATGTCGCCGATCCGCTCGCGCGTGATCCGGCGCCCGCCGTGGCGACGGAACCGCTCGTCGAGGGCAGCGGTCGTCCCGGCGTCGATCTCGGCGACGGCACCGGAGGCGACGTCGCCCTCGATCTCGGCGACGACGGCGGCCACGGCGGCGCGCGAATCGTTCGCGATGCGCAGCTGGAAGCGCAGCTCGTCCCGTTGCTCTGTTGCTGCATCCAGCTGCTGCTGTGCCTGGTGCTGAGCAGTCAACGCGGCATGGAGGTCGCCACGGTTCGCGGAGACCTCGACAAGCTGCTGCTCGAGCGCCGCCACCGCGGCCGCAGCTCCGCGTCGGTCGATGTCGCCCCAGCTTTGACGCCGCAAGGTGCGGAGGACGGCCTGACGGCTGACCGCCGCCGTGCGGTCCCGGTCGGACCGGTTGGCGGCCTCCTCGAGCTCGTTCCGCCGCGTGGCGGCCTCCCTGCGTTGCACACTGAGTGCTTCGAGCTTGCCGTCACGGTCGCCGAGCACCCACCGCCCGCGGTCGTTGATGCGCCGACGGTCATCCTTCTCGTAGCGTGTGCGGGACGTCTTGAGCTGGCCGTTGATGGTCACGGCACGCACGTGCTCGCCCAGCGAGTCGGGTGAGTCGACGCAGGCGTAGTCGTACCGTTCCGAGAGCTGGCCCGCGATCCATGTGGAGAACGGGCCAGGAGCGACGGTGACCCGGTGGACGAGCGAGAGCTCGGACCGTGCGGGCCGCGCGGGCGGGGCGGAGGCGCTCACCTCCTCGAACACGAGTCGCGCTCGCAGCGATCGGGTGTCGATCCAGCGCCGCACGGCGGGGAGGTGCTCCGAGCGCACCAGCAGCGTCAGGGCGAAAGGGCGGAGCACTCGTTCGATTGCGCCGGTCCAGTCGGCGTGGTCGGCGCGGACCTCGAGCTGTTCGGCGGCGAACGGAAGAGCCGCGACCGGTACGGCGAGGTCCAGCGCCAGCTCTGCGCGGATCGTCAGGAGGTCGTCAGGCACCGTGCTACCGGTGGTGCGGATCGAGGCGACTTCTCGATCGAGGCGCTGCACCTCGGCGCGGGCCTCCGCCAGCGCCCGCATCTGCTCGTGGTTCATCCCCGGGGGCGGCTCCTGGGCGAGGATCTCGTCGATGGCCCGGACCAGCTCCGCGAAGCCGTCCGCATCCTCCGGCGCGCCGTCGACACCGACAGAGCGCAGCGACGTGTCGAACTCCTGCCAGCGGGCACGAACAGCGCCAGCTGTGTCCCGCGCGAGCCGGATGCGCTCCTGCAGTCGGTCCACCTCCGCCCCGCCGAGTGAATGCACCCGTCGCTCCGCGTCCTCGTGGGCGGTCCGGGCGGCCGCGTGCGCGGTGTCGGCCTGCTCGACCTCGATCGTCAGCACGCGGAGTCGTTCCTCCAGGTCGGCGAGATCGGTGCGCGCGAGATCGAGCGTGCGTCGAAGGCGGTAGGGACGCACGGCGTCGATGAGCGTGCGGGTGCGGTCGGCAGCGTCCTGCGCCGCGTCGTACCGCTCCGCGTGCTCCCTGAGGGCCAGCAGGTCGTCGCGCTGTCGACGCAGCTGGACCACGCGGTCGTGCGCGTCGCGCAGCTCGCCGAACTGCTCGACGGCCGTGTCGGCAAGGGCGAACGTGCCGGGGGTCGGCAGCATGTAGTCGCGGAAGAGCTGGTCGAGGCTGTCGAGGCTCTTGGCGGCCTGCGTCTTGTGCAGCAGCTGGAGCGCGGTCTCCTCCGCGATGCCGAAGACCGAGCGCATCCGTGCGTAGAACTTGCTGTGGCTGTGGTTGCTCGTGACGACGGCCGTCGGCCACCGTTGCGCGATCTTGCGAGTCTCGATGCCGGCGGCGACGAAGTCCTGGAGGTCTTCAAGGTCGACGGCGGAGCGCTCCAAGAGACACAGGTCGTTGATCTCGGCCGATGTCGAGGCGGTGGCGCGGAGGAAGAACAATCGCGCGAGGGAGGCGGTGCCGCCGAGGCCGTCCTCGAACCGGAGCACGATGCCGCTCCAGGTGGCGCGGTCTCGCAGGTAGGCGCTCACCACCTTGTCCTCGGTCGCGTCGACGGTGCGGGACCAGGCCCCACGGACATAGCTGTAGACGCTGCGCTGGTCGTCGCGGCGCCGGCCACCTTGGGCCGCCTGGTTGAGGCGCAACCACTTGTCGGGCGTCAGCACGGCGGCGATCGCGTCGAGGAGGGAGGACTTGCCCGACCCCGACGGACCCGTGATGAGGTGGCCCCTGCGGGCGACCGGGATGCGGTAGATCGCGTCGTGGAACGTGCCCCAGTTGGCCACCTGCACCTCCGCGAGCCGCCACTGCGGATCAGCCTGACTCTTCCCGGCGGTCAGCTCGAACAGAGCCTCACTCACGACTCCTCCTCGTCGGCCGGGTCTGTCACGGCTGGCTCGGCGCCAGCGATCCGCCGGTACTCCGCGGTGAGCGCGACGACGTGGTCGTGATCGAGCAGGAACTTGACCACCGGCGAGATCTCCGCGCGGCCCTCGCCGGCGGCGTGGATGACCCGCAGCTTGTTCATCATGCGACCCCAGGCTCCGTTGAGGTTGCGCAGGTAGGACGACGCGTCGCCCGTGCGGTAGACGTCCAGCCGCTCGTAGACCTCCTCCTGCCCGACGATCACGCGTGCCTCGCCCGGTGCGGCCAGCACCTGCTGCCGGAGCACGAGCAGCATCGCGGTGTCGAGGAACGTGAGCGTCTCGGTGCGGAGCGGACTCGGGACGTCCAGCTCGGTGGTGCGCACCTTGCGGGTGAACGCGAACTCGTCGACGGGGTCGAGGACGAGCTCGAGGAACACGTCGTGGAGACGCGAGCGGATCGCCGCCTCGTCGGCGACCAGTGCTGCCCACAGCTGCGGTCGCTGCCGACCTGACAGGTAGGGACCCTTGAGGAGCTCGAGCAGAGCACGTCGGGACTGCTCGTGCAGGCGCCCTCGGTCACCCGTCCACAGGCCCAGAGCCTCGGACTCCGCCGCCTGTTCGTTCATGCGATCCTCCTGGTGAACACATGGGTCGTGACCTCCGCCGCACGAGGAACGCCGTCACGGCCGGTCCACGCCAACACCTCGGTCACGTCGCTCCTCACCTGCCCGTGCGCCATCGCGAGCGAGAGGAGTCCCACGATGCTCGCCAGCCCCTGGGTGGCGGGCGCGACGGCGAGGACCCCGGCGACGGTGACCTCGCCCCGGCCGTCGACGACCGCGTTGACGTTGTCGATGAGCTCCGCGAAGTCGATCTCACTCTCCCGGGCGATCGCAGCGAGGGCTGCCAGATCGACCGTGGTCGGCTCGGCTGCAGCGAGCGTCGCGCCGGTGCGGAACTCCATCGGGTCGTGCACCGCGATCTCCCCGACGCTCGTCATGCGGAGGGTCGAGAGCTCCAGCTCGCGGTCGAGCGGGGCGTACGGCTTGAGGTGCCTGCTGGCGGGAACTGCAGCGGCAAGCGCCTCCTGCAGGGCGTCGCGCAACGCCCGGTCGCGTTGGAACTCCTGCGAGAAGACGTAGCGCCGAAGGCCGCGGGCGAACTCCGTGAGCACGCCGTGCACCTCGCGGCTGCCGCGCTTCAGGTCGCGCACGAGCGAGCGCAGTGCATGCCGCGACTCCGGCTCGAGCGTGTCGACCATGGCGCGGTCGAGCACCGCGGCGAGATCGGACTCGAGCTCGGAGGACCGTTCGGCGTCGCGGAGGAGGGCGGAGAACGCGCTGAAGGTCTGACCTTCGTCGGAGGACTCGATGAGGTCGACCCCGCGGAAGACGTCGTCGAGGACCGCGCCCGGGTCGTCGGAGTCGAGGACGCGGGCCCGCAGCTGGTGGTTCAGCTCCTCGAAGCGAGCGCGAACACCGGCGAAGTCTCCGGGGAGGTCGCGCGCCTGCAGGAGCACCTCCCCGAGACGCTCCCGCACCTGACGTTCGTCCAGCACGTCGACTTCACCTGAGGCCACCCGGGCGATCTGCTCGTCGATGTGCTGGCGCTCGGCGCGGAGCGCATCGAGTCGTCGGGACACGTCGGGATCGGTGTCGATCGCCAGCTGTCGCACGGCTTGGGCGAGGTTGACCAGGCGGGACTGCGTGATCGTGGAGCGGGGTGCCTCCAGCTGGGCGAGCACCCGGAGGGCGACGACGGCGTCGGGCGAGAGCTCGATCGTCTCACCGCGCGCTTCTGCGGCCGGCCGACGCACGAGGAAGCCGGCGGAACGCCAATCGTCGCAGTAGCCGCGGGCGTTCTGGGGCAGGTCGACGTGGTCGCGCAGCACCTCGAGGTCGCCATCGACGAGCTCGTAGAGATCATCTGCCGCCAGGCGGGCACCCGGCGCGCCGAGGTGCTGCGCGAGAACCGCAGCGATCACCGGAGCATGGTCTGCCCGGAGGAGCCGGAGCGCGGCACTCTGCTCGACGAGACGCTGGTAGGCGAGTGCCGTCGCGAGAGCCGACATGCCGGGCATCCTGCCAGCGGGGGCTGACAGTTCCGAGGCAATCTGATGGTTTGGCGCCACTGCAAATCCAGGGCGCAGGGACCTACGGCAGCCGATAGGTGGTGGCGCGTCGCTCGCCCTGCTGGACCAGGCTGCCCTCCGATACAAGGCGCTTGAGCAGCTGTCCCGCTCGGTAGCGATCCAGACCGAGCATCGCTCGCACGGCCGCGTTGGTCAATGGTGCTTCCGTCGCTGCGCGCAGCACCACCTCGTCCATGCTGCGCTCTGGCCCGATCGCGCCGAGCGTGTACGAGGACCGCCCTCGCGTCCCCTGCTGTTCCAGCATCCCGTTGTCACGAAGCCGGCGAAGACGAGACCTGGCCTCCACACTGTCGATGCCCAGTTGCTCGCGTGCTCGGCTGTTGGTAATCCGACCATCGCGCAGGACGGTGAGGAGCAGCAGGCGATCTCCTTCGTGGAGCTGGCCCTGCCGCTCGTACTCGGCCAACCAAGCTCGCTCCGAGATGGACACGAGCCCGTGCAGCTTCAGTGTCACCTGGAAGCTGTCGCCCAGCTCCTCGAAGATCGGCTCATCCAGCATCTCGAGACGCATTCCGTCCTGGATGATGTCGATGCCCTGGCCGCTGTCCTCGGCCAGTCCGAAGCGACGCAACACGTCGATGATGGTGTGGTTGCGGGGCGCTTGAGCCTCCCTCAAGGTCGCCACGGTCACCGGCGCTGGTAATCGCCCGGGACTGGTGACCGTGACTGAAGAAGGCCGAATTTCGATGACGACCGGCGACTGATCTCGTGAGTAGTCGCGGTGTGCAACTGCGTTTGCGACTGTCTCCCGCACGACGCGCCGAGGAAGGCGAGGCACGTCATGACGGCGCGCTCCGGTAACGATCATCTCCGTGCCGATCTCGCGTAGCACCCAGCTCGTTGCCGCCTCCGCCTGGTGCTGCACCGGACCACGCATTGAGCCGCGCCGCACGTAGCTGGCCGAATCGTCGGACTCGTAGGTGCGAATGTCGATGACGAACTTGGCTGTACCGAGCGTGTCGACGGGGTCAGTGAGAATGAGGGCGCCGGCGATCGTCAGAGATCCGTCCGCATGCAGGAGGCCGCGCTCGCGCCACCGATCGGCACGTGCGTCGTCTGACCACCCGTGCTGGTGCGCAACCTCCCGAGCGATGTCGGCCTGCACATCCTGGGGCGAGATCCCGCTCGGGCTCGTCTCGTATCGGCGCAACGCCCGTGTCGACATGAGCTCCCACAGCTCCGCGCCGAAGACTGGGACATTCCGGCCACCCCTGCGCTTGAGCACTCGGCCGTCACTGGTCTGCGCCACCTCGTCCTCGCGTGGTTCTACGTCGACGACGACGATCGGGGTGCCGTCGACAGACCCTTCGGAAATCGAGTACCGCCCCACGTTCATGGCCGTGAGCGCTGCCTCGTGCACGGTGTCGTCGATGCCTTGGTCGTGACGGCGACCGACGATGACTCGCTCGTCGGTGACACCAACGAAGACGGTCCCGCCGCCGGTGTTGGTGAACGCGACCATCGCCTCTTGCAGCTTCTTGGCAGACGCGCCGGTCTTGAGCTCGACGTCGTCGCTCTCCCGCGACGCGATGAGGCGGAACTCGTCCGCAGTCCATGAGTGCACGTGGTGATTGTGACATCTTTGAAGACGAAAATGGATTGCATCCACAGCGTCCAGTTTCATCTCCAAAACTTTCGCATTGTTCGGCGGGCCGTCAGTGGCCCGAGTAGTAGTTGTCGTCGTCCTGCCGCTGCCACGCGACGCCCTGGGGGCTCATGACCTCGGCGGTGACGCTCTTCGCGGACAGGCTCATCCCGATGCGGGCTCCGTTCGGCAGGGTCCAGTGCCGGGTGCGGCTCAGGGGGTTGTCCCGGCGGACCTCGGCGTCCGTGGAGGGGCCCCAGCGCGTCGTACCGGCTGCGGCGGAGGCCGCGAACGCGTCACCGAGGAAGGCGACCGAGTCGCGGGAGACGTCGCGGATCGCGTCCGTGGTCCAGAGGCGCACCCGCGTGAGCTGGCCCCGGCGCTTCTCGACCGCGACGTCGGGGACGGTGAGGCCGCCGGCCCGGTTGACGACGTACCGCTTGCCGTCCTCCACCTCGATCTCCCAGCCGAGCTGGGTGGCGACGTCGTACGCCGCGTCCTCCGCGAGCGGCCACGCCTGCGTCGCCCAGTGGTCGAGCACGTGGACGACGTCGTCCGGCGCGATCGCCGTCCAGGCTCGTTGCTCGGCCTCGGCGGGGGCCGTGGGGGCGGCGTGGTCCGGCTCGAGGTCGGGGAATCGCAGGGGGTCCTCGCCGGGGTCGAGGTCGTCGTACCGCTTCTTCGGCCAGGTGACGCCCCGCGGGGCGGACTGCGGCTCGCGCCACGCGCTGTAGGTGAGGTCGGCGGGTGACTTGATGCCGTACGCGACGCGGAGCGCGGCGACGCACCGCTCGGCGAGGGCGCGGAGCTCGGCGGTCGTCGCGGGGACGAGGAACGGGGAGAGCCAGTTGGCCTCGCCCCTGCGCGGGGGTTGCCAGCCGTGGTCGGCGAGGAAGCCGGTGCGTGCGCCGGCGTGGGTACCCGAGGCCTCGGCGGCGACGTCGTCGGGACCGCCGGCGAACTGCACGTAGGCGAGGTCGTCGCCGCGTGCCGAGACGATGAGGAAGACGCGGTCCCCGACGGCGCGGAGGGCGGCGACGAGGTCGTCGGTGAAGGCGTCCCATTCGATCATGCGGCCATCGTGCCGGAATCGCGTGACGCGACCTAGGCTGCGTCGGGTGAGCGTGGTGCCGTCGCGGGAGTTCGACCTACCGGGGCTGCCCGCGCCGTACTTCCTGCAGGTCTACGCCTACTCGCCCCCGGGAACGCCGGCGCAGACGTTCCGCTACCGGCTCCAGCTGCGGGAGCGGCGACGCGTGTTCGGGGTGCCGTGGTGGCCGCGGCTGGTGACGCGGGACGAGGTGACGTCGTACGAGGTGAGTGACCCCAAGCGCCGGCGCTTCACGGTGGCGCGGTTCCTGCGGCGGCTGGTGGAGGAGGGGTACGTCGCGGAGGGGGACCTGCCGGCGAAGGCGCTCAGGCAGCGCTGAGCGCCCTCGCCGGGTGTTGCGTCGTCAGGCGGCTGCGTCAGAGCGCCGGGCCGTAGCCGCGGCACTCCGGCTGGAAGCCCTCCGGACCACCGTTGAGGGCGTTGACGGTGAGCTGCAGGGTCGGCTCGTCGAGGAACAGCCCGACGTGGCCGACGCGGTCGTCGGCGCACAGGTCCTGGAGCACGACGTTCTCGGCGCCCGGGATGGACTGGGTCGCGTAGGGCGTGACGACGGTGTCGTACTTCGTCTGGATCGTCAGGTAGTCCGGGCCCGCGGGAACGGTCGGGTCGGCGAGGAACTGGTTCATGAAGCGGCTGCCGCGGGCCTGGTCGGTCACGCCGGGCGCCTGGAGGAAGGCGGCGAAGCCCTCCGCGAAGCCGAGGAGGCGGAGCGACTGGCCGAGGGTGGCGATGCCGTTGAGGGTGGTGCCGTTCTGGCTGCCGCCCCAGGCGACGTAGTCGTCGATCTTGGAGGCGCCGCCGCCCTTGATGTAGGCGTAGGCGATGAGCCCGCCCTGGCTGTGGCCGACGACGTCGACCTTCGCCGAGCCGGTGCGGGTGCGCACCTGGTCGACGAAGGCGCCGAACGAGGCGACCGACTTCTCGACCGCGCCGAGGCCACCGACGCGGCCGAAGGAGGAGAGGGTCATGCCGTAGTTCTGGGCGTAGACGCAGTACCCCTCGTTGAGCAGCCGCGGCGCCAGCTTCACGAAGTTGGACCCGAAGTTCACGAAGGTCGCGTGCTGCAGGATGACGGGCTCGGGGTGCTCCGGACTCGGCGTGCAGCTCCAGTTGTTCACGCCGGGCAGGTAGGCCGGGCTCGCGATGAAGTTGGCGACGGCGGTGGCGAGGTTGCCCTCGCGGTACGTCGGGGCCGCGGCCTGCGCGGTCGTGCCGGAGCCGGCCGCGACGGTCGCGAGGCCGAGGGTGAGCGCGCACGCGGCGGCGCGGAGGAGCTTCTTCATGTCTTTCTACCCCCGAGGGTCGGTGTGGACGGTGCTCTCTGCCAGTGGCATGTGATCTGGCACACGCATCGTAGCCCGAACGGGTGGTGCGTCACCGGTCAGCCGGGTGGGGTAGCCTCGGACGTCGTTCGACCTGCTCAGGAGGCCCGGAGTCCATGAAGAAGATCATCGTCACGCTGCTCGCCGTCGGTGGGGTGCTCCTGGCCAAGAAGAAGATGGACGAGAGCAAGGCCGAGCAGGCGCTGTGGGCCGAGGCGACGGACCCGGTGTCCAAGTAGTTTGTGTTCGCGCCGCAGCTGCGGCGCACCGCGTCGGTACGACGCGTGAGGGGCCTTGGCGCAATTGGTAGCGCACCTGCTTTGCAAGCAGGGGGTTAGGGGTTCGAGTCCCCTAGGCTCCACATACACCATCCTTCGGTTGGTTGGGACGCACCGCAACGAATCGGCTGCCGCGACAGGAGTTGCCCCTGCCAAGCCGGCCGAGGACTCGTTGGCTCACAGCCTCGGGGCGCTCCTCTCGTACGGACCTCGATGGCGCGATCGGCGTCCTCATGTGTGGTCCGGCCGCGGGCTAGCGTCGGAATCCCCAGGGCAGCCGCAAACCCCTCTTGGCGTCCTCATGGCAGTTTCGTTGATTCGCGACGACCGTCGCCGTCTATTCGTTACGTTCGGTCCGTAGCGAGAGGGGGGGGCATGCCGGACGTGTGGGACGAGTACGAGCGCTGGAACAAGGCGATCGCCGAGGTGGTGTTTGCTCCGTCGGATGAACCCCGGCCTGTCTACTTGGACCTCGAGGACCATCTGGTAGGCGATGTCTCCTCCAAGGTCGAGGTCGCCCCCAGTGGTGTCCTTCCTGCACTTTGCGCGAGCGTCGGGGCGACGTTGAATCGTGTAGACGGACCCGCGCAGGTCTTCGCCGGTCATGACGTTCGCCTGCGGAGGTGGATTCGCAGTGGTCGCAAGGCGCACCCGCCCATCGTCGGTGTTCTGGCCTGCTTCTCCCTGGCCGCGGCGCAGATGGCCGGCGGCGACGGAATGACGGCCAACAACTACTTCGGTCGACTCCGCCAGGTGGTCAACTGGCGATCTGGTGACTCCTCGCTCGAAGTTGCCTACCGCCGGGTGGCCGAACGCTACTGGAACGAGCTGAACCGGTGGCTAGTGCAAGAAGGGGGAGGCCGAGGGATTCCGACCGCCTACTCGCTGGCGCATCGGTACGTCGGACTGTCCGTCTCCCAAGTTGTCGTCAGAAGCAGTGATCGGGAGAAGTTGAAGGACTTTTTTCATTCCATGGGCTTTGCTCCCGGCAGCCAGGTCGCTCCGGCGGACCTGGTCACTTTGCTCGACGGCTGGATCAGACAGGCGCAATCTCCGGTGAGCGCAAACCTCACGCGTCTCTGGTCGAAGGGTCAAGCCCGGTTGCGCGTCGCCGAGGCGGCCGCGGTGACGCTCGCATCCTGGGATGGCGCAGTCGTCGACCGCCGCGTTAGTGGCACTTCGACGACTGGACGGTTGAACCTGACCCTCGAACTCGGGGGCTTCCCTCGCAAGAGGTTCGGGATCTCAGGACTGTTCTTCGTGCCTCAGCCGCACGTCGGTCGCACCTTTCGCCTCCTCACCGCCGACTCGGGGACTACCATCGATCTCGTCCCCGACATTCCCGGCGCTCTCGGCCTGGCTCCGGGCGCCTTTCTTCACCCTGGCGATGTTCTGTCCGGGGTCCTCAGGTTGCACGACGACCTATCGGGTTTGACGTTGGAACGCAGGCCGCGACGCGTGGTCGCATTTCGCGAGGACGAGCTCTCCCGACGCTGGGT
The DNA here is from genome assembly GCF_030818655.1 of Nocardioides zeae. Lineage (NCBI taxonomy): Bacteria > Bacillati > Actinomycetota > Actinomycetes > Propionibacteriales > Nocardioidaceae > Nocardioides > Nocardioides zeae. The sequence continues at coordinate 3,574,220 of NZ_JAUTAN010000001.1, read as the reverse complement.
GGAAGTCCACCAGGTCATGCTCGGCGATGACCTACGCCTCCTTGTGGAGGATGGCCTGGCGCCCCGGGTTGCTGAGATCTTGACCGTTGTTGCTAGGCCAGGATGGGAGGCGGTGACGCCCTATCCAGGGCAGCCCGAAGGCTGGACCCTCTTCGTCGGTGTCGAGATCCTAAACCACCCTGGGCCGCTGATTCCGTCGCACAAGATGGACGATCTGTCGGCGCTCGTCCCACTGACTGCGTCCACCCTAAAGGTGTCCGGTGGTTTCGTCATTCCAGGAACCGTTCGTGGGAAGTGGCACGCAGCTCAGCCCCCCGAGATTCGTGCCGTCAGTGATGCTGCGGGTGGCTTCAAAGTTCGTCTCGTCCAGCTAGACCGCTCTTCCGACCAGGCCGAGGAGCGGCATGTGGCTGAGTGGTCCGACGGCGGCACAGGTGTTCTCATCGAGCCACTTGATGGCCTCAACCTCCTCGACGCGGACTACCGGGTTGAACTGGTGCCGAGCGGCCAGAAGGACCCGTCAAGCACCGCGATGATCTACCTGCGATCGGGCGACACTCGGGACGAACGACAGTGGCATCTGGCTGAGTCGATCAACTACGGTCCTGGGATCGGCGCGCTCGGCGTCGCCACCGAGACGGACTCGATGTCAGTCCAGGGTCATGCTGTGTTTGGCTCAACAAACCCGCCACCCGCTCCGCGCGACACCCCTCCACCGGTCCCGTCATGGTCGAAGGACGTCGGCGCAAGACGACGCGATTCCCATCCCGTGCGTGTCACGGTTCCTGATCCCAATTCCTGCATCCGGACGGGCGCGCATCACGAAGATGTCGAGACCATCGAGTACGACTTTAAGGGTCGGCCGACCACGTCGTGGTACTACGGTCGGTGCAGGACGTGCGGCCTCGTCAGACGTTACTCAACGAAGGTCAAGACGCGGCGGCAGGTTCCAGAGCCGGTCCAAGCGCAATTGACAATCTCGGCGCACGACCTCACCGGCCTGAGCAAGAAGAGTCAGCCCGCGGACGACCGCGACTGGGCGGTGGCGTTCGACACCCTGCTGCACCTCGGCGGCGGGCCGTGGGCCACCCTGGAGAAGGTCGCCCTGCAGATCGAGCCAACCGGGCTTTTCGTCGACCATTTCGCGCGAACCCTGGAGGCTCTCGGGCACATCTCCGTGCGTCGCGATAAGAGGACGCTCCGGCCGGATGCATGGGAGGTCAGTCCCACGCAACTGACGGGTTGCGCGACGGGCCGGTTTGCCTTCAATGGGTACTGGCCGCCGGGGCTCTACAACGAGGTCGTGGACGCCATCGAGGCAGACGGGGCGGACACCACGGCCGATGGTCGGGAGCCACCTCAATACTTCGCAACTCAGTTCGGTAGCAAGGCGCAGTCACTCACGGATGAGCACGAGCTGGCCGTCATCCCGGACGCCTGGCGGGCTCTCGCCGGAGCCCTGCCTGCGCTGAGCACGATCCTGAAGCAACTTCCGAGGCAGCAAGCGTCCGCTGACGGCGAGATCTCCTGGTTCGACGTAGTCAATAGCTCGTGGAAGCGCGTTGACAGCTATGAAGCGCGGGGTGCCTACCGCATCCGAAAGTTCGCCACCCTTGATGTCGTCCGGTCCGCCGAGGACGTGGAGCGAGGAACGTTCGCACGGTGTCCGGTTCAACTCGGCAAACATCTTGCCGCACTGATGGACGGCCGGCCGTTGGTCGCATATGACCCCGACCACCAGTTGTTCATGGTGCCCATCGGCGCAGAGCTGCCCGGGCTCTACGGACGGGCATTGACGGCGGCTTCCTGCCTGCCGCCCGTAATCGTCCGGGACACAGGTTCGGTTGGGTACGCGAAAGTCCCGGAGGAACTTGCAAGCCGCATGTTCGATCTACTCACTCGATAGGAGAACATCAGTGCCATCACGAGCCGGCATGCCGGCCCCTGCAGGTGTAGCCGCCGCCATCGAGGAGGCCGTGCTCTCCTACATCGACACTGCTTACTGGCTGCGCGACAGGGGCCTGGCAGCGGAACGTCGCGCACTGCTGTCCGAACCAGGAATGCTGTTCCAGGATCCGCTCCTTGAGCCGGTGCTCCCTTACCCGAACGTGCGCCCTGCCCTCGATGTCTGCCGGACAGTGGGCCTCAACGAGTCCGAGACCGACGTCTTGTTGAAGGGCGTCTTCGGCGACTGGGCTGGTCGCGACATGCTCCTCCGCGAGCATCAGGCCGACGCCCTGACCCTCTCCATGGCCGACAAGTACCCAGTTATCACGTCGGGCACTGGGTCCGGCAAGACGGAGAGCTTCCTGCTCCCGGTTCTCGCGCGGCTGCTGCTCGAAGCTCGATCCTGGAACGGGGTCGAACAGCCGAACGCCTGGTGGGATGCGCGGCCCGAGAGGTGGTCACCGACCCGGACCGAAGCGCGCGACGCAGCAGTCCGAGTGATCGTCCTCTACCCAATGAACGCCCTCGTAGAGGACCAGGTCTCGCGCCTCCGTCGGGCGCTCCGACGGATCGTGAGCCTTGGCGGACCGAATCTGTGGTTCGGCCGGTACACAGGCGCGACCCTGGGAGGCACTGCCATGCCGGAACGCGGACGGCATCGCGGTCTCAGCCGGGTTGCAACGGAAATCAGGGCTATGGTCAGCGAGATCGACGGCGTGAAGGGCCTCGGCGAGGATCTGACATCGCAGATGAGCGATCCGCGTCAGAACGAACTCGTCACACGGTGGGACATGATCCAAACGCCACCAGACATTCTGATCACAAACTACTCGATGCTGAACGTCATGCTAATGCGCGACCTTGAGCAGCCGATCTTCTCCAAGACCCGAGACTGGTTGCGCGCCGACCGGACACGTTCCATCTCACTCGTCGTGGATGAGTTGCATCTCTACCGCGGGACTCAGGGCGCCGAGGTCTCGATGATCGTCCGCGCCCTGTGCGACCGGCTCGGCCTCGAACCCGACTCAGGTCAGTTGAAGATTATCGCCACCAGCGCATCGCTTGACGACGATCGGGCCGAGTATCTCGAGCGGTTCTTCGGAACTAGACGGGATGCGTTCGTGACGGTGCCCGGTCGCCCGCGCAGCGTCTCAGCAGAGCTCCCACTCAATGCAGGCGAGGTCAAGACGAGACTCGAGCGTGGCAGCCTGACGGGCATCGACGAGGCGGTCGCGGTTGCATGCCAGGACAAAGATCCCGCGCTAGGTGTCCGCGCGACGCCTCTCGGAGAGGTGGCACGTCGCCTGTTTGATACCGGCGACCGGGATCTTCTCGCGCAAGTCCTCGACCATCTGGGCTCCGCTCCCGCGGAAGAGCAGATCTCGTTCCGCAGCCACATGATGGTTCGGACCATGCGCGGGCTATGGGCGTGTGTTGATCCCCAGTGTCCAGAGGCGTCTGGTGCCAGTACCGCAATCGGAAAACTCCATCCACGGCCCGCCGGATTCTGCAATTGCGGTGCCCGCGTCCTTGAACTGCTCTACTGCGACCACTGCGGCGACGTCAGTCTCGGCGGCTGGATCGTTGGTGAGGAAGACGGCGGAGTATTTCTCGCGTCAACACCTGCCAGCGACGGCGCCGACAGCGACAAGGTCGTCTTCCGGCGCCCGTCAAGCAGGTACCTCTGGTACCGCCCGGGAACCGTCCCGCCATCCGCGACGTGGAGCCACGGCGGACCGGGCAGCATCGACGTGAAGTTCAACTTCGCCGGCGCGGAGCTGAGCCCGAAACTCGGGTACGTCCGACACGCTCCTGCTGCCGAAGCCACGGGCGTAATCCTTGTACCTGCCGGCGCAGGGGAGTGGTCGCCACCCGCCCTCCCGTCCCGCTGTCCCTCCTGCGGCCACCGCGACATGCAACAGCGCTTCCGCCAAGGCGTCGTGCGCTCACCAATCCGAGCACACACGCAAGGCACCGACCAGGCGGCTCAACTACTTGTTTCGGAAGCAACGCGTGCCGTCTCCGCGAACGAGCGCCCCGACAAGACGATCGTTTTCACTGACAGCCGCGACGACGCGGCCGAGACCGCCATCGGTCTCGCGCAGAACGGTTTTGCCGATCTGTTGAGGCAGCTCCTCCAGAAGACCTTCAATGCCGAGAACGACAACGTTCGAATCCTTCGGGACGGGCCGAAGCCTGGGGCTCTAGGTCCGAGCGAGCTTGTCCGCTGGAGTGCGTTGGGGCAGGAGTTCCCCGATGTCATGAGGGCGTACATGCTCGCCGCTGCGGGCGCAGCGGACGATGCTGCACTAGCCACTATCGACTCATTCGAAGCCCAGAACGCCTTCCTGCACCATGTCTCGCTGCCAGATCTCATCGCCCGTCTGACAGGGGAGCTCGTTGCGCTAGGCGTACCGCCCGGTGGCCAGCGAGCCGTCTTGATGACACTCGAAGGCGGGGAGCCTTGGTATCGAGCGTTCGAACCTCCGATACCCGGCGAATGGGTACCGCTGGCCGCCGGTCCAACCCGCGACCAATACCAACAGCGATTTCGTCGCTACCTGACAATGGCGCTCGGGGACGCACTTCTCGGCGGCCGTGGTCGCGACATCGAGAGCGCCCTCGTGGCCCACCTTGCTCCCCGGCCAACAGGCGACGACCTGTTCGACGCCGTCCTGGCCTCGACCATCCGGCTTTACGGACGCGCGAACCGGTGGACCCCGGGTCATTCCTCTGATGCAGCCACCATGCCTCGCCGCGTGACCGATTTCTTGCGCCGCGCAGCCGCGGCGAACTCGCTCGATAGTGACGAATTAATCGCCCGAGTCGCATCGCATCTCGGTCCCGCGATGGACGGATCGTCACTGGGGCTTGAGAAGGGAGACCTTCCAGTCATCCTCCGCCGTCATGGAAGCCGTGTTTGGGTCTGCTCAACCTGCTCCACTCGCCACCTCCACGAGTCAGCCGGTACATGCGTCCGTGAGTCCTGTGCGGGGAGGCTCGAGGTCAACGAACACAACGTCCTTGCCGAGTTGGACTACTACATCAGGTTGAGTCACCTCGAACCGAGTCGGCTGGCCGTCGCCGAGCTTACTGGGCAAACGAGTCCTGCTTCCGAGGCTCGGGCCAGGCAGCGGAGATTCCGCGGCGCCCTGCTCCCACAGCCGCGGGAGAACGAGCGCACGACCCCGCTCGATGTCCTCAGCGTGACGACGACCATGGAGGTCGGCATCGACATCGGTAGCCTGAGCTCGACCGTGATGGCGAACATGCCCCCGCAGCGATTCAACTATCAGCAACGCGTCGGACGTGCTGGACGTGCAAACCAGCCGTTCTCGTACGCCCTAACCTTGTGTCGCGACCGATCTCACGACGACTACTACTTCGTTGAGTCGCGTCGGATGACTGGGGACGTACCGCCCCAGCCATTCCTGGATACCGGTCGCCCGCTCATTCTGCGCCGCGTGGCCACAGCGGAGGTGCTTCGTCGGGCTTTCAGGGCTCTCGCAACGCCGCCGACTGAGCATTCCTCCGTGCACGGGTCCTTCGGCCAGGTCAGTGACTGGTCAGCGATAAGAGGCGAGATCACTATGTATCTCGCAACGTCACCAGAGGTCGCACCAGTAGTGGAACGGTTGGCTGCCTACACGGGCGTGGCGAGCGGAGATGTCGGTGCCATCAGAGACTGGATTCGCACCAGGCTCGGCAGCGAGATCGACTCCGCGTGCAGCGATCCTCTACTGACACAGGCCGACCTCTCGGAAAGGCTCGCCAACGCAGGAGTACTCCCGATGTTCGGTTTCCCGACGCGCGTTCGCACCCTCCATTACGTGCCAGGAGGCGGACTCGGCCCCGAAGAGGTCTCCGACCGGCAACTTGGACAAGCAGTGTCCATGTTCTCCCCCGGTTCACAAATCACGAAGGACGGCTGGGTGTACACCGCCAACGGCTTCGCGTCCTACTCCAGGACCGGCCGAACCAGCGGCAATCCGCTGGGCCCGTCGACCTTTGTTCGGCGCTGCCAGCAATGCACCTTTACGATCGCGGGCACGGACGGCGAGCCCACCTCCATTTGTCCGGTCTGTGGCGCCGTCCTGGAGCAGACGACCATGCACCAGCCCCTGGGCTTCCGTACAGCAGCACAGCGCGACGATCGAGGGGGCGACGAGGAGGTATCGAGCGCCGCGTCTCGGCCGGTCCTCGGCTGGGCCGAGGAGCCGGCAACGCCTACTCCCGTCGCAGCAATGGATACATGGGTTATGGACCAAGGCAAACTGCTGACGATCAACACCAACGGCGGTCGCCTCTTTCAGACCGAACGTCAGCCTGACGGCAGCCACGTTGTTCGGGACGATCCAACCAAGAGCGGCGGATTTGGGATCGGCGACATCCGAGTGACTGACGCCCTGATGATCGTTCCCGCCCGTCTCCATGTCGAGGACGGTGTCGTGCCGATCCTCGAGAGACAGTCCAGCAGCGGCCGTGCGGCGCTCTACTCGTTCGCGGAGGCCCTCCGGAGGGGAGTGCAAGCGGAGCTCGATGTCGATCCCGCCGAAGTCACTGTCGGTCTCCAACCACGCCGAGCGGGTGATGTGGTCACCGCGGGCATCTACGTGGCGGACCAACTCGAGAACGGTGCGGGCTACGCCTCGGAGCTGGGACGGGGTGATCGACTCGTGCGTGTGGTCTCGCGGATCGCTGATGACCTCGGCTCCATCTGGTCCGCTGCTTCCCACGAGGTTTGCGATTCGTCATGCCCAGACTGTCTTCGCTCGTACGACAACCGTCATCTTCACCCCATGCTGGACTGGCGTCTCGCGCTGGACATCGCTGAACTCGCGCTCGGTCGCCAAGCGTCAGCCAGCCGTTGGGCTCGGATCTCTCGACGTACCGCTAGACGGTTCGCCGACGCATTCAGTGACGCACTGGGCCACATCGAGGTTGGCGAGCAAGGGGGAGTGTCCTTCCTCGCCCATGGTCAACGAGTTGTCGGCCTCGGTCACCCTCTGTGGCGGCGCGATAAGGCTTCTGTTGCTACCCCTCTGGGTGCGTTCGTTGCCTCCATGAGCGGCAACGGGCGGGTCGCGTCGGTCGTTGACGGCCGCCTAGCGGCGGCCTTTCCAGAGCGGATCTTTCGCGAGTTGCAGCCTTGATCGTGCCGGGAGCAGCCACTCGCGGGAAGTCCGCCGATGCAGCCCTGGGTCCGCAGACGCAGGACCCTTGTGTGCGGCGGCGGATGAGGGCGGGCAGCCGACACGGAACTGGGTGAGGATGCAGAGCGTGCGCGGGCTGTCGAACACCGGTTCGAGCTGGTAAGCTTCCCGCATGACTGCTGGGCGCCTGCCGATGGTTGATGCGACCGAGACTGCGGAGCATCCAGCGGATGGAGCTGCCTTCCGTTTTGTCGACCTCTTCGCGGGAGTTGGCGGGTTTCACGCTGCACTGAAGGCGTACGGGGGCGAATGCGTCTACGCGGTGGAGATCGACAAGGCTGCGGCAGCGACGTATGCGCGGAACTGGGGCCACGATCCTCTCGGTGACATCACGAATGACGCTAACGACGACGTCATGAACGTGCCTCCCCACGAGGTGCTCGCAGCCGGCTTCCCGTGCCAGCCCTTCTCCAAGTCGGGCGCTCAGCGCGGCATGGACGAGACCCGCGGCACGCTCTACTGGAACATCCTCCGCATCATCGAGGAGCGCAAGCCCAAGGTCGTCCTGCTCGAGAACGTCCGCAACCTGGCAGGGCCCCGACACTTGCATGAGTGGCAGGTCATCATCGAGACGCTCCGCGCGGAGGGTTACCGCGTGTCGGACACGCCCGCCATCTTCAGTCCGCACCTTCTCCCGCCAGCCCGCGGCGGGCGACCGCAGGTGCGGGAACGAGTTTTCATCACCGCGACGCACGACCCGTCGGGCATCGGTGACGACAGCCTCGACGTCGAGCCCGTGGCTTACCCGGGTGTCGGGATCGACGGGTTCGAGCCGAAGATCGAATGGCATCTCGAAGATCTCCTGGACGACTCGCATAACATCCCCGGGTGCAACCTCACGTCGGCCGAGCGGTCGTGGATCGACGCGTGGGACGAGTGGGTCCAGACCTGGTACGAGCAGACCGAGGGGCGCCGTCCCCCCGGCTTCCCAATCTGGGCGGATGCGTGGACGGACTTGGCTCAGGTGTTGAGGGACTTCGGCGGCGTGCCGGACTACCGCGACCTCATGGACGCTGACCCTCTGCTTCCGCAATGGAAGGCCGGTCACCTCGCAAAGAACTACGCGCTGTACTTCGAGCACCGAGAGTGGATCGATCGGTGGGCCAAGCGGCACAAGATCTACTCGAATGGCTTCCCGGCGAGCCGGCGGAAGCTGGAGTGGCAGGCCCAGGACGCGGCGCGGCTCTGGGACACGGTCATGCACTTCCGTCCCTCGGGGATTCGCGCCAAGCGGCCCACGTATCTTCCCGCGCTGGTCGCAATAACTCAGACATCAATCGTGGGTCCTCGCCAGCGCCGCCTCTCGCCGAGGGAGACCGCACGGCTGCAGGGCTTGCCGGACTGGTATGACTTCGGCGGGCAGAAGGCCTCTGCGACCTACAAGCAGATGGGCAACGGGGTCAACGTCGGCGCCGTTTGGCATGTCCTTCGTGAGCACGTCGCGCGGGACGAGGAGATCCTCAAGAGCACGTCCGCGGGGAGGAAGATCCTGGAGGCAGTCAGCGGCGCTCCACTGTCCCCCGATGAGGTTCTCGCGGCCATGCGTTAGTCGAAGGTCGCCGAGAAGATCAGGAAGTTGTCGATGTTCTTCTTCGCGATCATGACCTTCACGGCCCGGGCAGCACCGTCAGGCTGCTTGCCCTGGTTGAAGTCCGACAGCACCAACCCGAAGTTGGCCGTGTTGACCTCGAGGATCATCATCCGGTGGTACCGCACGGCGGACTTAAAACGCTTCCAGTAGGAGAGCGGGTCGAAGGGCTTGCCGTTGTCGAAGCCGACCGACCGCTTCCACTCGTTCCACTCGATGGTGGCGCGGTGGTCCTCGTTGGCTCGATCATGCCAAGTCTCGTGCTCGTAGATGACGTACCAGAAGCGGTCGTACTGCTCGATGCAGCGCCGGATGTTCTCAGCGTCGTTGCCCGGTGAGACGCTTGCTGTCGAGTTGGACGCCTTGAGATCGCCGTAGTACTCAACCCGATCCCCGTCGGTGAAGACGAGGTCGTAGTCGAAGCCGCCCCGCTTCTTCGCTTTCTGGTACTCGACCAGGTCGCCCAGTCGGTGCTCTCGGATGAACTTCGCCAGGCGGTACTCGAGGTAGAAGCCGGGCCATTCGGCCTGGAACGTGTCCGGCCAGTTGGCCTGGTGCATCTCCTGTACGGCCGTCAACGCCTCCGTGCGCTCGGGGCCAAGGATCTCCAGGTTGAAGCGGTCGAACACCTCGACTCGCGGGTGCCTCTCCTCGGTCCGGCCCTCGAGGTAGGACGCCAGCTCATCGGCTCGCACGCTGGTCAGGCGGTTACCGCCGTTGTCCTCGCGCGAGAATACGCCGAGGGTCTGGGCTTGAAAGAGGTCGTTGGTCCAGACATGGGCCGCCGAGTTGTTCGCCTTGCGCAGGACGTAGGTACTTGGGTCGAAGTCGACGAAGATCGCGACGCCCCGGTAGTGATAGATCCCCACGAACCGTGGGACGAGGCTGTCCTCGACAGCCCGAGCATGGACGGCCACCCATTTGTTCGGGATCTGGATCCGCTTCTTAAAGCTCTCCCACGGAGTGCCGAGGTAGGTGACCTGCGCTCGCATGATGATGTTGGCGCGGTACCGGACGATGCGCGCACCGGCGAAGACCTCCGCTGTCGCCCCTGGCAATGCCGCCAGGAGCAAGTCGTCCTTCTGGCGCTCCGTCAGCGTGGTGTCGACATCAGCGAGGAGCTCGCCGCGCGGGCCGATCTGGTCGACGACAACGTTGCCCATGGGTTCTTCGTACCAGTGCGTAAACGACCGCGACAGCGAATCGGGGCAGTTGGCCCTAGTTCGGGTGGCGCCGTAGGTGCTGCTGCTCGAGCCGGGCCATGTAGTTGACCTGTACCAGGTCTCCGGCCGCGGCCACAGGCTCATGCTCCCAGATGCGCAGCACTCGCCAACCTGCTTCGCCGAGCTCGCGATCGGTGTCGCGGTCCCGCTCGCGGTTGCGCTCCACCTTCCAGCGCCACCACTCCGCGTTGCTCTTCGGCGCGTGGTGGTGCTCGGGACACCCGTGCCAGAAGCACCCGTCGACGTACACAGCCAGCTTTGCCTTCGTGAAGGCGATGTCGATCGTCCGGCGGTTGTTACCGGGCACCTTCATCTGCACGCGGAAACGCATACCTCTGCGGTGCAGCTCTCGGCGGAGCGCCATCTCTGGTTTCGTGTCCCGCCGCGCCAGGGTGGACATCTTGCGGCTCAGCGCACCACCCGGGCTCTTGCGCTTGGGCTCCTCCGTCGGGACGGGCGCGTCACTGGACACGACACCAGCAAAGCAGAACCGGGTCGCCGGGAACATGCGGTGCACACAGTGGTGGCAAACCGCAGGGATCACTCCACCAACCGCCGCAACGCCCCGCCCAGCTCCGCGACCACGACCTCCCCCGCCCGCCCATCGGTGATCGCCACCAGACACAACGCCCGCACACACCGCGCCAGCCACTCATCGCTCAAGTCAGAAACCAGCTCCCCCGCCCCCCGCCGATCAGCCAAGAACGACGCGATCGGCTCATCCGGCACCACCAACCGCGCCAGGTCCTCGATCGAATGAGGCTGGCTCACGAGCACGTGGCGATACGCCTCGGCCACGGCCACGACCTCCCCCGCGAGGCGGTCGAGCGCGGCGTACAGGGGTAGGTCGGCGAGGCTGTCGAGGAGCTGCGGCAGCAGCGTGTCGGCGATGGAGCGGGTGAGGGCGTCGAGGACGGCGTCGGTGCCGCTGAAGTGGCGGTAGAACGTCGCCCGCGTCAGGCCCGCCTCCCGGGCGAGGCCGCTGACGCTCAGGCCCTCGCCCGTCAGCAGCAGCCGTTCGGCGGCCGCCAGGATCGCGTCGCGGCTCCGTCGTCCGTCGGCACGCTGGGCCTCCGGACGACTCATGACGCGAGCCTATCGACCGAGAACTCTTGACGAACAAGTGAGACAGGTGTCAGGTTTCCGGTGCACACGCGTGCTCCGAACCCTCCCTCTCGGAAGGCCCTCCCATGCCTGCTCTGTCCCGTCGCGCCCTCATCGGTGGCGCCACCGCCGCTGCTGCCGTCGCCGGTCTCGCCCGGCCCGCCTGGGCCACGGTCCCCGTCCGCCGCGACCGCCGCCGTGTCGTCATCATCGGCTCGGGCTTCGGTGGCGCGGTCGCCGCGCTCCGGCTCACGCAGGCCGGCGTACCCGTCACCCTCCTCGAGCAGGGCCGCCGCTGGCCGACCGCCCCGGGCAGCGACACCTTCCCGACGGTGTCCACGCTCGACGAGCGGGCGCTCTTCTACGGCTCGGCCCCCGAGCTGTTCGGCCGGCCGCTCAGCCCCGCGCCGTACGTCGGCCTCTTCAACGCCACCCCCAGCCCGACGATGACGGTGATGAGCGGGGTGGGGTACGGCGGCGGCTCGCTCACCTACCAGGGCATGAGCCTCGTGCCGGACCGTGCCGTGTTCGAGCACGAGTTCCCGGCGGGGCTGGACTACGACGAGCTCGCGACCGAGCACTACGCGGAGGTCGCCCGCATGCTCCGCCTGGCCACCGCGCCCGATGAGCTCATCGCCTCCGCGCCGTACCGCGCCGCCCGCACCTTCCGCGACCGCGCCCTCGCCGCCGGCCAGAGCGTCGAGAAGATCCCGATGCCCATCGACTGGAGCTTCGCGCTGCGCGAGCTGCGCGGTGAGCTGCCGCCGTCGTTCACCAACGGCGACTGCGCGTTCGGCGCCAACAACGGCGGCAAGCACAGCCTCGACGTCACGTACCTCAAGGCCGCCGAGGAGACGGGCCTGCTCGAGGTGCGGCTCCTCCACCGCGTCACCGACGTCGCGCGGACCGCCGCGGGGGAGTGGGAGGTGACCGCCGCGCGTACCGACCTCCGCGGCACCCGCCAGGAGACCGTCGTGCTCACCGCGTCCACGCTCGTCATGGGCGCCGGCAGCGTCGGCACGACGAAGATGCTCGTGCGCGCCGCCGCGACCGGCGCGATCCCCGACCTCCCCGACGCCGTGGGCCGCGGCTGGGGCACCAACGCCGACCGGATCTACGTGTGGTCGGACCCGCTGCGCGGGTTCGGTACGCCGCAGGGCGGCCCCGTCGTCTTCGGCAGCAAGGACTGGGCGGACCCGGCACGCGCCACCACGGTCATCCAGGCGTCGATCCCGCCCATCGGCATCGCCGGGCTCGACCTCGACCCGCGCAGCACGATGATGGTCGGCTACGGGGTGAGCGCCGCGCGCGGGCACTTCGCCTACGACGGTCTCACCGACTCCGCCAACCTCCGCTGGCTTCCGGAGGGCGACCACGCGGTGCAGTACGGCGCGATCGCCCCCCGCGCGCACAAGATCGCCGGTTTGGGCTCGGTGCTCGTGGACACCAACGCGCTCGTGCCCTCGACGTGGCACCCGCTCGGCGGCGTCAACATGGGCGAGGCCTGTGACCTGGAGGGGCGGGTGCTGGGGCAGAAGGGGCTGTACGTGCTCGACGGTGCGCTGCTGCCGGGGACGGCTGCTGCGTGCAACCCCTCGATGACCATCGCGGCCGTCGCCGAGCGGGCGATGAAGCGGATCGTGCGGGACGACGTGGGGGCGGTCATCTGACGGCGGTCGCGACGCGTCTGGATCCACGATGCCGCGCTGCGTTCGACTACGTGGAGGGTGTGAAGACCGCTGGCGCGTCGCCACGCATCGGCGATGATGGCCCTCGGCCGTGGCAGCTCCGGGGGCGCTGTCGGTGGGCCGTGGTAGTTCTTCGTGCTGACGGAGGGAGTGGCATGAGCACGCAGTTCGAGTTCCACCTCACGGGAGCCGACGCGCCCCACGGCGAGCTCGAGGCCGATCAGCTGCTCGCGATCGTCGCCGGTCTCAAAGCAGTTGCGACGAAGATCGGCCGGGTCGAGACAGACGCGGAGGCCCTCGGACGTGTCCCCCAGCGGACGCAGCGGGTGGCCAAGCTGCTCATCGGCCTCCAGCCGGGCAGCACCCGTGTCCTCGCCCGCCGCGCGGGACCTGGCGACGGCAGCCTCGATTTCGACCTTGCCGAGGAGCGGGCATTCGATGAAAGGTTCGCCGACCTCGTGGAGGCCATCGCCATCGACGAGCGACCCAGCTGGGTCGGTGACTCTCTGTCGCGGGCTGCGGCCGATCTCACCGGCGCGCTCCGCAACGCCGCACCTCGCGTCGAGTTCAAGGTTGACGGCACGGTGCGACGGACGTTCAGCACGTCAACGACCCACCGCGAGACGTGGTCCGTCGAAGGTCGGCACGACGGCGACCAGGTGACGTTCGTCGGCCAACTGTTCGCGGTGAACCTTCGTTCGCATCGGCTCCAGGTCCAGGACGACGTCGGGCATCAGATCGCGCTCCCACAGGTGGCCGACGACAAGACCGCCGCCAGCCTGATCGGCACTCACGTGGTCGTGACCGGCACGCCCGAGCGCGACGCCGACGGCACGCTCACCCACCTCCACGACGCCATCATCGTGACCGCGCCTGATCCGCTGTCGGGTTCCGGGGTGCCGGCCTCGGTGCCCCTCGACGACATCCTCGCGAGCGCCCCCGGCCTCGAACCGGGTGGGATAGAGGGGCTCACCGACGACGAGTTCGACGCGTTCTTCGCTGCCATGGACCTCTGACTGATGCCGGACGAGGCTTCACGGGACGAATCAGTTGCCGGGGTCGTCATCGACACCGACGTATACAGCGCTTTGTACACCGACCCTGAGCGCGCCTCACGACGCGGAATGGCCGTCGAACAGTGGCGAGAGGTGCTGCAAGGAACACAGGTCCTCATCTCCTTCCAGACCCGCGCGGAGGTGATGGCTGGGATGCAGATCGGGAACTGGGGCGAGTCGAGGAAGGTGGCTGCCATGGCCAAGCTGGACAGTGCCCCGACCATCCCGGCTGACATTGACGTCATTCGCTCCTATGCCGACCTGACCGCCGCGTGCCGGCTCATCGGTCACGCCCTGCAGGCCAAGATCCACTCCGCCGACCGGTGGGTCGCGGCCAGTGCGTTGGCGAAGGGCCTGCCGCTGTTGAGCGGCGACCGCGTCTATCGCGACACGCCCGGATTGCGTCTTCTCGGCTGAATCACACGCAGTCCTCCTGCGTTCCCGACACCGAGGCCGCCGCGGCAGCGGCGCGGGGAGAACCGCGGGGTGGGCAGCGGCAGCGACGTCCATACGCATGCAGAGTCATGGCCGTCCCCGGCCTCTCGTCTGCTGGGGATGCAGTGCCCTCGGCGACCGGCGCCGCTCTGACAGCTGGCGGCGTGGTGAGTCGGCAATCTTCGCTCGCACGTCCCCGTGGGGCTGGTCCAGACGCAGGAGCGGTGCGCAAGGTCATCAGCACACCGGCGGTCTCCCGGCGAGCCGCCCGAGGGCTGGGTGAGCCCGGCCGCCGAGCGCGCCCCGCAGCGAGCGCGCTCGGCGACGGTCATCTGAGGGATCAGCTGCCGAGGATGACCTCCCAGCTGCCGGTGTGCACGTGCTCGACCGTGCCGTCGGTGCCGACGCGCACCGTCACCAGCGTGTCGGCGGCGTCGGTGAGCTGCGCGAGCACGTGGTCGTCGTCCTCCCATGCAGTGTCGGCGACCCACCAGCCGTCGGCGGGCTCGAACTCGGTGACCGGCTCGCCCGTGGCGCTGTCGAGGAAGGCGAGCGTGCCGGAGCCGGCACCGTCGCGGTAGGCGTCGTCGCCGAGCACCAGGCTGCCGTCGGGCGAGAACGACAGCACGCCGTAGTCCTGCTGGCCCCAGACGTCGGCGTTGTCCTCGTCGGTGATGCCCCACCACAGCTTCTCGGGCTCGACCTCCTCGTCGCGGTAGACCAGGCCGAGCAGCTGATCGTTGCCGGCGGTCTCGCGGGCGTCGACGAGGATCTGGGGCGTCCACATCCACCGCGGCGCCTGGCCGGGGGAGAGCCGGTGGCTCACGTCGCCGTTCGAGACGTAGACCCGGCAGTCACCCTCGGCGCAGGAGGTGCCGGTGACCGCGCCGATGCGCCGGGTGTCCCCGACGGGGTCGGCCGCCGGGAGGTCGAGGCGGGTCCAGGTCGGGCGGCCGGCCTCGATCACGGCGACCTGACCGCGCTGCAGCACGGCGACCCTCTCGTGGGCGTCGTCCGCCACCAGGTTGCCGTCGGAGGCGCGACCGAGGCCGGTCCAGCCGAGCTGGGTGCCGCTCCGGTCGAAGATCGAGAGGCGCGGCGCCCAGGCCGCGACGGAGGAGTCGTGCCGGGTCACGGCGACGCGGTCACCGATCGCCGCGACGTCGATGACCGTGTCGAAGCCGTCGTCCGGGAGCACGAACGACGTGCCGTCCTCGAGGTGGATCGTGGTGCCGTCGGCCCACACGATGCCGGGGGCGGCGCCCTGCGGGGCGTCGGGGTCGATGGTGATCGGACCGGCGTCGTACGACGGCGTGCTCGCGCCCGGCGCGACGTCGGCGCTGGCGCCGAGGGTCGTGCCGCCGACGGCCAGGGTGCCGAGGGTGAGGGCGACGAGGGTGGGGACGAGACGTGCGCGCATGACGGTTCTCCTGTGCAGAGGTGGGAGGTCGACGGCCCCGGTGCGGGCGCGGCGACGAGGCTGCGACGGGGAACCGTCGTGCCCGAGATCGTTCTGACAGGAGGACGCGGCGGGGGTCCGGTCGGTTGCACGAGGATCGGGATCCACCACGATGGAGCCATGACGAACCAGCCCTGGACCACCGGCCGCTGGACGCACGCCCCGGTCGCGGCCGCTCCCGACGGCGACGACCTCGTCGTGACGGCGGCGGAGGGGTCGGACGCGTGGCGCCGCACGTCGTACGGCTTCGTCCACGACTCCGCGCACGCGCTGGTGGCGCCGTTCGCGGTGGGTACGGCGGTGGAGGCGACCTTCACGGCCGACCTGCCCGAGCAGTTCGACCAGGCGGGCGTGTTCGTCGCCGTCGACGAGGAGACCTGGGTGAAGGCCGGGCTGGAGCGCTCCGACGGGCGGCTTCAGCTCGGCGCGGTCGTGACGCACGGGTGGTCGGACTGGTCCGTCGCGCCCGTCGACGACTGGGCGGGGCGGCGCGTCACCGTGCGGGTCAGCCGGTCCGAGGACGCGCTCATCGTGCGGGCGGGTCCGGAGGGCAAGGATCGGCAGTTCGTCAGGGTGACGCCCCTCGACGGGGCGCGCCCCGCGGAGGCGGGGCCGTACCTCTGCTCACCGACCCGTGCGGGGCTCGCCGTGCGGTTCCACGCCTGGGGGGTGACCGAGGCCGACGGGGGCCTGCACTGAGATGAGGCTCAGGCGGGCGACACCGTGTCCGCCTCGACCGGCAGCCGTCCTCGCGCGCCGGCGCCGGTGACGGAGCACGACGCGCCCGCGGCCGCCGCACGGACGGCGGCGACGAGCTCGACCCCGCGGGCGAGCCCGACGGCGAGGACCCCGCAGAAGCAGTCGCCGGCGCCCGTCGTGTCGACCGGTCGCACCACCGGGGCGACGACGTGCTCGACCCGCTCGCCGTCGACGACGAGCGCGCCGTCCCCGCCCAGGGTGACGACGAGGGTGCCGGAGAACGGCAGCGCCCGGACCTGCTCGACGACCGCGTCCACGTCGGTGGCCTCCGGGCGGTCGAGCATCGCCGCCAGCTCACCCCGGTTGGGCACCAGGACGTCGGCGTGGGCGAGCAACGCGTCGCGCTCGTCGGCCGTCGGCGGGGGCGCGGGGTTGAGCACGACCGTCCCGCGCGCGTGCGCGGCGGCGGCGACGACGGTCGCGGTCGGCACCTCGAGCTGCAGCAGCACGACCGCCGCGTCCCGGACGGCGTCGGTCGCGACGTCGTCGACGCCCAGCTCGGCGTTGGCTCCCGGGTCCACCACGATGAGGTTCTGGCGCTCCGCGTCGAGCGCGACCGTCGCGTGGCCCGTCGCGACGCCGGGCACGCGGCGTACTCCCGCGACGTCCACGCCGCGCTCCCGCAGGTCGTCGAGCGAGAGGTCGGCACCGCTGTCCTCGCCGACGGCGCCGACCATCGCCACCGCGCCGGGCGCCCCGGCGAAGGTCGCGGCGGCCGCCGCCTGGTTGGCGCCCTTGCCGCCGGGCCCGATGCGCGACCGCGTCGTGCCGATGACCGTGGCACCCGGCTCGGGCAGGCGGGCGACGTCGACGACCCGGTCGACGTTGAGGCTGCCGACGACCGTGACCAGCGGGACCGAGGGCGGGGCGGACGTGGTCACTGGGTGCTCCTCGAGCTGCTGGATCGGACGACGAGGCGGGGCAGCAGCGCCTCGTGGACGGGGACACGGTCGTCGCCACCACCGCGGAGGTCCTCGACGAGGGCGACCGCGCGGGCGCTGATCTCGGCGAGCGGTTGCCGGACCGTGGTCAGCGAGAGCCGCGGGTGCGAGCTGAGGGGGATGTCGTCGTACCCGGTCACCAGCGCGTCCTCCGGCACCGCGACACCGCGCGCGTCGAGCTCCTGCAGGACACCGAGGGCGATGACGTCGGCCGCGCAGACCACCGCCTCGGGGAGCGTCCGGTCGGCGAGCCGACGGGCGGCCTCCACCCCCCACTCCACGCTGAACTGCCCGAGCAGCTCGTCGCCGCCGACGAGCTCGATGCCCCGGCCGGCCGCGTGCTCGCGCACGGCGTCGTAGCGCTTGATGGAGGAGGAGTCGAGGGGCTGCGCCCCGACGTACGCCGCGGTGCGCACGCCCTGCTCGACCAGGTGGTCGACGACGAGGCGCATGCCCTCGGACTCGTCGGTCCCGACCCAGTCCGAGTCCACGTCGGCGGCGACCTGGTCGAGCATGACGAGCGGGACCGAGGCGGCCGCCTCACGGAGCACCTCGCCGCTCGCCTCGTGGTCGACCGGCGTGACCACGAGCACCTCGACCTGGCTCCGCTGCAGCGAGCGGACGCGGTCGCGCTCGATCGCGACGTCACCCGCGGAGCTGCACACGTGGAGGGACAGGCCCAGGTCGCGGAGCCCGCGCTCCACCTGGTCGACGAGGGCCGTGAAGAAGGGGTTGGTCAGGTCGGGGACCACGATCCCGACCGACGAGGTGCGGTCGCTGCGCAGGGCGCGCGCCGCGGGGTTGACCGAGTAGTCGAGCTGCGCCGCCGCGTCGAGCACCCGCTCCCGGAGCTGGGGACTCACCGGCACGTTCCCCGTGAGCACCCGCGAGACGGTCGCGGTGGAGACCCCCGCGAGCTTCGCGACGTCGCCGATCCTTGCTCGGCCAGCCATGTGGTTCCTCTCCCAGGGGCGGTCCCGCGGGCCCTCCCCACCTCGTCGAGGAGAAGTAACACCGTGGAAACGAGGCGCGGTTACGCTCGCTGCAATCGATTACAGGAGTCGATTACACCAGAGATCGACGGACAGTGAAAGGAGGGACGAGATGGAGCAGTCGGACCCCCGCCCCCTGCTGGAAGCCCGTGGCATCGTGAAGCGCTACGGGAGCGTCGAGGCCCTGGGCGGCGCGGACTTCACCGTCCGTCACGGCGAGGTGGTCTCGCTGATCGGCGACAACGGCGCCGGAAAGTCCACCATGGTGAAGATCCTCTCGGGTGCGGTGCAGCACGACGAGGGCGACCTGCTGCTCGACGGAGTCGCGATCATGCCGAAGAGCCCGGTCGACGTCCAGCGCCTCGGTATCGAGACGGTCTACCAGGACCTCGCGGTCGCTCCGGAGCTCTCGGCGGCGGCCAACCTCTTCCTCGGCCGCGAGCTGCTCAAGACGGGCCCCTCCCGGCTGCTCGGCGCGCTCGACGAGAAGCGGATGCTGCGGGAGGCGGTCGAGCACTTCACCCGGCTCGGCGTGCGCCTGCGCGACCCGCGGACCGCCGTCGCCAACCTGTCGGGCGGCCAGCGGCAGAGCGTCGCCGTGGCGCGGGCCGCCGTGTGGGCCACCAAGCTGATCATCCTCGACGAACCCACCGCGGCGCTCGGTGTCGAGCAGACGCGACGCGTCCTCGACCTCGTCCGCCGGGTGCGGGACTCCGGCATCTCGGTCGTGCTGATCAGCCACAACATGCCCGACGTGCTGGCCGTGAGCGACCGCATCGAGGTGCTCCGGCTCGGGCGTCGCGTCGCCCAGTTCACCTCCGGCAACGTGCGCAGCGACGACCTCATCGCGGCGATGACGGGTGCCCTGACCCTCGAGGACGTCCGGTGACGACCCCCACCCCCACGACCACGCCCACCACCACGTCGACCCCGTCGACGACGCCCCCGGAGACCGGTGCCCCGACGCGGGGCGGGCGGCTCGGCGGCATCGTCCGCTCGCTGCTCGGCCAGAACAGCATCTGGATCCTGCTGGCCTTCATCCTCATCGCCGTCGTCTTCTCGGTGCTGGACCCGCGGGCGTTCCCGACGCAGTTCAACTGGACCAACATCGCGATCAACGCCTCGATCCTGCTCATCCTGGCCACCGGGCAGACCTTCGTCATCGCGACGAGCGGCATCGACCTGTCGGTCGGCTCCGTCCTCGTGTTCTCCTCGGTGGTCGCGACGAAGACGATGGTCGAGCTCGGCGAGCGCGCCGGCGACCCCAGCAGCCTCGGCGCCATCCTGGTCGGCCTGGCCGCGGGCCTCCTCGCGGGTCTGGCCTGGGGCGTGCTCAACGGCGCGCTCGTCGCCGTCGCCAAGGTGCCGCCGCTCATCGTCACCCTCGGCTCGATGGGCATGGCGATGGGCTTCGCCCAGATCATCACGGGCGGCAACGACGTGCGCGGGGTGCCGATCGACCTCATCACGACGGTGGGCTCCGGCCGGCTCTTCGACACGATCCCCTACCTGGTGCTGATCGCGCTGGCGGTGGCGCTGCTCGCCGGCTACGTGCTCAACCGCACCCGGTTCGGCCGCTTCACGCTCGCCATCGGCTCCGACGAGGAGGCCTCGCGACGCAACGGCCTGCCCGTGCGGCGCCACATCATCAAGGTCTACGGGCTGGCCGGTCTCCTGGCGGGCCTCGCGGGGTTCCTGTCCGTGGCCCGGTTCGGCGCCACCACCATCAACGGCCACGCGACCGCCAACCTCGACACGATCGCGGCGGTCGTGCTCGGCGGCACCAGCCTCTTCGGCGGCCTGGCGTCGGTCTTCGGCACCACGGTCGGCGTCTTCATCCCGACCGTGCTCAAGAACGGCTTCACCATCATCGGCGTCCAGCCCTTCTGGCAGAACGTCGCCGTCGGCGCCGTGCTGATCGCCGCCGTCTACTACGACCAGCAGCGCCGCCGCTCGCGCTCGCACCGCTGAGCGAGCCGTGTCCGTGCCCGTGTCCGCGCGACGAGAGGAGCAGGTCGTGGTGCCACCCGAGGAGCAGCCCGCCGTCGACGCCGCCGTCCGCGCCCACCTCGAGCGGTGGACGCACCTGCGCGCGGTGCTCGAGGAGGAGCGATGAGCGCCGCGCTGCGCGCCAGCAGTGCCCGGTTCGGCCACCTCTACACGGTCTTCGACCCGGCGCCGGCAGCCCCTCCCACCGGGCCGCTCGCCGGGTGGACCGTCGGGGTCAAGGACAACCTCGCCCTGGCGGGCCGCACGACGTACGCCGGCTCCCCGGTCCCCTGGGACCCCCGCCCCGCGCGTCGGTCGGCCCGGGCGGTCGAGCTGCTCGAGCGGGCCGGGGCCCGCGTCGTCGCGTCCACGGCGATGGACGAGCTGGCCCACGGGTTCACCACCTCCAACGAGCACCGGCCGGTCTGCCGCAACCCGCACGACCCGGACCGCACGGCCGGTGGCTCCTCGGGGGGCTCGGCGGTGGCGGTCGCGCTCGGTGACGTCCGCCTGGCGCTGGGGACCGACACCAACGGATCGGTCCGCGTGCCGGCCTCGCTCTGCGGCGTCGTGGGGTTCAAGCCCGGCTTCGGTCGCGTGGACGCCGGCGGGCTCGTGCCCTTCGCGCGCAGCCTCGACCACGTCGGGTGGTTCACCCGCACGGTCGCCGACAGCGCCGCGGTGCTCGACGTGCTCGTCCCCGGGGACGACGCGCCCGGCCCCGTGCGGACGGCCGCCGTCGACGTCGGCGACTGGGCGGACGCCGACGGGCTCGCCGCCCAGGAGCGCGCCGTCGCTGCTCTCGGTGTGCGCGAGCGGGTCGCCTTCCCCTGGTTCGAGGAGGCCATGGCCGCCTCGCTCGTCGTCACGGCGGTCGAGGGCGCGGAGGCCCACCACGCGACGCTGCTCCGTCACCGGCAGCGGCTCGGCCGCGGCGTACGCACGGGGCTGACGGCGGGTCTCGCGGTCCCGGGCGCGGCGTACGTCGCGGCGCAGCGCTACCGCGAGCTCCTGCGCCGCCGGGTCGGGCAGCTGCTGCACACGACCGACGTGCTCGTGCTGCCGACCACGCCGGGGAGCGCCCCGCGCCACGACCAGGACCGGATCGCCCTGGGGCACGGTCGCGAGGCGGACCGCGAGCCCTACCTCGGGGTCCTCACGGCGCCCTTCTCGTTCCTCGGCCTCCCGGCCGTCTCGGTGCCCTCCGGCGGCGACCTGCCGGTCGGGGTCCAGCTCGTCGGACGGGCCGGCTCCGAGCGTGCGCTGCTGCAGGTGGCGGCCCGGCTCGAGGCCGCGATCGGGGTGCCCGCGTGATCCCGATCGACGACCCCGACGTGCTGGCCGAGGTCGAGGCCGCGTCCGCGCGGTACGAGAGTGCGCTCGCCACCGGCGACGTCGACGCCCTGGTCGACGCCTTCTGGGTCGACCGCGCCGCGGTGCGGATCGGGGACGACGAAGAGCTGTTCGGGCACGCCGCGATCACCGCGTGGCGCCGGGCCACGGCCGCGGGACCGGTGCGCCGCACGGTCCGCGAGCGCGCCGCCACCGCCTTCGGGCACGACCTGGCCACCGTGCACCTCGTCACCGACTACCCCGACGAGGGCCGCACCGGCCGGCAGACGCAGCTCTGGCTGCGCACCGACGCCGGGTGGCGCGTCGCGCAGGCCCACGTGTCCCGACCCGCGAGCCCCCGCCGACCCGAGGAGCGACCATGACCCGCCCGGACCGCGACGTCTACCGCGTCCGCACCGCCCACGGGGTGCGGGACGTCCGCCCGGAGGACGGCGTCGTCCTGCCCCACGAGCACGTGCTCGTCGACTCCCGCGTCTGGTGGGAGGGCGAGGGGGCGTGGCGCGACTTCGACGACCCCGCCGCGGTGGCCGCGGCGACGGCGGAGCAGCTGCACGCCCACCCCCAGAGCACGCTGCGGCAGAACATGCTGCTGAGCGACTGGTACCTCGCGGCCCAGGAGCTGCGGCTCGCCCGCGACGCCGGCACCCAGCTGGTCGTCGACCTGACGGTCCTCGGCAGCGGCCCCAGCGTCGAGGTGGCCGTGCGCGCCGCCGACCAGGCGGGGATCGCCCTCGTGGTCTCCGCCGGTCGCTACCTGGAGCCGGCGTTGCCCGCCTCCGAACTGCCGGTCTCCGAGGACGAGCTGGTCGACCGGTGGACCCGCCAGGTGGAGGAGGGCTTTGCCGGCCTCCTGCCCGGGGTGATCGGCGAGATCGGCACGAGCTGGGACATCACGGAGGTCGAGGCGACGTCGCTGCGGGCCGCCGGGCGCGTGCAGGCCGCGACCGGCCTGCCCCTGAACATCCACGTGCACCCCTTCGCCAAGCGGGCGCTCGAGGCGATCGCGATCGCCGAGCGCGCCGGGGCCGACCCCGCCCGGATCGCCGTCTCCCACCTCGACTGCGAGATCGACCTGCCGCAGCTCGAGGACATCATGCGCACCGGGGCGTTCGTGGAGATGGACAACTTCGGCACCGGGCGGGCCCGGTTCGTCAACGGTGCGAGCTACCCCGACGACGACGAGCGGCTCGACGCCATCGCCCACTTCCTCGACGGGGGCTTCGGCGCGCAGCTGCTGCTGTCCCACGACATCAACCACCGGAACTCCCTGGTCGCCCACGGCGGCTGGGGCTACCGGCACCTGGCCCGCGACGTGCGCGGCCGTCTCGTCGACCGCTTCGGCGAGGACGTCGCGCTGCGCCTCACGGCCCACAACCCCCTGGCGTTCCTGCACGTCGACGCCTGATCCACGACCACCACCACCGAGCAGCACCGAGAGAGAGAAGCGCCCACCCATGACCAGTCGTGTCCTCGTCGTCGGCGAGAGCTGGAACACCTTCGCCCAGCACACCAAGGGCCTGGCGGCCTACACCACGTCGGGCTACGAGGAGGGCGCCGAGCAGCTGCTCCGCGTGCTCGGCGAGGCCGGCCACCAGGTCGACTACATGCCGAACCACGTCGCCGTGGAGGGCTTCCCCTACGAGGTGGAGGTCCTGCGGGAGAAGTACGACGTCATCGTCCTCAGCGACGCCCCGGCCGACTCGTTCCTCCTGCCCCACGCCGTGTTCGTCAAGGGCGAGCGTCGGCCCAACCGGCTGGCCGTCATCGGTGAGTTCGTGCACCAGGGAGGGGGGCTGCTCATGATCGGCGGCTACATGTCGTTCTCGGGGTTCGAGGGCCGCGGACGGTTCTCCCTGACCCCGCTGGCGGAGGTGCTCCCCGTCGACATGCTCGTCCACGACGACCGCATCGAGTCCCCCGAGGGCGTGGTCCCGAAGCCGGTCGCCGCGCACGCCGTGCTGGAGGGCGTCGACGAGCAGTGGCCCTACTTCCTGGGCTACAACCGCTTCGGTGCGAAGGCCGACGCGACCACGCTCATGGAGGTCGGCGGCGACCCGTTCCTCGTCGTCGGCGAGCACGGCGCGGGTCGGACGGCGGCGTTCGCGTCGGACTGCTCGCCGCACTGGGGCAGCCCCGAGTTCATGGCCTGGGACGACTACGCCTCGTTCTGGTCGCAGCTCGTCGCCTGGGTGGGTGGCGCGTGAGGCGCTTCGTCGTCGCCTACTTCGCGCTCGCGGAGGGCGACACGCTCGCGGCGTACCGGGACTGGACGCTGTCCTACGTGCGTCCCACGATGCGCGCGATGCCCTCCGTGGTCTCGTTCCTCGACTTCGCCGTGACCGGCTCGATGGACGACCAGGACAGCAGCTGGGACGGCTGCGAGATCGTCGAGGTGACGGACTTCGCGGCGTTCGAGCGCGACAACGAGACCGGCTCGGGCGGCGAGCTGGCGGCGGCCTGGCGTGACAGACTCGCCTCCTGGTCGATCGGTTACCTCGAGGACCTCGAGGCGACCGCGGCCCCGGTCGACTGACGGGAGTCCTCGGCAGTGCACAAGCTCTTCGAGATCGTCGGCCACCGGTCCGACGACGGGGTCCACGACCGGCTGCACGACCTCGAGCACCGCGGGCTGGTCGTGCGGCTCGTGCTGCCGACCGCCGAGCTCGGGCGCCGTCGCTTCAGGGCGACGGGATCCGACGGGCAGGAGTACGGCGTCGCGCTCGACCGCGAGGCCGTGCTCCGCGACGGGTCGGTGCTCCGCCTCGACGCGGACGGTGCCGTCGTCGTCGAGGTCGAGGAGCCGGCGACGCTCACGCTGCGCGCCACGTCGCGCGAGGGCGCGATGCAGCTCGGCTGGCACGCGGGCCACCTGCACTGGAGGGTCCGCATGGAGGACGACCTGCTCGTCGTGCTGCTCGACGGACCGGCCGCCGACCACCTCGCCCGGATCCGGCCCTGGCTGGACCGGGGCGCGGTCGAGGTCGTCGAGTGAGCAGCCGCACCGCGCTGCTGCTGCACGCCGACCCGGCCTTCGGCGCCGGCGCGGCGTCGTTCTCCTCCGGTCTCGAGACCCTGGCGGCCGACGGCCTGCTGACCGGCCCGGAGCAGCTCGTCGACGTGATGCTGGCCGCGGTGCGGCTGCGCTGGCACACCTTCGACCGGGTCTTCCTCGCCCGCAGCCACGCGCTCGGCAGCGGCGAGGTCGAGGCGCGTCTCGACCTCGACCGCGAGGTCGAGGTGTCGATGGTCGGCGAGGCCGCCCGGGTGGCGTCCCGCCGGTCCGGCACCGCGCTGCTCGGCACGTGGCAGCGGCTGCACCACGAGGCAGCGGCGACCTACCGCCGGCGCGTCCTCGCCGAGGAGGGCACCGGCCACCTCGGCGTGGCCCAGGGCCTCGTCTGGGCCGACCTGCCGCTCGCCGACGCCGAGGCCCTGTCCTGCTGGGCGGTGCTGACGGCGTGCGCGAGCAGCGCCGTGCGTCTCGCCGTCGTGGGGCACCGCGGTGCCCAGGAGGCCCTGGTCGAGGTCGAGCGCCGGGTCGCACCCCTCCTCGCCGCGCCGGTCGACGCCGCCGCGGTGCCCCATGCCTTCACCCCCGTCCACGACGTCGCGATCGAGCGGCACGCCCGGTCCGACGTCAAGCTCTTCGCCTCCTGAGGAAACGAGGGACCCTGATGAACCTGTCACCCACCGAGCGGGAGCGGCTGACGATCTTCACCGCCGCCGAGTTCGCCCGCCGCAACCTGCGGCTCGGGATCCGGCTCTCGCACCCCGAGGCCGTCGCCTACCTGACCGACGAGGCCATGCTGCTGGCCCGCCAGGACCGCTCGTTCGCGGACGTCCGCGACGAGGTGTCCCGGCTCCTGACGCCCCAGCAGGTGCAGGAGGGCGTGCCGGCGATGATCCCCCTGCTGATGATCGAGCTCCCGATGGCGGAGGGCACCAAGCTCCTCGCCGTCTACGACCCCATTCCGACGCCCGCGGACGACCTCCGCCCCGGCGGTGTCACGACCCGGGGCGAGACCCAGGAGCTGTTCACCGACGTCGAGGCGATCGAGGTCGAGGTGGTCAACACCGGCGACCGCGACGTGCAGGTGCGCAGCCTCACCCACTTCTTCGAGGTCAACCGGGCGCTGCGGTTCGACCGTGCGGCGTCCTACGGCCGGCGCCTGGCCGTGCCGTCGGGCCAGGGCGTGCGCTTCGAGCCCGGGCTGCCGCGCACGGTCGCCCTCGTGCCGATCGGCGGCGACCGGGTGGTGCGCGGCCAGGCCGGCCTGGTCGAGGGCCGCCTCGACGATCCCGACGTGCGCCGACGGGCCTTCGAGCGTGCCGCGGAGCGCGGCTACCTGGCGCAGCAGGACCCGTCCGAGCAGGAGGAGCAGGCATGAGGGGCATGGATCCCGCGGCGTACGCCCGGGTCTACGGACCGACGACCGGGGACCGGTTCCGGCTCGGCGACACGTCCCTGGTCGCCGAGATCGAGCACGACTACGCGCAGCCCGGCTGGGAGCTCCTCATCGGGGCCGGCAAGTCGCTGCGCGACGGCGAGGGGATCGCCGCGAACGTCACCGCGGCGGACGGCGCCCTCGACGTCGTCATCCAGAACGCCACGATCATCGACGCCGTGCTCGGCATCGTGAAGGCGGACATCGGGATCAAGGACGGCCGCATCGCGGGCATCGGCAAGGCCGGCAACCCCGCCGTCATGCCGGGCGTCGACCCGCGTCTCGTCGTGGGGCAGAGCACGACGCCGATCAACGGCCACGACGTCATCGTCACGGCGGGCGCGGTCGAGTGCCACGCCCACATCCAGTCGCCGGAGCAGACCGAGCACGCGCTCGCGGGCGGCACCACGACGCTCGTCGGCAGCTCCCCGGGCCCGGTCTTCGAGGTCGGCTCGGGCAGCGCCCACGTGATGGGCCGCTTCCTGCAGGGCGCCGAGGACTCGCCGGTGAACTTCGCCCTCCTCGCCCGCGGCGGCTCGGACCCGCGCGCGGTGGAGGCGGCCGTGGCCGGTGGCGCGATGGCGGTCAAGGTGCACGAGGACTTCGGCGCCTCGCCGGCCGTCATCGACGGGTCGCTGGTCGCGGCGGACCGCCACGACTTCGCCGTCCACCTCCACACCGACTCGATCAACGAGTTCGGCTTCGCCGAGGACACGATGGCGGCGGTCGGCGGCCGGACGATCCACATGTACCACGTGGAGGGTGCGGGCGGCGGCCACGCTCCCGACCTGCTCCGGGTGGTCTCCTACCCCAACGTCATCCCGTCGTCGACCAACCCGACCAACCCCTTCACGCCCGCCGCGCTGGAGGAGGGTGTGCCGATGGCGATGATCGGCCACAACCTCAACCCGAGCGCTCCCGAGGACGTCGCGTTCGCCGAGGCACGGATCCGGCCGCAGACCATGGCGGCGGAGGACTACCTGCACGACATCGGCGCGATCTCCATCTTCGGCACGGACACCCAGGGCATGGGCCGTCTCGCCGAGAACGTGGCGAAGGCCTGGCAGCTCGCCAGCGTCATGAAGGACCGCCGCGGGCCCCTGCCCGAGGAGACCCGCCCCGGCGCGGACAACGAACGCATCAAGCGGTACGTCGCGAAGCTGACCGTCAACCCCGCGATCGCCGTCGGGATCAGCGATCACGTCGGCTCGCTGCAGCCCGGTCGCATGGCCGACCTCGTCATCTGGCCGCGGGCGTCCTTCGGGATCAAGCCGTCGCACGTGATGAAGGCCGGCATGGTCGTGTGGGCGGCGATGGGCGACGCCAACGGCTCGATCCCCCTCTCCGAGCCTGTGGTGCAGCGGCGGATGTGGGGGGCGCTGGGCAAGGCGAGCCCGCGGGTCAGTGCCGTGTTCGCCTCGCAGCTGGCCCTCGAGACGCTCGACGGGCTGGGGCTGGACAAGCCCGTCATCCCCATCACCTCGACCCGGGGCCTGCGGAAGTCCGACATGCTGCGCAACGACGCGCTGCCCCACGTCGAGGTCGATCCCCGCACCTTCGAGGTGCGCGTGGACGGCGAGCTGCTCGACACCGTGCCGGCGCTGTCGGTGCCGCTGTCCCGGAGGTACCTGCTGCGATGACCTCCCCTGCACCCGGACCGGCCCCGGCTCCCGGATCCGCGCCCGCCCCCGCGCGGGTCGGCATCGGCGGCCCCGTCGGGTCGGGCAAGACCGCGCTGCTCGAGCAGCTGGTGCCCGCCCTCGCAGCGCTGGGCAAGCGGTCCTGCGTCGTGACGAACGACCTGGTCACCCAGGAGGACGCCGAACGGGTCCGTCGCGCCGGCGTCATCGATCCCGCCCGCGTGCTGGCCGTCGAGGCCGGCGCCTGCCCGCACACGGTGATCCGTGAGGACCCGACGCTCAACATCGAGGCCGCCGACCAGCTCGAGGCGCGGTTCCCCGACACCGACGTCATCCTCATCGAGAGCGGCGGCGACAACCTCGCCTCCACGTTCTCCGACGACCTCGTCGACTACTGGCTCTTCGTCATCGACGTCGCCGGCGGCGGGGACATCCCGCGCAAGCGGGGGCCGGGCGTCGTCCGGGCCGACCTCCTCGTCGTCAACAAGACCGACCTCGCGCCGTACGTGGGTGTCGACCTGGAGCTGATGCTGGCCGAGGCGTGGCAGGTGCGCGGCGGTCGTCCGGTGCTCGCGACGAACTGCCGCGCCGGGGGCGGCGTGGACGCCGTGGCGCGACTCCTGGCCGACGAGGTGCTGTTCTGAGCGAGCGCCACCTCGACCTGGCCTTCGGGGTCGTCGACGGTCGGACCGCCCTGACCCGACGCCACCACCGCTGGCCGTACGCGGTCGGTCGCGTGTTCCCCGGCGCCGGTGCTTCCGCCCAGGTGATCGTGCAGTCCGGCAGCGGCGGCATCATCACCGGCGACCGCCTGCGTCAGCGGATCAGCGTCGCCGACGGTGCCCGGGCGCAGGTGTGCGGGCAGGGCGCGGTGTCCGTGCACCGCCGCGGCGCGGACGCCGGGGCGGTCGAGGAGCTGGAGCTCGTCGCGACCACGGGCGGGCACCTCGAGAACCTCGCCGAGCCCCGGCTCCTGCACGACGACAGCGACCTCGAGCAGCACACCCGGGTGGAGCTGGGGCAGGGCACGGTGCTCACGGTCGAGTCGGTGGTCGTCATCGGGGAACGGTGCAACTACGACTCCACCCTGGAGGTCCGGGTCGCGGGACGCCTCCTCGCGCGCGAGCGCACCCGGTTCACCGGTGCCGACCTCCCGGCGGGAACGCGTGCCGTCGGGCTCCTGGTGCTCGCGGGGAGCGGCCCCTCCGCACCGGTCGTCCACGAGGCGGAGTGGGTGCAGTGGGAGCGGGCCGCGGCGGGCGGGGCGGCGTACGGCGCGGTCTCGCGCCTGCCCCACGGTGCGGGTCTCGCGGTGCGCGTGGCGGCCCGCGACGGTGCGGCGCTGCGGGACGCGATGGACCGGGCGATCGGGGTGGTGCACCGCGCGGACGGTGCCCCCGAGATCTCTCCTTCGTGACGTGTGCCACACGAAACGGCGACGTAACGTGCGGTACCTACGCTTCGATGTAATCGATTGCACAGCGTCCGGACGGAAGTCCGGGAAGCCTCACGGACGCCCGACGGAAAGGCCCCCCATGAACTCCAAGATCGCTCTGCTGGGTGCCGGGACGTTCCTCGTCCTGGCTCCGATGCTGTCCGCCTGCGGCTCCGACGACGCCGGCGACGGGACGGTCGCGATCACCCTCGTCCCGGGCACGAAGGGCAGCCCCTTCTACGAGGCGATGGCCTGTGGCGCCGAGGCTGCCGCGGCCGACAACGACGTCGACCTCACGGTCGCCGCCCCCGACAGCTGGGGCGCCGCCCAGCAGCTGCCGGTGCTCGACACCGTCGCGGCCCAGGCCCCCGACGCGCTCCTCGTCGTGCCGACCGACGTCGAGGCCCTCACGCCGCGGCTCACCGAGATCAAGAACAACGACACCCCGATCGTCGAGCTCGACCAGAAGATCACCGACGACTCCGTCTCGGTCTCGCGCATCGGCTCGGACGACACCGAGGGCGGTCGCGAGGCGGCGAAGGCGATGGCCGAGGCCATCGGTGGCTCCGGCAAGGTCATGGCGATCAGCTCGCCGCCCGGCACGGACGCGCAGTACGTGCGGGTCGAGGGCTTCATCGCGGAGCTCGAGGAGAACTACCCCGACATCGAGTTCATCGGCGAGGAGTACGCGCTCAACGACGTCACCGCCGCCGCCGGCTTCGTGACCTCGAACCTGGCCAGCACGCCGGACCTGGCCGGCATCTTCGTCGCGAACGACGTCAACGCCATCGGCGCCGTCACCGGCCTGCAGGAGGCCGACGCCGTGGGTGACGTCAAGGTCGTCGCCTACGACGCGGCCGAGACCGAGGTCGACGCGCTGCGTGACGGATCGATCCAGGCGCTCATCGCCCAGGACCCCTACGGCGAGGGCTACCAGGGCGTGGAGCAGGCGTTGGCCGCGATCAACGGCGACGACACGGAGGCCTCCATCTCCATCCCGCTGCAGACGCTGACCCTGGACGACGAGGCCGCGCTCGACGAGTACCTCGAGCGCAACGGCGGCTGCTGACCGCCCGACCGCTCCCCCCGACCGCTGCTGCGCCCGACCACCACCCCCGAGGTCGGGCGCAGCAGCTCGCGGTCGGCGCGGGCCGCGCCGTACGCCCGCATGCCCACCGGCACCCCGACGCACCGCGCGATGACCTCGTCGACCGGGCCCTCCAGCGGCGTGACCCGCGGCCTCGCCGCCAGGAGAGCGGCCGTCAAGCGCGACTGGTGCGCCAGGTCGGTGAGGTCGCCGAGCGGCAGCGAGGCGTAACCCGCCGCGACGCCCACGGGCTCCGCATCGAGGTGGCTGACGGCCAGGACGTCGAGCCCGCCGGCAGCCCGGCACACCCGCGCCGCGTAGTCGAGCAGCACGAGGTCGAGGTGCCCGGTGCGCCAGTCGCCCTGGTAGGTGCCGTAGCCGTTGTGCGCCTCCGGCAGCCGGAGCGCGCGGTCCTCCGTCGGGAAGGGACCGGCCCCGTGGCGTGTGGCGTAGGACCGCACGGCGCCCCAGACCTCGCCGCGCTCCAGTCCGGCCTCCCGGAGCAGCTCCTGCGCGGGCGCGGGCGTCACCGTCGACCACGTCGTGTGCGGGTGGAATCCGCGCCACTCGTCGAGCAGCACGCCCTGCGAGCCCTCGAGCACGAGCGCCCCGGTCGCGGCGGCCGCCGCCAGGTAGGCGACGTCCGGCACGATCTCGACCGCCGCCCCGAACTCCAGCAGGTCGACCGCCATCTCCCGCAGCGACGGCACCTCGTGCGACCCCTGCGCGAGCAGCGGCGCGTAGTGCTCCAGCAGCGCCGCGAGCTTCACCCGCAGCACGTCCGGGGTCCGGCAGTCCCGCACCCGGATCGCCGCCGGGCCGCCGTTCTCGGGCAGCGCGTAGAGCTGCGTCTCCCCGACCCCCAGGCCGCACGAGCCGTGCCGCGCGTCGCCGCGCAGGTCCTCCCGCGTGCGGTTCGCGGCGCGGTGCACCGCCGTGACGACCAGGGCGTCGGGGCTGACGGCGATCATGCCGAGGGGATCCGGTACGCCGCACGCGGCCAGCTCGTCCGCCTCGGCTCCCAGCGCCTCGGGGCTCACCAGCACGTACCGGCTCAGGTAGGACGCCACCCCCGCGAGCGTCCCGCTGCCGAACTGCCGGAAGGTGTGGTGGACGCCGCCGACCACGACGTTGTGCGCCGCCTGCGGTCCGCCCGAGAAGCGGACGACCGCGGCCACGCCGCCCTCCGCGCAGAGCCGGTCGACGGTCGCGCCCTTGGCCTCGTCGCCGAAGCCGAGGCCGACGACGATGCGGTGCGGCTGGGTGGTCATCTCGCTTCTCCTCTCGTTCGTGTGGTCGGGCCCGGCTCAGGCCAGGTCGTCCGGTTCCGCGCCCAGGTCGCGCGCGACCCGGGCGGGGAGCGTGGCGGTGCCCCGCGCCGTACCGACCGTGGCGAGCGCCCGCG
Source organism: Nocardioides zeae (assembly GCF_030818655.1). Lineage (NCBI taxonomy): Bacteria > Bacillati > Actinomycetota > Actinomycetes > Propionibacteriales > Nocardioidaceae > Nocardioides > Nocardioides zeae. The sequence goes on along the minus strand of NZ_JAUTAN010000001.1, from coordinate 3,542,462 downwards.
AGACCGCACCGCCGCTCGTGCTGCCGACGTCGCGCAGGTCCTCGAGGCCCTCGTCGAGGTCGATGGCGTCCTCGAGCAGGCCGACCGTCAGCGCGATGAGGTCGCAGACCGCGCGCGGGTCGTCGAGGCGCAGCAGGCGCTCGCCGAGCAGGTCGCGCCAGTAGCCGTTGACCCGCGGGTCGTCGTAGTGCGCCGTCTGCCGCGGCAGGATGAAGAAGACCTCCCAGCGCTCCTCGACCTCGCGCCACAGGTCCGCCGAGCGCACGTCCTCCCGGGCCTCCACGCCGAGGATGTCGCGCAGCTGCCGCGCCCGGATCTTCGGCTTGCCCATCTCGTCGCCGATGACGAACAGGTAGCCCTTCTTGCCGCGCTTCTCCCACGCGTCGGTGGCCGTGTGGCGGGCCATGACGTAGGCCGCCAGCTCGTAGGACTCGCTCATCTGGCCGCCGCCGTTGCCCTCGAGGAAGATCGAGCGCAGCTGCTCGTCCATGCGGTTGTCCGACTCGAACTGGCCGACCTGCAGCGGCACGTAGTCGGTGTCCGCGTCGCCGATCGCGCCGAACATGATCTGCGGGTCGTCGACGTAGCCCTTCCGCTGCAGCAGCCCGTGCAGCTTCGCCAGCTCGCCCTGCATCTGCTGCGGGACCGTGCCCATCGAGCCCGTGACGTCGAAGAAGACGGCGATCGGGGTGCTGTTCGGGTGCTCCGCCGAGTCGCGCGACTCGCGGACGGTGACGCCGTTCGGGTCGAGCGTCGGGTGTGCCTTCCACTGCGAGGTCGGCTTGCGGCGTACGTCGTCGCTGTAGCCGAACGCCGCCCGACCGGCGCGCCTGCGGGCGCCCGCCGACGCGGCGAAGGTCCGGTCGCTCCATGCTCCGTTGCCCATTGTCCTGTTCCTCTCGTGTCTGTCGCTTCGGTGTGGGTGTGTGGGGCCGTTCAGACGGCCAGGTCGAGGGGGCGGAACCGCCGCGGCCCGTAGAGCCGGTCGAGCAGCTCGTCGTACTCCCCCTGCAGGTCAGCGGCCCGCGGCCGCATGCCGGGGGCGTCCTGCCGAAGGCCGGCGGAGAACCGCCGCTGCACCCGCTGGTCGGGCCGCAGCATCGCCAGGCCGAGCGCGCCGAGCATCGCGACGTCCGTCGCCGGGGTGACGACGTCGCGGGTGACCTCGGGCGGGTACGCCGCGGCCTGCGACGCGACGACGCCCTCGGCCGGGCGGCCGGGCCGGGTCGCGAACGACCAACCCGCGAGGACGACCCCGTGCTGCTCCGGATGGATGAGCACGTTCTCCGGGAGGAGGGCGCCGTGCACGAGGCCGGCCGCGTGGACCGCGGCGAGCGCGCGGATGATCCGCCGCTGCATCCAGGCCCAGTCCCGACCGTCGAGCCCGTCGGGCGCGGCTGCCTGCACGGCGGTCAGCGCGACGTACCCGTCCGCGCGGGTCAGCGAGCCGAGCACGTTGGCCTCGCGCTGCTCGGCGCCGCGGCCGCCGCCGGGGCTGCGCAGGGTGGCGGTGTCGAGGAGGCGGGGGAGGTACGGCACGAGCCAGCTGTCGCTCTGTTCCATGAGCCGGGTCAGGGCCGTGCGCTCGTTGCGGAGGTAGCGGAACGACGAGCGCCGGCGGGCGATCTTGACGACCGCGTCGCCGCCGGGGACCGCGTAGAGGTTCGCGACCGTGCCGCGGCCGACCTGCGCGCCGAGGGTCCAGGTGCCGTTCGCGCCGATGATCGTGCCCTCGTCGGCGGCCTCGATGCCGTTGCTCCACTGCTCGAAGAAGGTCGTGGCCTTGGCGAAGGCGGCGTCGCCGCGGGCGGCGTCGATCGCCGGGTCGCGACGGTCGGGGTGGAGGGCGGTGGCGATGACGCGGTGGGTACGCCGCGCGCGACGCCGCGCCTGGTCCGAGCCGTCCTGCGGGCCGAAGAGGTCGGCCGGGGTGGCGGCGTCCTCGATGCGTCGGAGGAGGTCCGTGTCGGTGGTCATGACTAATAGTCTGCGCGACAATTAATGGGCAGGCAAGGGGTTTGAGTCAGATTGACAAAAAGTTTCCTGGCGGGGCTCGGGGGCGGCCGCCCGTGCGGACGTCATGCGATCTGGTGGCCGGGCGGTACGGCGCGCATGACGCCCGGGAGGGATGGCTCCGGACGTCATGCGTTCTGGTCCCGGGGGCAGCCGGGGCGCATGACGTCCGCCGGCCGTGCGGCATCCCGGGCGGCATCCCGGGCGGGTAGTCCCTGACGTTGGGCACCGTGTCGCGCCGTACCGACGGCGTGTCGCGTGCGGAACGTCAGGGAGTACGCAGGTCAGGAGATTGCTCGCGGGTAGTCGTGGGACGTCATGCGAAGCGGGCGACCCGACGGCCGGAACGCATGACGTCCGCGAATCTCGGGGGCCCGGCGCGGCCCGGGGAAAGGGTCACGAACGCCGGCGTTCAAGGGCGGTCGGCTGTCGTTGGAGCCCCTTCGCGGTCGCCACCCGAGCGCGCCGTACGTGACAACCCGGCACGACGTCAGCCGTGGGAGGCGGGGCGAGGGTGTTCACTCCAGCGGAGAACAGTTCCCCGGAGGGGCCGTCACGGGGGGTCCGGGGATGCGTTCTCCGCTCCGGCGGAACAGCCCTCAGCCCAGCCGCTCCGCCATCGCCGCGCCCAGCTCATGCCCCGAGCGCCACGCGGTCGCGACGCGGGGGGTCGGGCCCCAGCCGTCGCCGCAGACGCCGATGCCGCGGTCGTCGAGGAGGTACGGCGCGTCGCGGTCCCCCGTCGGCCGCGCGAACGACCACCGATGGACGACGGTGCCCGCCGGCGCGGGCAGGTCGAGCAGCCGGCGCAGCGCGGCGGTCATCGCGGGCGCCGCCTCCTCCGGGGCGTCGAGGTGCTCCCGCGCCAGCTCCGGGGTCGAGTGCGCGACGAGCACGGGGGCGTCGTCGCCACGGCGCCGACCGTCGTCCGCGACGAACGACAGCGGGTCGTCGGCGAAGACGCCGTCGACGTCCCAGGTGCGCTCCTCGAACGAGGCCACGAGCGCCAGCACCGGCTCGAACCCGCGGTCCAGCCGGGCGCCGAGGTCGGCGAGCGGGTCGGCCAGCAGCCGTCGGGCCTGCGGGTCGGGCATCGCCAGCACGACCGCGCGCACGGGCTCGCCGTCGACGACCGGACCCGCGGGCCCGAGGTCGACGGAGGCGACGGTTCCGCGGCGTACGTCGAGGGGCGAGGCGAGGTCCTCCACGAGCGAGCGCAGGCCGCCGGGCGCGCCCCAGCGCACGGGGCCCTCCTTCGGCTCCAGGCCGTCCGCCACGTGGAAGGTGTCCGTCCACGCGCGGGCGAGGCCAGCGGTGCGCCACCGCTCGACCACCGCCGCGAAGTCGGCGTCGTCGCGGGGCACGGTGAAGTACGACGCCCCCAGGTCCACCGGCCGCTCGTCGATGCGGCGCGACGCCATCCGCCCGCCGACGCGGTGGCCGCGGTCGACGACGCGCACGGGCACACCGGCGTCGGTGAGCGCGCGGGCGCAGGCGACGCCGGCGATGCCGGCACCCACCACGAGCACGGGGTTCACCGCGCCACCCCCAGCGTCGCGCGCACGGCCGCGGCGGCGCGGTGGCCGCTCACGAGCGCACCCTGGATGGAGGCGGTGTCGCGGTGGTCGCCGGCGACGAAGATCCCGTCGCCGAGGCCCGTACGGCGCCGGTGGGTCAACGGCGCCAGCTGGGCCGGCAACGCGTGGGGCACGTCGTCGCGTCGCAGGAGCCGCCACGAGCCGGCGTCCGTGCCCAGCAGCGCGGCGGCGTGGGACCGCATCTCCGCGGACGACGGGACGGGCCGGTCGGGGCCGAGGAGCGCCGAGGCCGCGACCAGGTGCTGCCCGGGCGGCGCGTAGCTCGGCGCCGCCGCCGACATCACCGCCGTGTTGACGAGCGGACCGGTCGGGCGGTCGTGGCCGTCGACGTGGAGCAGCCGGGCTCGTTCGGGGGGCGCGGGGGGCTCGTCGGTGGTGTACCACTCCGTCACCACCCCGCGCTGCGGCGGCGCCGGCGTGCCCACCAGCCCCTCCGCGGCGGGGGCCGCCGTCGCCACCACGACCGCGCGGGCGTGGTGCTCGCCGCTGGAGGTGCGGATGAGGGGGGTGCGGCCCCGCACGACCCCCTCGACCTCGACGCCCGTCTGCACGGGCGCGGCCAGGCGTGCCGCCAGCTGGCGGGGGAGCGCCTCCATCCCCTCCCGGGGCAGGGCGGGGGTGGCGGCGACGAACGAGCTGATGAGGAGCCGCGCGAACTGCGCGGACGTGGCCCCGCTGTCGTCGAGCACGACCCCGGCGAGGAACCGGTCGAGCACGGTGCGCGGGACGCCCCGGACCCCGGCCGCGTCGAGGCTGCCGGCCAGGTCGCTGTCGGGCTTCGCCAGCAACCGCGCGGTCAGGGGACGGCGCGACGGGCGGAGCACCGGCGCGAGCCAACGGGCGAGCCGCAGTCCCGAGGGCACGTCGCCCGCCACCGCCGCCGCGGACGCGCCCAGCAGGTGGGGCGCGTGCCAGGGGTGGCCGAGCCGCCGCGTCCCCGAGGCGTCGCGGAGGGCGACGCCCGCGTCGAACGCGTGGAGGTCGAGGGCGTCGGTGTCGACCCAGCGGCGTACGGCGGGGTAGCCCGGGTTGAGCAGCTGGAAGCCACGGTCGAGGAGGTGACCGTCGACGGACTCTGTGCGGATGCGCCCCCCGGGGGCGTCGGAGCGCTCGAGCACGACGACGTCGAGCCCGGCGCGCTCCAGCTCGTGCGCACACCGCAGACCGGCCAGGCCGGCACCCACCACGACGACGTCGGACTCGGTCACCATGACGCCAGCATGGGCGAGGTGGCCAAGCGGGTCCGGTGCGTCAGGCCAGGGCGGCCTGGATCTCGTCGGCGAGGCGCTGCGCCGCCTTCTTGTTCTTGCGGCCGTCGAGGAGCGCCTTGGGTCGGCCCGGCTGCGTGTCGAGGTCGATCGTCACGTGCGAGCCCTGGGGCGTCGGGGTGATGAGCACCGAGGTCTCGAGCTCCCACGTGAAGGCCGTCTTCTTCGTGACGAACGCCAGCTGCAGCCCGTCGGGACTCTGGCCGACCGGGCGGTGGCCCTGGTCGTGGACCACGCGCTGGACCGCGTCGGTGACGGCGGCGGGGGAGGCGGGGACGTCGAACTCGTTGCGCGCACGGGAAGCCATGGGCAGTGCCGTGCCCGGCCCGCGGGGGGCGCAAACCGACCGGTGACCTCACAGGTCGGGGCACTGCGTCGTCAGACTGGGGAAGATGCGTGTGCGAGCAGAGGAGGAGCCGTGGCCGAGGAGACGCTCGCCGAGGTGGCGGAGGAGCGGCGGCGCCTGCTGGCGCTCGCCTACCGGATGACCGGCACGCTGGCCGACGCCGAGGACGTCGTGCAGGAGACCTACGTGCGCTGGTACCGCCTCGACGACCCCGAGCGCGCCGCCATCGCCAACCCCGCCGGGTGGCTGACGCGCGTCGCGAGCCGGGTCGCGCTCGACCAGCTGACGTCGGCGCGGGCGCGCCGGGAGCGGTACGTCGGCGAGTGGCTCCCCGAGCCCGTGCCGGCCGACCTGTTCAGCGGCACGGCCCCGGCCCCGGCGCCCGACCCGGCCGACCGGGTGACGCTCGACGAGGCCGTCAGCACGGCGCTGCTCGTGGTGCTCGAGGCGATGACCCCGGCGGAGCGGGTGGCGTTCGTGCTGCACGACGTCTTCGCGGTCCCGTACGACGAGGTCGCCGCCGTCGTCGGACGCTCGGCCGCCGCCACCCGTCAGCTCGCCACGTCGGCCCGCCGGCACGTGCGGGAGCAGCGGTCGACGGTGGTCGTGCCCCAGGACCACGACACGGTGGTGCGCGCGTTCGTGGCGGCGGCCGGGCGGGGCGACCTCGACGCGCTGCTGCGGGCCCTGGCCCCCGACGTGGTGCTCCGCAGCGACGGGGGCGGCCTGGTCAGCGCGGCCCGCAAGCCGGTGCACGGCGCCGACCGGGTGCTGCGCTTCCTGCTCGGGGTGCGCACCAAGCAGCCGGCGATGGTGCTGGAGGAGGTCGCGACCGCCGACGGGCTGGGCTACCGGATGACCGTCGACGGCCGGATCCACGGGGTGGCGTCGTTCCGGGTCGAGGACGGCCGGATCGTCGACGTGTGGCTGTGCGTCAACCCCGAGAAGCTGCGCGCCTGGGCGTGAGGGTCAGGCGTCACATCTCGCGCGCGAGGATCGCGAGGAACTCGTCGGCCATCGCCAGCTGGCGCACGAGCTTCGCGCGGCGCTCGACCGCGTCGGCGTGCACGGCGGCCAGCTCCTCGCGGGCGGCGGCCACGGCCTCGGGGGTGGCGGTCGGGTCCCGCAGCACCTCGACGTCGGTGAGCGCGTCCTTCATCTCCTCGAGGGTGAAACCGAGGGGCTTCATCCGACGGATGACGAGGATCTTCTCGACGTCGTCCTCCGTGTAGAGACGGAACCCGCCCTCGGTGCGTCCCGACGGCTGGAGCAGCCCGACCTCCTCCCAGTGCCGCAGGCTGCGGAGCGACAGCTCCGTCCGGGCGGCGACCTCGCCGATGTGCATGACGGCGGGCGGGTCGCTGCTACCGAGCGGGTCGCTCATGGTGGTCGGGCTCACTTCCTCGCGGGTGCGGTCTCAACCCTCACGCAACGTTAGGGTCGATGCGGACGCGGCGCCCGCCGTACTGCCCCTCACCCTGCCGAACGGAGCCCGCCGTGTCGAACGCACCCGTGCCCACCGCGCCCGTGCCGAGCGACGGGGCGCCCACCGTGCGCGCCGCCCTGCGCTCGCCCCGCCTGCTGCGCACCGAGGTGCTCGCCGGTCTCGTCGTGGCGCTCGCGCTCATCCCCGAGGCCATCTCGTTCTCGATCATCGCCGGCGTCGACCCGCGGGTCGGCCTCTTCGCCTCGTTCACGATGGCCGTCGCGATCTCGTTCCTCGGGGGCCGGCCCGCGATGATCTCGGCCGCCACGGGGGCGGTCGCCCTCGTGATCGCGCCCGTGATGCGGGACCACGGGTTCGACTACCTCATCGCGACGGTGCTGCTGGGCGGCCTGCTGCAGGTCGTGCTGGCGCTGCTCGGGGTGGCGCGGCTGATGCGGTTCGTGCCGCGCTCGGTGATGGTCGGGTTCGTCAACGCGCTGGCGATCCTCATCTTCGTCGCGCAGCTCGAGCACCTCGTCGACGTGCCCTGGGCGGTCTACCCGATGACCGCCGTCGGCATCGCCGTCATCGTGGGGCTGCCGCACGTGAGCGCGGTGGTGCCGGCGCCCCTGGTCGCGATCGTGGCGCTGACGGCGTTCACCGTGGTCGGGTCGGTGGGGGTGCCCGACGTGGGGGACCAGGGCCGGCTGCCCGACAGCCTGCCGTCGTGGTTCGTGCCCGACGTGCCGTGGACGCTGGCGACGCTCGAGGTCATCGCGCCCTACGCGCTGGCGATGGCGCTCGTCGGCCTGCTGGAGTCGCTGCTGACCGCCAAGCTGGTCGACGACATCACCGACACGGGCTCCGACAAGACCCGCGAGGCCTGGGGCCAGGGCGCGGCGAACGTCGTCACGGGCTTCTTCGGCGGGATGGGCGGCTGCGCCATGATCGGCCAGACGATGATCAACGTGAAGGTCTCGGGCGCCCGCACGCGCCTCTCCACCTTCCTGGCCGGCGTCTTCCTGCTCGTGCTGGTCGTCGGCTTCGGCGACGTCGTCGCCCTCATCCCCATGGCGGCGCTCGTGGCCGTGATGGTCATGGTCGCGGTCGGCACGTTCGACTGGCACAGCGTGCGGCCCGCGACGCTCCGTCGGATGCCGCGCTCGGAGACCGCGGTCATGGTGGCGACCGTCGCGGTGACGCTGTGGACCCACAACCTGGCGGTCGGCGTGGGCGTCGGCGTGCTGGTGGCGATGGTGCTGTTCGCCCGGCGGGTGGCCCACCTGACGGAGACCGAGCGGGTGGTGGTGGGCGACACCGCGTCGTACCGGGTCACCGGCGAGCTCTTCTTCGCCTCCAGCAACGACCTGACGCGGCAGTTCGCCTACGCGGACGACCCCGCGCGGGTCGTCATCGACCTCAGCGCGGCCCGCGTCTGGGACGCGTCGTCGGTGGCGGCGCTGGACGCGATCACGACGAAGTACGAGCGGCGCGGGACCGCCGTGGAGATCGTCGGGCTCGTCGGCGCGAGCGCCGACCGGCACGAGCGGCTCACCGGGCGGCTGGGCGAGCACTGAGGCGGGTGGCCCGGCCCGGTCCGGGTCAGCGGTGGTCGGAGACGATGCTGACGATGTCGCCGAGATCTCCGTCGGCGCGGTCCCGCTCGTCCCAGACCGGCCCGCCGCCGAGGCGGTCGGCCTCGTCGAGCGTGCCCCGCCAGACCTCCGTGTCGTCCTCGCGCCCGAAGCGCAGGACACCGCCGTGCGCACCGACGACGAGCACCGTCCCGCGTTCGGTCACCGCTACCGGCCGACCGTCGAGGGTGCAGGATGCGATGTCTGCGCGGACCTGCAGCAGGTCGATACGGATGCGTCCACCCGCGAGCACGTGGTGGATCGGCCGGGAGTACGGCGCGGTGACGAGCGCCCGGCGAGCCGCGCCACCGAGGAACCCGTCGGGGACGTGGTCGATGTCGAACGCCGACAGGGTCCACCGAGCCTCGTCGTCCTGGAGCAGCACCATGACGACCAGGTCGGAGCCGTCCGCAGCCGGGACCTCGACCGCCAGCGCGCAGAGTGGCGCTGACCGCTCGATGTCGCCCCCGAGGTACGTCGCGTGGCCGACCGTGCGCTCGTAGATGCGGCGCGGAGGTCCCGTGCGGAGCCAGTCCTCGTCGAAGCCGGCCTCCAGCTGCATCGCCAGGCCTTCCAGGCGCTGCTCGCGCTCCCCGTTCCCGTCCATGCGTCGATGATCGCAAGGGGCCGGGGTCGCTGGCTCGATCGACCCGGGCGGAGCTGTGCGGTTGGGGGAGGCCCGACGCCGAGCCGGCTGCACCAACGTCCCAGTTCGGGGCCCGGTGTCGGAGTCACGTGTCCAGGACCGGTGCCGGGACCCGCGCCAGGGCGGGCACGCTCAGCGCGGAGCGAGCTGCTCGAGCAGCATCCGGCGCAGCCACGACCGGTAGTCGTCGTCGGTGAACCCGGCGTCGACCGTCAGGCGCGTGTAGGTCTCGCTGGCAGCCAGCACCCAGAGCGTCGCGGCGAGCTCCTCGGCCGACACGTCCTCCCGCAGCCAGCCGCGGCCCGCGGCGTACGCGATGCCGGTGCGGAACGCGCCGTGCGCCGAGGCCATCTCGCGCTCCCAGGCGGCGGCGACCACGGGGTCGCCGGCCGCGGCGGCGCGCCACGCCTGCCAGAAGGCGGCGGCCCGGTGGTTGGAGGTGGCGTAGAAGTCGACCAGCACCTCGACCGCACCGGCGAGGTCCTCCTGCGCGGCGACCGAGCGGAGGAACGTCGTGTCCAGCACCTCGTCGACGCCGCTCTCGTCGAAGACGGCGACCTCGCGTGCACCGTCGAGCAGCCCGCTCTTGGGACCCATCTTGCGGACGGTCTCGACGGACACGCCGGCGGCGGCGGCGATCTGGGGGAGGGAGGTGGCCGCGTAGCCCTGCTCGCCGAACAACCGGAACGCCGCCCGGTGGACCTCGGCGCGTGTCAGCCTGGCCTGGGCGCTGCGACGCGAGTTGTCGTAGGTGCGCTTCTTCCTTTCGGGCACTGACTCAGGCTACTCTGTGTATCTAAAACCCCATTGGGGTATCGAATGAACCTGGAGGTCCCGTGTCCACTGCCGTCATCTGCAGCATGCCGGCCGAGGGGCACGTGCGGCCCCTCCTGGTCGTCGCCGCCGAGCTCCAGGCGCGGGGGTGGCGGGTGCGGATGCTGACGGGCGCGCGCTATGCCCCGATGGTGCGGGCAGCCGGCGTCGACTTCGTGCCGCTCCCGCCGGCGGCGGACACCCTCGACGAGCTCGGCGCCGGCGACCGCAAGCGCGGTCGCGACGCCATCAACTCCGGCGTGGAGCAGGCGTTCTTCGCCCCGGCGCCGCTCGCCGGGCAGACCCTGCTCGCGATGCTGGAGGAGGAGCCGACCGACGTCGTGCTGCACGAGCCCACCTTCGTCGGTGTGCAGGCCCTCCACCGCCTGGCGCCGGAGCAGCGTCCCTTCGTCGCGATGTGCGGCATCATCCCGCTCGGTCTCTCGAGCCGGGACACGCCGCCGTACGGTCTCGGGATCACGCCGCTGCGCCGGACGCTGCCCAACCGGCTGCGCAACGCCGTGCTCACCGCGGTCGCGACGCGGGTCGTGCTGCGCCCCGTGCACCGGGCGGCCGACCGGATGCTCGCCGGCATGGGGGCGCCGGCGCTCCGGGGCCGGTTCTTCATGGACATCCTGCGCAGCGCGGACCTCATCGCGCAGTTCACCGTCCCGGCGTTCGAGTTCCCGCGGAGCGACGCGCCGGAGTCGCTGCGGTACTACGGCCCCATGACCCGCGTCGAGCAGAGCGGCCTGGAGGCGCCGCCGTGGTTCGCCGAGCTCGGCAAGCACCGCCCGGTCGTCCACGTCACCCAGGGGACGGTGGCGAACACCGACTTCGGCGAGCTGGTGCGACCGACGGTCGAGGCCCTCGGCGACCTCGACGTGGACGTCGTCGTCACCACCGGGGGCCGTCCCGTCGCGGCGCTGTCGGAGGCCCTGGTCGGCCTCGCGCCGCAACCCGGGCGCCTGCACGTCGGCGAGTTCCTGCCCTACGACAAGCTGCTGCCGCTCACTGACGTGCTCGTGACGAACGGTGGGTACGGCGGCCTGCACCACGCCCTCCAGCACGGCGTCCCCGTCGTGGTCGCCGGCGACTCCGAGGACAAGGTCGAGACGTCGGCCCGTGTCGCGTGGTCGGGAGCGGGGATCCGGCTGGGCACCAGCACGCCGACGGTCGCCCAGGTGCGCGCGGCGGTGCAGCGGATCCTCGGCGACCCGTCGTACGCCCGCGCGAGCCGCGCCATCGGCGACGCCATCGCGACGTCGCCGGGACCGGTGGGGTTCGTCGACGACGTCGAGGAGCAGGTACGCCGTCGTCAGGCCGCTGGGGTGGCCTGACGGGGGCCTGGTCCCTGTCGCTGCTCCGCGTCGTGGCCCCAGCGCCACGGAAAACAGCGCGCTGGGGCCACGACTCAGGCGAGCCGCAGCGTGACGTCCCCGCCGTCGGGCCGCGCGGCGTCGAGGATCGCGCTCGGCACCCGGAACACCCGACCGGGGGCCGCCGGCCAGGGCAGGCGGCGCGTGCCGACGACCCGACCGTCCTGCACGGCCTCGACGCGGGGGCGCTCCACCCAGGTGTCGGTCCAGAGCAGCAGCCGACCTCGGGCCGGGGCCGGACCGGCAGGATCGACCACCTGCGGCGCCACCCAGCGCAGGGGTGACTCCACCCGCAGACGCACGCCGGACAGGGAGCCCGGCCCGGCGTCCTGTCCCAGCCACTCCACCACCGCCGGCACGACCTGCCGGCCGTCGATCGCCGCCACGTCCGCGGTGTCGACGGGGTGCAGCAGGTTCCCGACGGCGAAGACGCCCGGCGCGGTGGTGCGCAGCCCGGCGTCGACCAGCGGGCCCCGCGTGCCCCGGTCGAGCTCGAGCCCACCGGACCGGGCGAGCTCGTGGTCCGGGATCCAGTCGCCGGTGGTGACGACGACGTCGCAGGGGACGGTACGGCGCGCGCCCGCCCCGTCCTCGACCACGACGCCCGTGACGCGTCCGCGCCCCTCGATGGCGACGACCCGGCTGCGGGCGAGGACCGGCACGCGGAGGGCGAGGCGGCCGAGGAGGCGGAACGCGGCGTACGACTCCGAGCGCTCGTGCTCGGTGACCATCGCGACCGTGCGGCAGCCGGCCTCGCGGAGCGTGAGGACGGCCGACCAGCTGACGAGCTCGCCGCCGATGACGACCGCGCGCTCGCCGACGGGGCGGTGGTGCAGGTGGACCAGGTTCTGCAGCTGCCCGGTCGTGAGCACCCCGTCGGGCCTGTCGCCGGGGATGTGCCGCGCCGGGCGGGCCCGCTCGCGGGCGCCGGTGGCGAGCACGACCGCGCCGGCCTCGACCACGCGGCGCCCGGTCGGCGCGGTGACCTCGAGCGCGCGGTCGCCCGCCCAGCCGGTCACCATCGCGCGGGTCTCGACGATGACACCGGCCTCGCGGGCGCGGTCGACGAGCACCCGGGCGTACGCGGGGCCGCGCAGCACGCGGTGGAGGTCGCGGATGCCGTACCCCGTGTGGTCGCTGTGCCGCGGGATCCCCCCGGCCTCGCGCTCGCGGTCGAGCACGAGCACGGTGGCCGCCGGCCCGAGGGCCTCGGCGAGGGCGGCGGCCGCGGTGAGGCCGGAGGGCCCGCCCCCCACGACGACGACGTCGGCGCGGGTCGGCGGCGCGGTGGCGTGCGCGGTGGCAGGGACGGTCATCGGTCGGCTCCTGCGAGGAGGCTGGCGCCGCGCGTCTCGAGCGCGGCCTGGGCGTCGGCGCCGCAGAAGAAGCCTTGGCAGCGGCCGTTCATGAGGCGGGTACGACGGCGGAGACCGTCCATGTCGCGGGGCGGGAGGGTCGAGTCGAAGGCGTCCCGCACCTCGCCCGCCGTGACGCGCTCGCAGAAGCAGACGACGTGGCCGTAGGCCGGGTCGGTGGCGATCCGCTCGGCGTCGGCGTAGGGCCGCAGGCCGGCCTCGCCGATGTTCGGGATCCGCGGCGGTGCCGGCAGGTCGTCCCGCAGCCCGACGTCGACGCCACCCGCGGCGAGCAGGCCCGCGACGTGCTCGGCGATCGCGATGCACGCCGTCAGGCCCGTCGAGCGGATGCCGCCGACGAGCACGTAGCGCCGCTCGTCGTCGCGCTCGAGCAGGTAGTCGCCGCCCGGCACGGCGGCGCGGAGGCCGGCGTAGGTCGTCGTGACCTCCTCGTCGAAGAGGGTCGGCATGATCCGCTCGCCCTTCTCGCGCAGGAAGGCGAAGCCCGCCGCGGAGGTGCCGGTCGCGGTCTTGTCGTCGAGGTCCTCGGCGGTGGGCCCGAGCATGACGTTGCCGTAGACCGTCGGGCTCACCAGCACGCCCTTGCCCCGGGACGAGGGCACGGGCAGCACGATGAGGGGCGCCAGCGGCCGGGCGAGCTTGTCGAAGACGAACAGCTCGCCCCGGCGCGGCGTCACCGTGAAGCGGTCGTGCCCGAACAGCCCGTCGATGGTGTCGGCGTGCAGCCCGGCCGCGTTGACGACCCACCGGGCGTGCACGTCGCCGCCCGTGGTGCGCAGCAGCGTGCCGTCCGGCGTCGGCTCGGCGGCCGTCACCCGGTGCTCGAGCAGCACCTCGGCTCCGCGCGCCACCGCGTCGGTGGCCAGGGCGATCGTGGTCGACCACGTGCAGATGATCGACTCGTCCGGGACCGTGAGCCCGCCGAGCGCTCCGGGGCCGAGCGAGGGCACGGCGTCGTAGACCTCGGCGGCGGAGACGATCGCGCACGCGTCGTACCCGTTCCTCCGCGCCTTCTCCCGCAGCCCCGGCAGGGCGACGAGCTCCTCCTCGCTCCAGGCGACGAGGAGCGCACCGGTGCGCTCGACGGGGATGCCGGTCTCCTCGGCGAAGTCGCCGAGGAGGTGGTAGCCCTCGGCGACCAGCCGCGACTCCACCGTGCCCGGGCTCGCGTCGAAGCCCGTGTGGAGGATCGCGGTGTTGGCCTTGCTGGTGCCGTCGCCCACGTCGCTGCGGGCCTCGACGATCGCGACGCGCAGGTCGGCGCCCGCCAGGCGGCGGGCGATCGCCGACCCGACGACGCCGCCACCGATGACGGCGACGTCGACGTCGACGCGACGCGGCGTACCTGCGGGAGAGGGGGTGGTCACGGGTGCTCCGTTCGTTCGGTGCGGGCCACGAGCGCGGCGGCGTCGTGCCAGCGCTGCTGCTCGGACGCGGCCCGGTCGGGGGACCAGGTGGGGTGGACGACACGGCTCGGTACGACGCGGGGCAGCGCCTCGGCGGGCGTGAGGGCGGCGTCGAGACCGAGCCGGGCCGCGACCGCCGCCCCCAGCGGGGTGGCGTGGGCGGAGGGGTGGACCTCGACGGGCACCTGCACCCGGTCGGCGAGCGCCTGCACGAGCACGTGGGAGCGGGTGAGGCCGCCGTCGACGCGCAGGCTCGCCACGGGGGCGCCGTCGTGGCGGACGGCCTCGAGCAGGTGGGCGACGGAGGCGGCGACGCCCTCGACGACGGCGCGCACCACCTCGCCGCGGCCGGTGCCGAGGCGCAGGCCGGTGAGCGACGCGGTCGCGCCCGGCTGCCACCACGGGGCGGCGAGCCCGGTGAGGGCGGGGACGAACTGCACCCCGCCGGCGTCGTCGGCGGCCACGGCGTCGACCTCGCTCGCGCCGGCGAGCACGCCGAGACCGGCGAGCCAGTCGACCGCCGAGGCCGCCGTGTAGACCTGGCCGTCGACGCAGAAGCGCGTCTCGTCGCGCAGCCGCCAGGCCGGCGACGTGGTGAGCCCGCTCGACGACAGGACGGGGTCCGTCCCCGTCTGCGCCAGCAGGAAGGCGCCGGTGCCGAAGGTGCACTTGACGGTGCCCGCGTCCCAGCAGCCCTGGGCGAGGAGTGCCGCCTGCTGGTCGACGACCAGGCCGGTGACGGGCACGCGCGGGCCGAAGACGTCGGTGGTGCCGACGACGTCGTCGCTGGCGACGATCGCGGGGAGCTCCTCGTCGCCGAGCCCGAGGAGGTCGAGCAGGTCGGGGTCCCAGCCGGTGGGGTCGTCCAGCGTGGTGAGCATCGAGCGACCGGCGGTCGAGACGTCGGTGACGAACGCCCCGCAGAGCCGGTGGACCAGCCAGGTGTCGAGCGTCGTCACGACGCCGTCGCGCGTGACGTGGTCGCGTAGCCAGCGCAGCTTGGGGGCGGAGAAGTAGGGATCGAGCACGAGGCCGGTACGGCGCGCGACCTCGTCCGCCGCCCCCCGGGCCCGCAGCGCGTCGGTGACGCCGGCGGCCCGGCGGTCCTGCCAGACGATCGCGGGGGAGAGGGGCGTGCCGGTCGCGCGGTCCCAGGCGAGCACGGTCTCGCCCTGGTTGGCCAGCGCCACGGCGGCGAGGGCGCCGTCGGGCAGGGCGGCCGCGGCGAGCGCCCGCCGGCCGGTGTCGACGACCGCCTGCCAGATGACCAGCGGGTCGTGCTCGACGCCCCGCTCCGCGAGGTGGCGCGGCGCGTGGGCGACCTCGGCCGCGGCGACCGCGGTCCCGTCGGGGGCGACCACGACGGCCTTGGTGCCGGAGGTGCCCTGGTCGATCGCCAGCACGTGCATCGGCAGCTCCTCGGGTGGTCGGTAGTTGGTATATACCATGCGCCCTAGGCCAAGCCTGGCGCAAGTGCTACCTTGCGGCGGTGCCCCCGACCGCGTCCTCCCCGACCCCGCGCGGGGGCGTGCCGCGGTACGCCGAGATAGCCGCTGACCTGCGCCGACGCATCGTCGAGGACGAGCTCGCGCCGCACACGCTGGTGCCCTCGGAGCGCGAGCTGTCCGAGCTCCACGGGGTCTCGCGGATGACGGCCCGCCACGCGCTCACGGTCCTCGCGAACGAGGGCTACGTCTACCGTCGCACCCCCCGCGGCACCTTCGTCGCCGAGCAGCGGCACGTCTTCCGCATCGGCAGCTTCAGCCGCGAGGTCGAGCGCGGCGGCCGGACCCCCACGGCGGTCGTGCTGTCGGCCGAGGTGGGCGAGGCGGACACCGCCGCCGCCACCGCGCTCGGCCTCGTCCCCGGGGCGCCCGTCCACGTCGTGCGCCGCCGCCGCAGCGCCGACGGCGAGGCCATCGCGCTCGAGACCTCCGTCTTCCCCGTCGCGCTGACGCCGGGCCTCCTCGAGGCGGACCTGACGGGCTCGCTGTGGGAGCTGCTCGCCGCGACGTACGGCGTGGTGGTCACCACCGCGCGCGCCACGCTGGCCTCCGTCGTGCTCGACGACGAGTCGTGCCGGCTGCTCGATGCGGTCGCCGCGACGCCGGGGACGCGGCTGGAGCGGTCGGCGTACGACGCGGACGGGCGCTGCGTGGAGTTCGCCCGCGACGTCTACCGCTCGGACCGTGCCGTGTTCGAGGTGGAGGCCGACGTCACCAGGTGACGACCTCGACGTCGGGCCAGCGGAGGCGGGCGGCGGCGACGACCGAGGGCCGGGCGTTGACGAGCACCCTGCGTCGGGCGGGCGCGAGCAGCGGGAAGTCGGACGCGGCGTCGGTGTAGGCCACGTCCCAGCGGTGCAGCCCGGCCGCGGCGGCGCGCACGACCTTGGCCGCGCCGTACGTGTGGTCCGTGAGCTGCACCCCGCCGAGCCGGCCGTCGAGGCGGGAGGCGACGACGGCGACGTCGTGGAGGTCGAGGGCGTCGAGATAGGCGCGGACCGTGATGTCGAGGCCCGCCGAGACGACGGTGACGGCGCCCTCGGCGAGGTGCGCGCGGACGGCCTCGACGGCCGCGTCGACGCGCCAGCGGTCGTCGCCGGCCAGCTCGGCGCCGAGCGCCCGCCCCGAGGCCTCGACGCGGGCGCGGGTCGTGCCGGCGAGGGCGGCCCGCACGACGACCCGGGACGCGGGCGCCTGGAGGGGCGGGGTGGCGATGGTCGCGGCGTACGCGGTCAGCGGGCCGAGCGCGAGCGGCAGGAGCCAGGGCCGCCGCCGGAAGCGGCGGCGCAGCAGCTCGACCGTCGAGTCGCGCCGCACCAGCACCCCGTCGAAGTCGAACACGGCATGGTGCGGGGGCTGCTGGTGGTCCACGCGGGCGACCGTACCTGCGTCGAGTTGGGTCGGACTGCGCGGCAGAGCCGTCGAGTTGGGTTGTACGGCGCGGCAGATCCGTCGAGCTGGGTTGTACGGCGCGGCAGATCCATCGAGTTGGGTCGTACGGCGGCGCGCAGTTCGCGCTCGTGCCGCCGGAGAACCCAACTCGACGCTCACGCCGCGCCGTCCGACCCAACTCGACGCTCACGCCGCGCCGTCCGACCCAACTCGACGCACACGCCGCGCCGTCCGACCCAACTCGACGCGGCCTCCATAAGCACCCCGTCCGATGGTGCATGGATCCACGCATGGACTGCCGCGTGTAACACGCGGGTGACAGGACCGGCCTACGGTCGCAGGGTGACCGTGTTCCGACAGACCCTCGGGCCGACGACCTACACCTTCGGCCACCTCGTCGACCTCATGGCCAAGGCGTCGCCGCGCCGCTCGGGCGACGAGCTCGCCGGGTGCGCGGCGGAGACCGACGCCGAGCGGGCCGCCGCGCAGTGGGCGCTGGCCGACGTGCCGCTCGACCTCTTCCTCACCGAGCTGCTCGTGCCCGCCGAGACCGACGACGTCACGCGCCTCGTCCTCGAGCAGCACGACGCCGCGGCGTACCGGCAGATCTCCCACCTCACCGTCGGCGGCCTGCGGGACTGGCTCCTCGACACCGTCACCCGCGACGACGCCGCCGAGCGCCTGGCGGGCATCCGCTGGGCGCTGACGCCCGAGATGGTCGCCGCGGTCAGCAAGCTGATGCGCAACCAGGACCTCGTCACCGTCGCGCGCGCCGTGCAGGTGACGACGGCGTTCCGCACGACCGTCGGCCTCCCGGGACGCCTCTCCACCCGGCTGCAGCCCAACCACCCGACCGACGACCCCCGCGGCATCACGGCGGCCACGCTCGACGGGCTCCTGCTCGGCGCGGGCGACGCGGTCATCGGCATCAACCCGGCGACCGACTCCCCACAGGCGGTCAGCGACCTGCTGCACCTCCTCGACGACGTGCGGCAGCGCTACGAGATCCCGACCCAGTCGTGCGTGCTCACCCACGTCACCACCTCGATCGGGCTCATCGAGGCGGGCGCCCCGGTCGACCTCGTCTTCCAGTCCATCGCCGGCACGCAGGGCGCCAACGAGGGCTTCGGCGTCACGCTCGAGCTGCTCCGGGAGGCCAACGAGGCCGCGCGCTCGCTACGCCGCGGCACCGTCGGCGACAACGTCATGTACCTCGAGACCGGCCAGGGCTCCGTGCTCTCCGCCGACGCCCACCTCGGCACCGAGGGGCGTCCCGTCGACCAGCAGACGCTGGAGGCCCGGGCGTACGCCGTGGCCCGCGACCTCGACCCGTTCCTCATCAACACGGTGGTCGGGTTCATCGGTCCCGAGTACCTCTACGACGGCAAGCAGGTCGTCCGCGCCGGTCTCGAGGACCACTTCTGCGCCAAGCTGCTGGGCCTGCAGATGGGCGCCGACGTCTGCTACACCAACCACACCGAGGCCGACCAGGACGACATGGACGTGCTGCTGACGCTCCTCGCCGCGGCCCGCGTCGGCTTCGTCATCTGCGTGCCGGGCGCCGACGACGTGATGCTCGGTTACCAGAGCCTCGGCTTCCACGACGCCCTCTACGCCCGCGACCTGTTCGGCACGCGCCCCGCGCCGGAGTTCGAGGAGTGGCTGACCCGCTGCGGCCTCATGTCGGAGAGCGGGCGGGTGCTGCCCGTCGACCCGAGCACCTCGGTGCTCCGCACGCTGGGAGCCGGCGCATGAGCGACGACGACTTCTGGGCCGCCCTCCGGCGCACCACCCAGTCGCGGATCGGCCTCGGCCGCGCCGGCGACACGATGGCGCTGGGCGACGTGCTCGCCTTCCGCGCGGCCCACGCCCAGGCGCGCGACGCCGTGCACGTGCCCGTCGACATCGACGCCCTGGTGGCGGACCTCGAGTCCCGTGGCCTCGGTACGCCGCTGCTGGTGGCCAGCCGGGTCGGCGACCGCGGCGAGTACCTGCGCCGCCCCGACCTCGGACGTCAGCCCCGCGAGCTCGACCACCTCCCGCGGGACACCGGGGCCGACATCGGGATCGTGCTCGCCGACGGGCTCTCGGGCCAGGCGCTGACCGACCACGCGCCCGCGCTGGTCGCCGCGCTGGTCGAGCGCCTGACGCCGCGCTACTCGCTGGCGCCGCTCGTCGTCGCCACCAACGCCCGCGTCGCCCTCGGCGACCACGTGGGCGCCCACCTCGGCGTCGAGACGCTGCTGGTGCTCGTGGGCGAGCGGCCCGGCCTGTCCGTGCCGAGCAGCCTCGGCATCTACCTGACCCACCACCCGCGCCCCGGGCGCCGCGACTCCGAGCGGAACTGCATCTCCAACGTGCACCCGCCCGACGGGCTCGACCACGACCACGCCGCCCGCATCGTCGACGCCCTCGTGGCCGGCGCGCGCGAGCTGGGGGAGTCGGGCGTGCGGCTCAAGGACACGTCGCGCTCGCTCGACGCGGCCGCGGACGGACCGGTCGCGCTCTCCTGAGGCTCCGTGCGTCCACCAGCTGACCCGCCGGCACGCCGCGGTGTGACGCCGGTCGCGGGCGCGTGACCGGCGCCACCACCTGTCGGGACGAGGGGCCGTCGAGACGCCCCCTCACAACGCTGACCTGCGGGGTTAACGACCGCGACACCGGACCGACGTCGTCCGCTCCTCGCTGTGACCGCCCGGTTGCGGGTCTGTGACGGCACCATTACATAAGCGGATCCTTATTCTGCTCCGCAGTAGATCTATTGGACGCATATGTTGCGGGCCGCGCATAGTCCTCTCGACCCCTCCGCCTCACGCTCGGTTCGAAGGCGGTTCACGTCGGCACCCCCCGAGCCGATCTGCACACCCCCGAGAGGACCCCATGCGCACCTCCCTCACGTCCCGGCTCCGCGCCGCGGCCCGTCCCCGCACGGCAGCGCTCACGGCGGCCGCCGTCGCCTCGATGACGCTCGCCGCCTGCGGCGGCGGCTCCGGCAGCTCCGACGACCCCGGCACGCTCCGCTTCGGCCTGTCCGCCGAGCCCGTCACCCTCACGACCGGCGTCTGGCAGGGCTCCGCCACCAACTTCGTCCTGACGCTCATCCACCGCGGGCTCATGACGCTCGACGAGGACGGCGAGCTCGTCCCCGGCCTCGCCGCGTCGGTCGAGACGCCGGACCCGACGACGTACGTCTTCACGCTCCACGAGGGCCTGACGTTCTCCGACGGCTCGCCGCTGACGGCGACCAACGTGAAGAACTCGCTGGAGTACTACGCGGACCCCGCCAACGGCTCGACCCTCATCGCGGGACTCCAGGACATCGCGTCCATCACCGCCGACAGCGACACCCAGGTCACCGTCACGCTCGAGGCGCCGAACAACGCGTTCCTCGAGTTCCTGGCCGTGCCGACCGCCGCGATCGTGCCCGACGCGAGCCTCAACGCCGACACGCCCAACATCGTGGGCGCCGGCCCGTTCGAGATCGAGGAGCAGAACGAGGGCGTCGGCATGACGCTCGCGAAGTTCGACGGCTTCTACGACGCCGCCGACGTCGCGCTCGACGAGATCGACGTGGCCTACTACCCCGACGGCGACGCCCGGGCGAACGCGCTCGTGAGCGGCGACGTCGACATGATCGACTACGTCACCTGGGAGAACTTCGACCGCGTCGGCAGCACCGACGGCGTCGAGCTCGCCGCGCAGCCGGGCCCGTTCCAGTACGTGCAGTTCAACGCCACCGACGGCCCCTTCGCCGACCCGCTGGTGCGCGAGGCCGTGGCCTACGCGATCAACCGCGACAACGCGCTGACCGCCGCCTTCCAGAGCCACGGCGAGCCGCTCGAGGGCGTCGTCACCTCCGACGACCCCGCCCTCGAGGGCCTCGGCGACGAGCTGTGGAGCTACGACCCCGACCGCGCGAAGGAGCTGCTGGCCGAGGCCGGCTACCCCGACGGCTTCTCCGCGACGCTGCTCGCGACGTCGCAGTACACCTTCCTCCAGGACACCGCGCTCTCGGTGCAGCAGGACCTGCAGGCGGTCGGCATCGACGTCACCCTCGACGCCCCCGACTGGTCGGGCCGCCTCGAGAAGGGCGCGGCCGGCGACTACGACCTCGCCGTGTCCGGCGACGTCGGCATCGTCACCAACCCGATCTACCTGCTGTCCTTCGTCCAGGGCCCCGACAACTTCAACCGCAGCTTCGGCTACGCGAACGAGGAGATCGCCGCGGCCCTGACCGACGGCCTGCGGGCGACGGACGACGAGACCCGCGCCGCGGCGTACGAGGAGGCGTTCGACCTCGTCGCGACCGACGTCCCGTTCGCCTCGATCGACACCCGCGACCAGGCCTGGGCCTACAGCGACGACGTCGAGGGCTTCACCAACCTGCCCGGCTTCCACACGTTCTTCAGCGGCTACACGCTGGCGAACACCTCCATCGAGCGCTGAGAACAGCGTCGGAGAGGAACCTGTCGTGACCACGTACGTGCTGCGCAGGATCGGGGTGGGTGTCGGACTCGTCCTCCTGGTCCTGACGCTCATCTTCCTGGCCCTGCACCTGGTGCCCGGTGACCCGGCGATGCTCCTGCTCTCGCAGGGCGACGGCGGCTCCGCGACCCCCGACGCGGTGGCCCGCGTGCGGGAGCAGCTCGGGCTCGACCAGCCGCTGCTGACGCAGTACTGGCAGTTCCTCTCCGGCGCCCTCACCGGCGACCTCGGGGAGTCGTTCCGCAACGGCCAGGCCGTCTCCGAGGCGATCGGCGAGCGTCTCCCTCGGACGCTCGAGCTCGTCGGCCTGGCCACCCTCATCGCGGTCGTCGTCGGCGTGCCGTGGGGCGCGCTGGCGGCCCGCCGGGGCGGCTGGTTCGACTCCGTCACCTCGGTGCTGACGTCGATCGGCGTCGCGCTCCCGGTGTTCGTCTTCGGTGCGCTCCTCGTGCTCCTGTTCTCGCTGAAGCTCGGGCTGCTGCCCGCCGGCGGGTTCACGGAGTGGGGCGACGACCCGGCCCGCCACGCACAGCTGCTCGTCATGCCGGCGATCGCACTGGCCGTCGGCTTCGCCTCGACCGTGGCCCGCATGACCCGCTCCGCGGTGCTCGAGATGCTCCACCAGGACTGGGTCCGTACGGCGCGGTCCCTCGGCCTGTCGCGCCGGACGGTCTTCCGGAAGTACGTGCTGCGCAACTCGCTCAACCCGGTCGTGACCACGGTCGGCATCGGGGTCGGCACGCTGCTCGGCTCGACGGTGCTCGTCGAGCGGGTCTTCAGCTACCCCGGGCTCTCCAGCCTGCTGGTCGACGCGGTGACGGCCCGCGACTACCCCGTCGTGCAGGGCGTCGTCATCACCATCGCCGTGCTCTTCGTGTCCATCAACATCATCGTCGACGTGCTCTACGGGGTGCTCGACCCGAGAGTGAGGCGCTGACATGCGACGCCGTCTGGCTCACGCGCTGACCCCGCTGCGGCTCGCCGCCCTGCTGTACGTCGGCCTCATGCTCGTCGTCCTCCTGGCCGCCCCGCTGCTGGCGCCGGCCGACCCGCTCGCGCAGGACGTGGCCAACCGCCTCGCCGGCCCCGGCGGAGCGCACGTCCTCGGCACCGACGAGCTGGGCCGCGACATCCTCAGCCGGATCATCTACGGCGCCCGGGTCGAGCTGCTCATCGCGCTCGGCGCGACCGTCGTGTCGATGGTGCTCGGCACCCTGCTCGGGCTCCTCGGCGGCTACTTCGGCGGCATCGTCGAGGTCATCACGATGCGGGTCGTCGTCGACGTGCTGCTCGCGTTCCCGCCGATCATCCTGGTGCTGCTGGCCGTGACCCTCCGGGGTCCCGGCACCGGCACCCTCATCGCGGCGATGGGCGTGCTCTTCGCCCCGACGTTCGCCCGCATCGCCTACGGGCAGGTCATCTCGGTGAAGCGGCTCGAGTTCGTCGAGGCGGCCACCGCCTTCGGCGCCCCGACCCGCACCCGGCTGTTCGGCGTCATCCTCCCCAACATCTCCGCCCCGCTCATCGTGCAGGTCTCGCTCACCATCGCGACCGCGATCCTGCTCGAGTCCGGCCTCAGCTACCTCGGGCTCGGCGTCGTGCCGCCCACCCCCTCGTGGGGCTCGATGGTGGCCCAGGGCCAGCGCTACCTGTCCAGCGACCCGCACGTCCTGCTCGTGCCCGGAGCCTTCGTGGTGCTGACGATCCTGGCCTTCGGCCTGGTCGGCGACGCCCTGCGCTCGGGGCTCGACCCGAAGTCGAGGAGCAACCGATGACCCAGCCCGTGCTCGAGAAGGCCCCGCCGCCGCCCGCGACGGCGCTGCTGGAGATCGACGACGTGTCCGTCGAGTTCGGCGGCGGCAGGAAGTGGAAGGCCGTCACCCACGGCATCAGCTTCTCCGTCGCGCCCGGGGAGACCGTCGCCCTCGTGGGCGAGTCCGGTTCGGGCAAGTCGGTCACCGCGATGGCGGTCCTGGACCTGCTGCCGGAGAACGCGCGCCGTACCGGCTCCATCCGTCTCGACGGGGAGGAGCTCGTCGGGGCGAGCGAGAAGCGGCTGCGGCAGGTGCGCGGCCGCGACGTCGCCGTCATCTTCCAGGAGCCGATGACGGCCCTGAACCCGGTCTACACGATCGGGCACCACCTCGCGGAGGCGATCCGCAGCCACCGGGACGTCTCCAAGGCGGAGGCCGCCGAGAAGGCCGTCGCCCTGCTGCGGCAGGTGCACATGCCGCACCCCGAGGAGAAGGTGAAGCACTACCCCCACCAGCTCTCCGGCGGGCAGCGGCAGCGCGCCATGATCGCGATGGCGATGGCCTCGGAGCCCCGGCTCCTCATCGCCGACGAGCCGACGACGGCGCTCGACGTGACGGTCCAGGCCGAGATCCTCGACCTGGTGCGCGAGCTGCAGCAGCGCACCGGCATGGGCGTCCTCATCATCACGCACGACATGGGCGTCGTCGCCGACGTCTCCGACCGCGTGGTCGTCATGCGCGACGGCCGCGTCGTCGAGACGGCCCCGTCGCGCGAGCTGTTCGGCCGACCCCAGCACGACTACACGAAGGCCCTGCTCGAGGCCGTCCCGCGCCTCGGCTCCGGTACGACGAGCTCCGCCGTCGCCGACCGCTCGGCGCCGCCCGTGCTGGAGCTCGAGGGCGTCGCCATCGAGTACCCGGGCTCGTGGCGCAAGGCCGGCTTCCGGGCCGGCCACGACCTCGACATCAGCGTCGCGCCCGGCGAGATCGTCGGCCTCGTCGGCGAGTCGGGCTCGGGCAAGTCGACCATCGGCCGCCTCGCGATGGGGCTGCTCCCCGTCGCCGCGGGCCGGATGGAGGTCGGCGGGCGCGACGTGTCCGCCGGGTCCCGGGCCGACCTCGTGCACATCCGCTCGCAGGTCTCCATGGTGTTCCAGGACCCCGCGTCCTCGCTCGACCCCCGCCGCACCATCGGCCGGTCGATCACCGACCCCCTGCGCTGGACGGGCAAGCTGACGAGCACGAAGGCGTGCCGGGCCCGCGCGCAGGAGCTGCTCGACGACGTGCGGCTGCCGAAGGAGTGGGTGGACCGCTACCCCCACGAGCTCTCCGGCGGCCAGCGCCAGCGCGTCGGCATCGCCCGCGCGATGGCGACCAACCCGCGCCTGCTCGTCGCCGACGAGCCGACCTCGGCGCTCGACGTGTCGGTGCAGGCGGCGGTGCTCGACCTGTTCTCCGACCTGCAGCGCGAGCACGGGTTCTCCTGCCTCTTCATCACCCACGACCTCTCGGTCGTCGAGCAGCTCGCGACCTCCGTCGTCGTGCTGCAGCACGGCCGGGTCGTCGAGCAGGGGCCGACCGCGCGGGTGCTCGACTCCCCGCAGGAGGACTACACCCGTCGTCTCATCGCCGCGGCCCCGGTGCCCGACCCCGACCTGCAGGCGCAGCGCCGCGCCCAGCGTCTGGCCGGCTGACCCGTGGAGACCCGACGGCTCGAGATGTACGTGTCGCTCGTCGACGCCCAGAGCTTCCGCACGGCCGCGGAGCAGCTCTTCATCAGCCAGCCCGCCCTCAGCCAGCAGATCATCCGGCTGGAGTCCGACCTCGGCATCCAGCTGCTCGACCGCTCCACGCGCCCGTTCACCGTGACGGCGGCCGGGCGGGAGTTCTACCTGCGGTGCCGCTCGGTGCTCGAGCAGGTGCACGGCCTCGAGGGCCTGCTCAACGAGCTCCAGGCCGGGGAGCTCGGCCGGGTGCGCGTCGCGCTGACCCGCGCGCTCGTCTACGGGCACCTGCCGGCGGTGATCAAGGAGTTCCGCGACGCCTCGCCGCGGGTGGACCTCCCCATCACCTACTCGACCACCGTGCAGATCCTCGAGGAGCTCGAGGGCGGGCGGCAGGACGTGGCGGTGCTCTACACCCGCCACACCGACAAGGGCTTCTCCTGCGTGGAGCTGTACGCCGAGCCGTACCTCCTCGCCCTGCCCGCCGACCACCCGCTGGCCGAGCGCACGGAGGTCGCGGTCGCGGACCTGCGCCACGAGCAGATCATCACCATCCCCCGCCACGCCGCGCCGGAGGTGCACGACGCCCTCGTGGTGGCGTGCATGAAGGCAGGGTTCTCGCCCCGCGGGCCCGTCGCGGCCGGTTCCTACCTCGACCACATCGGCATGGTCGCGGCGGGCGCCGGCGTCTCGTTCCTGCCGCGGTCGCTCGCCGCGACCCGGCTGCCCAACGTGGTCTACCGCCCGATCGTGGAGCCCCGCCTCACGGCGACGGCCTACCTGGTCTGGCACCCCGAGCGCGCCACCCCGGAGGTCCAGCGCTTCCTCGACGTCGTCGTCGCCGCCTACCAGCGGGACGCCGACGCCGAGCGGCCCTGGATGCCGGCCTACCAGGACGCGCTCGCGGCCGAGGGTCGCCACAGCCACCGCGACGGCGACGACCCGTGGCTGGCCGTCCCCGACGCACCCGCGTCGTCCACCGTCCCGTTCCGCTCCCGAGAGGAGAACAGCGCATGAGGATCGCGCTCTGCCAGATGCTGACCACCGAGGACAAGGAGGCCAACCTCGCGCAGATGGCCCGCCTCGCCGAGGTGGCGGTCGCCCGCGGGGCGGACCTGCTCGTCTTCCCCGAGTTCGCGATGTTCGAGCTGCCGGCCATGTCGCGGGACTTCGTCGCCGCCGCCGAGCCGCTCGACGGTCCGTTCGCGGGCCAGGTCGCCCAGCTCGCCAAGGAGCACGGCGTCGCGATCGTCTTCGGCCTCGTCGAGACCTCGCCCGACCCGGACCGGGCCTACAACTCGCTGCTCGTGCTCGACGCCGACGGGCAGCGCGTCGCGGCGTACCGGAAGCAGCACCTCTACGACGCGTTCGGCTACCGGGAGTCGGAGTTCATCTGCCCCGGCGACCTCGACGCCCCCGAGACGTTCGAGGTCGACGGGGTCACCGTGGGCCTGCTGACCTGCTACGACCTGCGCTTCCCCGAGGCGGCCCGCCGCGTCGTCGACGCGGGCGCCGACGTGGTGCTCTACCCCGCCTCGTGGGTGCCGGGCCCGCGCAAGGAGTACCACTGGAAGACGCTCCTGCTCGCCCGCGCCATCGAGAACACCGTCTTCGTCGCCGGCGTCTCCCAGGCGCCGCCGATGGGCATCGGCTCCGCCGTCGCCGTCGACCCGATGGGCACCGTGCTCGCCGAGCTCGCCGAGGCAGTCGACGTGACCGTCTTCGACGTCGACACCGCCCGCACCGGCGTGGTGCGCGCGAGCAACCCCAGCCTGGCCAACCGCCGCTACCGCATCGCGTGAGCGGCCGGCGCGAGCCCGCGCCGTACCCGACCCCGCACGTTCCCCGAAAGGACCTCCCCATGACCACGACCCCGCAGCTGGGTGCCTGGCTCTCCGACTCGAACACCGCGGTGGCGGAGATCGTGGCGAAGCTCGGCTACGACTTCGTCATCCTCGACATCGAGCACGGCCCGTTCGACCTCGAGACGCTCGAGCGCTTCCTGCCCGTGCTCAAGGGCCTCGGCCTGAAGGTGCTCGCGAAGGTGCTCGTGCCCGAGCGCGGCCCGATCCAGCAGGCGCTCGACTTCGGCGCCGACGGCGTGATCATCCCGCACATCGAGAACGTCGAGCACGCGCGGCTGATCACGAGCTACGCGAAGTTCCCGCCCCTCGGCGACCGCAGCGCGGCCGGCGGCCGCACCGTGGGCTACGGCGGGTTCTCGGAGGAGTGGTACCGCAACGCCGACGCCACCACCCTCGTCTTCCCGATGATCGAGGACGCGGGCGCGTTCGACGACGCCGAGGCGATCCTGGCGCTCGACACCGTCGACGGCGTCTTCATCGGCCCCACCGACCTGTCGCTGCGCCGCGGGCGCGGGCACTACGCGCGCAGCGAGGAGGACTTCGCCGACATCGCGCACATCGCGAAGCTCGCCGAGGCCGCCGACAAGCCGTGGGTGCTCCCCGCCTGGTCCGAGGCCGAGAAGCGCCTCGCCGTCGAGCACGGTGCCGCGTTCATCGCGCTGCAGATGGTGCACGAGGCGATCGTGCAGGGCTTCACCGCGCCGAAGGCGCTGATGGAGGGCATCCTCGCCGAGGCGTGAGCCGCGGCCTCGCCGCACACCGACGCCGCACACCGACGCCGCACACCGACGCCGCGCACCGACGCCGACGGGCGGCGGGACCTCGAGTCCTGCCGCCCGTCGGTCTCGTCTGCGGGCCTTGTCTGCGGGCCTTGGGGGCGGGAGTCGGGCGGGCCGGGGCGGGGGTCGGAACTGTGCGCTTGGTGGAGCTCGGATCGTGCGGGACCTGTCTCAGCTGCACATCTCACGGCCCCGGCGCGGGGCCGTGCCGGATGGGCCGCGTTCGAGACGGGCCGATTCCTGGGTACGCCGCGGGTGGATGCGCGCCGTACCGGGACGTCATGCGGTCCGGTGCCCCGGGCGACGGCTGCGTATGACGTCCGGCGGGCGGGCCGGGGCAGGGCCGGGCCAGGGGTCGGAACTGTGCGCCTGGTGCAGCTCGGTTCGTGCGGGGCCTGCCTCAGCCGCACATTTCACGGCCCCGGCGCGGCTCAGGGATGAGCGAGCGGTCAGGCAGCCGACATGCGGTAGCCGACGCCCCGCACCGTGTGGATGATCGACTTGTCGCCCGAGGCCTGGGTGAGCTTGCGGCGCAGGTTGCCGATGTGGACCTCGACGAGGTGCGAGTCGCCGACCCAGTCGTTGCCCCACACGGTGCGCAGGAGCGCCTCGCGGGTCCACACGCGGGCGGGCGTGCGCATGAGGTGGGTGAGCAGGTCGAACTCGGTGCGCGTCAGGTCGACCTCCGCGTCCTCGACGAACGCGCGCCGGCCGTCGACGTCGATCCCGACGACGCCGTGCTGCAGCACCTCGTGACCCTCGGGCACGACGATGCCACCGAGCACGACCGGCTCGCCGCCGCTCGCGGCCGGCTCGGCCGTCGGGCCCGTCGGCGCGCTGCGCGGACGACGGAACATCGCGGTGACGCGCGCCTGGAGCTCGCGGGGACTGAAGGGCTTGACCAGGAAGTCGTCGGCGCCGGTCTGCAGCGCCATGAGCCGGTCGACCTCGTCCTGGCGGGCGGAGACCACCACCAGGTAGGCGTCGGAGAACTCCCGGACGCGCCGGCACACCTCGAGACCGTCGATGCCCGGCAGGCCGAGGTCGAGGGTGATGAGGTCGGGCTCCCACTCGCGGGCGAGCTGGAGCCCGTCGCGCCCGGTCGCCGCCGTGCGGATCACGAACCCCTGGGCCGACAACGTCAGGTCGATCAACGACCGGATGTCGGCATCGTCCTCGACGACGAGGGCACGACGATCCGGGCTGCCGTCCCCCGCGACTCCTGGCTCCACGAGCGCGATTCTGTCAGATGGGTCGTCGTGCGCGTCGCAGGCCCGGCCGAGCCGGTCCGTACTCTTGGTCCGTGTCCCCGTCCCGCCTCCACCCGGTGCTGCGGCCGCGCGTCTGGCCGCTCCACCTGCTCGGCGTCGTCGCCGTGACGGTGGCGCTGTCGCTGGGGCTGTGGCAGTACGGCGCGTGGCAGGCCCACCGCGAGCGTGCGGCCGCCGAGGTGAGCACCCAGGACCCGGCTCCGCTGGCCGACCTGCTGGTGCCCGGTGAGGGCTTCCCGGGCGCCGACGTGGGCGCGCCCGCCGAGGTCGAGGGCACGTGGCGCGACGACCTCACCTTCCTCGTCGACGACCGGAGGGTGGACGGCGTGGCGGGCAGCTGGATCGTCACGCCGGTCGCGACGACGGACGGTGACGGGGCCCTGCTGCCCGTGGTGCGGGGCTGGACGACCGACCCCGACGCCGCCCCGCCGGCCGCGGGCACCGTCACCGGTGCCGGCTGGCTGCAGCCCGGTGAGGGCACGGGTGCCGTCGACGACGACCCGACCGACCGCGTGCTGCCCCAGCTGCGCCTCGCGGACGTCGTGCGGCTCGTCGACGCGGAGATCTACCCGGGCTACCTCGTGCTCGACATCGACGGCGAGACCGGCGTCGCCGCCGACAACGCGGCGGCCGACGGGCTGCGGGCCGTGACCCCCGACCAGGTCCCCGAGGTCGCGCCGAACACGAGCCTGCGCAACCTGCTCTACGCCATCGAGTGGTGGGTCTTCGCAGCCTTCGCGGCCTTCGTCTGGTGGCGCTTCGCCCGCGACGAGGTCGACCGCGCGCGGGCGGCCGACGAGGCGCCCGAGCCGGGTGACGAGGAGCGCACCGACCCGGCGGAGGACGCTCAGGAAACCGCAGTAGCGTCGTCCTCGTGAGAGGCACCCTGCTCCGTTACCGCGTCATGGCCACGATCGTCGGCATCCTCCTGGTCGTGCTGATCCTCGTCGGCGTCCCGCTGGCGAACTTCGACGGCTCGTCGATGTGGGGCTTCATCCCCAGCACCCCGGACTGGGTCACCCCCGGCTCCGGCCCCCAGCAGCTCGGCGAGGACATCACGCACTACCTGGGCGTGGCGCACGGCTGGCTCTACATGATCTTCCTCGTGACGGCGTTCCTCCTCGCGCGCAAGGCGCTGTGGGAGCCGGGCTTCACCGTCGTCACGCTCCTCTGCGGCACCATCCCCGTCCTGTCCTTCTGGGCCGAGCACCGGGCGACGAAGCGGGTCCGCAAGGAGTACGCCGACGAGCTCGCCCCGGGCGCCACCACGAGCCCGACGGTCTGACGCGGGCCGCGGCGCACCGCCGGCCCACCCCACGACGCAGAACGGCCGCCCCGATCGGATCGGGGCGGCCGTTCGTGCCGTGCGGGCCTGGCTCAGGCCTTGTCGTCCTTGATCTCGACGACCTCGGCCGGGTCGTCCGGCGTGGTGACGGGGTGGGGCTGCTCGGCCGAGTCGGCGAGCGCCTCGCCCGGGCCGGCGCCACCGTTCTCGTCGGCCTGGGGGGCGTCGGGGTCGGCCGCGGCAGCCGGCTTCGTCGCCGGGTTGCTGGCCGGAGCCGGCGGCGGGGGCGGCGTGTAGGTCGACTGCCAGTTGTCGCCACCGCTGCTCGTCAGCTTCTTCACCGCGAACGCGGCGCCGCCCGCGAGCAGGGAGAAGAGCACCAGCTTGCGCAGGCGGCCCTTCTTCTTCGGCGGGTCGCTCTGCAGGTCGGCGACCTTCGCCTCGGCCTTCTGCAGACCGGCCAGCGCCTTGCCCGCCGCCAGGTCCTTGCCGTCGATCACCTTCGCGCGGCCCTGCGCGACGTACGGCGCAGCAGCAGCCGCAGCGGCACCCGCGGTGGCCGCGGCCTTCGCCTTGCCGTCGGCGATGTGCGGCGCCGCCTTCTCGCGCGCCTCGGCGATCACCGGGGCCGACTTCTCCTTCGCGGCCTCGACCGCGGCCTCGATCTGGGGCCGCACGGTGTCGGCGAGCTCGCTCGCCTTCTCGTGCGCCTGCTCGAGGATCGTCTTCTTCTTCCGGAAGCCCATCACAGTCCTCTCTCGTCGCGTTCGACTCATTCGATCATGCCGTGCCAAGCCGGGGCCTACACCTGCGTCCCGGACCGGTTCCCCGGGCCGTCCCGCGCAGCCGCGCAGATCCGCGCTCCACGGCGTTGCGCGTGCGTGCGAGCATTGCGTGGGCGGCGGAACGGCCGTCCGAGCAGACGAACGGAAAGGCTGACATGGCTGACCTCAAGGCCACCCTGAAGACGAACCGCGGCGACATCGTCGTGACGCTCTTCCCCAACCACGCGCCGAAGACGGTCGACAACTTCGTCGGGCTCGCCGAGGGCACGAAGGACTACAAGGACGACGCCGGTCGCAGCGGCGTGCCGTACTACGACGGCCTCGGCTTCCACCGGGTCATCGACGGCTTCATGATCCAGGGCGGTTGCCCGCTCGGCACCGGCACCGGCGGCCCGGGCTACACCTTCGACGACGAGATCCACCCGGAGCTCGTCTTCGACAAGCCCTACCTGCTCGCCATGGCGAACGCCGGCACCCGCATGGGCAAGGGCACCAACGGCTCGCAGTTCTTCATCACCACGACGCCGACCGCGTGGCTGAACCGCAAGCACACGATCTTCGGCGAGGTCGTCGACGAGGAGTCGAAGAAGGTCGTCGACGCGATCGGCACCACCAAGACCGCCGCCGGCGACCGCCCGGTCGAGCCGGTCGTCATCGAGTCGGTGGAGATCACCCGCTCGTGAACGGCGTCCCGGCCGGGGTGCCGGTCTGCTACCGCCACCCCGGCCGGGAGTCGCACATCGCGTGCCAGCGCTGCGGGCGACACATCTGCCCCGACTGCATGCGGGACGCCTCCGTCGGCTTCCAGTGCCCCGAGTGCGTCGCCGAGGGCCAGCGGAGCATCCGCCGTCCCACGGCTCCCTTCGGGGGTGAACGCACGGCGCGGCCCGAGCTCACGTCGTACGTGCTCATCGCGCTCAACGCGGCCGTCTTCGTCGCCCTCCTCGCGGCCGGCGGCGCGAACAGCGCGCTCGGCCGCCTCCTCCTGCTGACGCCCCGGGGGGCGTGCGAGGCGGGCGGGGGGCAGGTGTACGTCGACATCTCCAACGCCACCGCCTGCGGTTTCGCGCCCAACGGGTCGTGGACGGAGGGCGTCACCACGGGCGCCTTCTGGCAGCTGGTGACGAGCGGCTTCTCCCACGTCGCCATCTGGCACATCGCGGGCAACATGCTCGCCCTCTACTTCCTCGGCCCGTTCGTCGAGCGCGTGACGGGTCGGTGGCGGTTCCTCGCCATCTACGGGATCTCGCTGCTCGCCGGCTCGGCGGCCGTCATGTGGCTCTCCGAGCCCTACTCCTCGACCCTCGGCGCCTCCGGCGCGATCTTCGGGCTCATCGGCGCGGCGCTCGTCGTCGTGCTGCGGGTCGGTGGCGATCCCCGGCAGCTCGCGCTCTGGCTCGGTCTCAACGTCGTCATCACCGTCGCCGGCGGCAGCGGCATCTCCTGGCAGGGCCACCTCGGCGGTCTCCTGGGCGGCATCGCGGCGGCCGGGGTGATCGTGCTGGCCCCCCGCAGGAACCGGCTGCTGTGGCAGGCGAGCGGCCTGCTCGCCATCGCGGCGGTCGTGATCGGGCTGGTCGCGCTCCGCGTGGCCGAGCTCGTCTGAGGTCGAATCACACGCGTGTAAGTTCTCCACACTGTGGATAACCCCTGTGGATAACTCGGCGGCACTTTCCCCGGTCGACCGGGGAACACGCCGCTTAGACCATCAAGTTTGATGGTCTAAGTGACACTTTCCCCGGTCGACCGGGGAAAGTGCCGGCCCGCTCGCCGTCCACGACCGGGCGGAAATGCGGACGACGCCGGCCCGCGGGTGCGGGCCGGCGTCGTCGTCAGGACGCGTGGGGGAGGGCTACTCCCACTTGGTGGCGTAGGAGAACCCGACCGCCATGAACGCGATGCCGACGACGAGGTTCCACTGGCCGAGGGCTCCGAAGACCCAGATCGACGAGATGTCGTCGGCGAAGAGGTAGAACGTGCAGATCCACACCAGGCCGATGCCGAAGCAGGCGAGCATGCCGACGACCACGCCGTTGCCGCGGCCGAGCGGGGTGGAGCGGTGGGCGCCGACGACGAGGCCCAGCAGGATCGCGCCGAAGCCGATCGCGTAGTTCCACAGCCCCAGCTCCCAGACCCAGCGCCGCGGCTTCTCCTCGGCGGGGATGAGGCCCCACTGGTCGTAGTTGTCGAGGCCGAGCGAGCGCCACGTCAGGGCGATCCACGCGATGCCGGCGACGACGAGCAGCACCATGAGCACGAACCGCACGCTGAGCAGCGGGGGACGCTCACCGGCGAGCGGGTCACGCCGGCTCTGCAGGCGACCACGCAGACCGCCCGGAGCGGACGCCGTCGCGGGCGTCGTGTCCTTCGCGGACGCCTTCGACGCGCGCTTCGTCTTCGACGTCGCGGCCGACGTCTCCGCGGCCTCCGAGGTGCTCTCGGGATCGGACTGGGACTTGCTCACGACATCTCCTCGTCGGACGACGCGGTCGTGCAGGTTCGCACGCCGCGGGCTAGCGTAGTCGTCGTGCCCCCCGGTCCTCACCCGAGCCCGCCGAGCGACGCGTCGCGCGCACCGCGCCCGCGTCCCCGGTCGTGGCGTTGGGGCACCCCCGTGGTGCTGCTCCTCTCGGGCGGGCTGTTCGTCACGAGCGCCCTCAGCAGCGATGGCACGGACCTCCGTCCGGGGCGCTACCAGGACCTCGCGGGCCTCGTCAGCAACGAGGCCGCCCAGGCGGAGGCGCTGACGGAGCGGGTCAACGACCTCGACCGCGAGGTGCAGCAGCTCTCGGAGGGCCTCGGCGACGCCCAGGTCGACGACCTGCAGAGCCAGGTGGAGACCCTGCGTGCCCCGGCCGGCCTCACCGAGGTCGCCGGCTCCGGCGTCACCATCACGCTGAGCGACGCCCCGCTGTCGGTCCGTGAGTCGTCCGACCTCAACCAGAACCTGCACGTCGTGCACCAGCAGGACATCCAGACGGTCGTCAACGCGCTGTGGGCGGGCGGCGCCGAGGCCATCACGATCCAGGGCCAGCGCATCGTCACGACGACGGGCATCAAGTGCCAGGGCAACGCGATCCTCCTCCAGGGCATCGCCTACCCGCAGCCCTACGTCATCTCCGCCATCGGCGACCCGACCACGCTCGAGACCGCGATCGACGACGACCCCACCATCGACACCTACCGGGAGCAGGCCGCCGACCCGCGCATCGCCGTGGGCTGGGAGATGCAGGAGGACGACGACCTCGTCGCCAGCGAGTACCGCGGCCTCCTCGACGTCCAGCTCGCCGAGCCGCTGGGCTGACCTCCCGCCCCGGTACGCCGCGGTCGCACCCACGCACGAGCCCCCCGCCCGGATCGGGCGGGGGGCTCGGGTGCGTCAGGGGATCAGTCCGCCACCGCCGCCGTCACCGGGGTCGGGCTCCTCGGTGGCGGGGGGCTCGGTGGCCGGGGGCTCCGTCGTCTCCGGGGGCGGCTCCGGCTCCCGGTAGTTGTTGTAGACGATCGTCACCGTGTCGCCCTGGCTGAGGGTGCGGCCCTCGCCGGGCGACTGGCGGACGACCTCGCCGAACGCCTTCGTCTCGTCCAGCGTCGGGATGGCATCGGGCACGAAGCCCTGGGCCCGGATGGCCTCCTCGGCCTCGGTGCGCGTGGACCCCACCACGTTCGGGACCTGCTTCGGGCCCTCCGACATCTGGAGCGTGACCACGGTGCCGGGGGCGAACTCGCCGCCGTTCCCGCCCTCGGGGTCCATGGCGACGATCGTGTCCCTCTCCTCGTCGGAGGGCACGTACTCGCACCGCGCATCGAACTCGCTGAGCTGCGCGAGCGCCTCCTCGCACGTGTCGCCCGTGACGTCGGGCAGCATCACCGTCTCCGGTCCGGTGGAGACGATGAGCGTGATGGTCGTCCCGGGGTCCGCGAAGGTGTCGCCGGACGGATCCGTGCCGATGACGAGACCCTCCTCGACCGTGTCGCTCGTCTGCGGCTCCACCTGGCCGGCGACACGGAATCCCGCGTCGGCCAGCTCGGCGCGCGCCACGTCCTGGGTCTCGCCCGCGACGTCGGGGATGGCCTTGTCGGTCGGCGGGTCCTCGAAGAGGTCCACCCGGTTGACGAACCACACGGCCACGAGGATCAGCGCGATGAGCAGCGCCACGATGGCCGCGATCCACGGACCGCGCCGCGGCCCGCGCTCCGGGTCGGCCGTCTCGGGCACGCGCCGCGTCGGCGGCGGTACGGCGGGGGTCGCACCGGCGGTCGGCTGCTCGGCCTCCTCGGGGATGGCCGGGGCCTGCACGGGCCGGCCCGCGAGGTAGCGCTCGATGTCGCTGCGCATCTGCGCCGCGCTCTGGTAGCGGTCCTCGACGCGCTTGGCGAGCGACTTCATGACGATCTGGTCGATCTCGGGCGCCAGCGTCGGGTCGAGCTCGGAGGGACGCTGGGCCTGCTCCCGCACGTGCTGGTAGGCCACCGCGACGGGGGAGTCGCCCACGAACGGCGGACGGCCGGTGAGCAGCTCGTAGAGCAGGCAGCCGGCGGAGTAGACGTCGGAGCGCGAGTCGACGACCTCGCCGCGGGCCTGCTCGGGGGAGAGGTACTGCGCCGTGCCGACGACGGCCGCCGTCTGCGTCATCGTCGAGGAGGCCTCGGAGATGGCGCGGGCGATGCCGAAGTCCATCACCTTCACGTCGCCGCTCGGCGTGAGCATGACGTTCCCGGGCTTGATGTCGCGGTGGATGATGCCGGCGCGGTGGCTGTAGTCGAGGGCCGAGAGCACGCCGCTCGTGATCTCCAGGGCGCGCTCGGGCAGGATCTTGCGGCCCTCGCGGAGCACGTCGCGCAGCGTGCGGCCCGCCACGAACTCCATGACGATGTAGGGCTGCGCGACGCCGTCGTCGGAGATCTCCTCGCCCGTGTCGTAGGTCGACACGATCGAGGGGTGGTTGAGCGACGCCGACGACTGCGCCTCGCGACGGAAGCGCGCCTGGAAGGTCGCGTCGCTCGCGAGGTCGGTGCGGAGGCGCTTGACGGCCACGACGCGGCCGAGCCGCGTGTCGGTGCCCTTGCGCACCTCGGCCATGCCGCCGCGGCCCAGCAGCCCACCGAGCTCGTAGCGCCCGCCCACCAGGGTCGGGCTGTCGGCGTCCGTCATCGCTCTCCCTCCGGGCCCACCGCGGGGCGCGGGGGCGAGTACCTCGGGTCAGACACGGTCCGGGTTCCTCACGGTGCTTCGGTGGTCGCGGTGTCGGTCGGGACGGGCAGGGTCGGCTCGGTCTCCGTCGGCTCGGTCTCGGTCGGCTGGGTCTCGGTCGGCTCGGGCTCCGGCTCGGGGCCCCAGAAGCGGACCGTCACCGCGTCGCCCTCGGTGAGGCCGGACGACGGGATGATGTCGCTGACGGTGTTGGGCACCTGGGAGCCGTCGTTCTCGATCTCCTCCCGCGTGACCTCGAGGCCGAACTGGTCCCGCAGCTCGTCGCGCACCTCGTTGACGTTCCGCCCGCGGTAGGAGTCGACGTCGAGGTCGAACGTCTCCGGACCCGTCGAGGTCGTCTCGCTCGTGGGCTCCGACGTCGTGGGCTCCGAGGTCGTCGAGCTCGGCGGCGGCGCGGAGGAGGTCTCCGTCGGCGGCGCGACCGGGTCCTCGTCGTCCCCGCCGCCCGTCGCGACGAAGATCCAGACGAGCGCGGCGACGAGCAGCAGGGCGAGCACGCCCGCCACCCACGGCAGCACCGGCTTCCTGCGGGGCTCGTCGGGCTCGGTCGTCTCCTCGGTGACGACGGCGGCGGCCCCGGTGGGCGGGACCGCGGTGGCAGCGGCCGCGGCGGCCGGGACCGCCGCGCCCCCCAGCACCTGCGTGGCCTGGGTCGGTGCGGGCTCGGCCGGTGCGGCGACGGGCGCCGCGACCGACGAGGGGTCGCGCAGGGCGCGCGCGAGCTCGGACCCGTCGGCGAACCGCTCCTCCGGCTTCTTGGCCATCGCGCGCCGTACGACGCTCGCGAGCCCCGGCGGCACGTTCCCCGGCAGGTCGGGCACGGGGTCGCGGAGGTGGGCCAGGGCGGTGGCCACGGCCGTCTCGGCGACGAACGGGCGCCGGCCGGCGAGGCACTCGAAGGCGACGACGCCGAGCGAGTAGACGTCGGCGGCCGGTCCGGCCGTCATGCCCTGCGCCTGCTCGGGCGAGATGTACTGCGGCGTGCCCATGACCATGCCGGTCTGGGTGAGCGCCAGCCCGTCGGCCGCCCGGGCGATGCCGAAGTCGGTGATCTTCACGGTGCGGTCCGGCGTCACCAGCAGGTTCGCGGGCTTCACGTCGCGGTGCACGATGCCGGCGCGGTGCGCGGCGCCGATGCCGTCCGCGGCCTGGGCCATGATGTCGACGACGATCGCCGGGTCCATCGGCTGGTCGGGGCGCAGCAGCGCCGAGAGCGGCTGGCCGTCGACGAGCTCCATGACGAGGTACGGCCGCGTCGAGCCCGACCCGTCGGACGTCGCCGACTGGCCGAAGTCGAAGATGCCGGCCACGTTGGGGTGGAAGAGCGCGGCGGCGTTGCGGGCCTCGGTCTCGAAGCGTCCGCGGAAGGTGGGGTCGTCGGCGTACTCCGCCTTGAGGATCTTGACCGCGACGACACGACCGAGCACGGTGTCGGTCGCGCGCCACACCTCCCCCATGCCGCCGGTCGCGACGCGCGCGTCGAGGCGGTAGCGGCGCGCGTCGTCGGCGAAGCGCTCGGGGCTGTTCGGGTCCATCGTCACTCTCCCACTCCCAGTGCCTGCTCCATGACGGCCTTCGCGATGGGGCCACCGAGGCCGCCACCGGAGATCGACACGTTCGGCGAGACGTTCTGCAGCATCACGGCGACGGCGACCTGCTGGCCGTCACGCTCGCCGTAGGACACGAACCAGGCGTACGGCCGGCAGCCGTCGCAGTTCTCCGCCGTGCCGGTCTTGCCGCCGACCTCGACGCCGTCGATGCGGGCCTGCCGGGCGGTGCCCTGCTCGACGGTGTTGACCATCAGCTCCTGCAGGATCCCGGCGGTGCGCGAGGAGACGACCTCGGCCCGCTCCTCCGGCTCGTGCCGCGTGATGGTCTCGCCGTCGGGCGAGGTGATCCGGTCGATCAGGTAGGGCTCCATGAGCACGCCGTCGTTGGCGATCGTGGCCGCCACCATCGCCATCTGCAGGGGCGTGGCGCGCACGTCCTGCTGGCCGATGCCCGACTTCGCGAGGAGGTCGTCGGAGGCGTTCTCGGGGTACGCCGACGCGGCGGTGCCCGGGTAGTCCTCCGCCGGGTCCGCATTGAACCCGAAGGCGTCGGCGACCTCGGTCATGCCCTCCTGGCCCTCCTCGACCGCCAGCTGCAGGAACGTCGTGTTGCACGACTGCTCCATCGCCTGGGAGAGCGAGACGGTGGTCTCGCCGCAGGAGCGCCCGCCGTTCGCGATCGACGTGCTGGTGCCCGGCAGCTCGTAGCTGCTGCCGCCCGGCACCTGCGTGTTCGCGTCGACGTCGGGGTGGTCCTCCAGGTACGCCGCGGCCGTGACCAGCTTGAACGTCGAGCCGGGCGGGAGGGTGGTCGCCACGGCGCGGTTGGTCAGCGGGTTCGCCTCGTCGTCGTACAGCGCCTGGTAGTTCTCCTGGACCTGCGTGACGTCGCGCAGCGCCAGCTGGTTGGGGTCGTAGGTCGGCAGCGAGACCGAGGCCAGGATCCGGCCCGTGCTGGG
The DNA here is from genome assembly GCF_030818655.1 of Nocardioides zeae. Classification (NCBI taxonomy): domain Bacteria; kingdom Bacillati; phylum Actinomycetota; class Actinomycetes; order Propionibacteriales; family Nocardioidaceae; genus Nocardioides; species Nocardioides zeae. Next base: position 3,503,988 of record NZ_JAUTAN010000001.1, on the reverse strand, counting down.
CTCGAGCGCCACGACGGCCCCCTGCACCTCGTCGCCCTGGGCGGCCAGCTGGTCGTAGGCGACCTGCTGCACGTCGGGGTCGATGGTGAGGCCGACGTTGCTGCCGGCCGGGTTGCGGTTGGCGAGCAGGTCGGAGAGCTGGTTGACGAAGAGGCTGGGGTCGTCGCCGGAGAGCACCCGGTTCTCGGCGCGCTCCAGGCCCGAGGCGCCACCGAAGTAGAACCATCCGGTCATGTGCGCGTACTGCGCCGCCACCGGGTACTGCCGCTGGTAGAGGTAGCGGTCGTCCACCGGCACGCTGAGCGCGATCTCCGTGTCGCCCGCGAGGATCGAGCCGCGCTCGGCCGAGAAGCGGGCCTCCTGCACGCGGCGGTTCTCGGGGCGGTCGTTGAGCTCGCCGGAGCGGAAGAACTGCAGGTTCGTCGACTGCGCCAGCAGTGCGATGAAGAGGAGCATGCAGAACACGCCCACGGTGCGGATCGGCTTGTTCACGGCTTCACCACCTTGACCACCTGGGTGGCCTCGTCGGCGCCGGAGTCGTAGGTGCCGTAGGGCTCCTCGACGCCCGGGAGCGGGCGGCGGGCCTGGTCGGAGATGCGCAGCAGGAGGCCGACGAGCACCCAGTTGGCGACGAGGGAGGAGCCGCCGTAGGACAGGAACGGGGTGGTCAGACCGGTCAGCGGGATCAGGGTGGTCACGCCGCCCACGACGACGAACACCTGGAGCGCGACGATCGTGGCGAGGCCGGTCGCGACCAGCTTGCCGAAGCCGTCGCGGCAGACCAGCGCCGTGCGCAGGCCCCGCTCCACGATGATCGCGAACAGCAGGATGACGGCCATGACGCCCGTCAGGCCGAGCTCCTCGCCGATGGCGCCCACGATGAAGTCGGACTCCGCGAACGGGATGCGCCAGGGCTGCCCCTCGCCGAAGCCGCGGCCGATCAGGCCGCCCCACGCCATGCCGAACATCGACTCGACGAGCTGCCCGCTGCCGGGCGTGCGGTCGACGTAGTCGAACGGTGAGAGCCAGATCTCGAAGCGGTTCCGCACGTGGCTGAAGGCCTGGTAGCCGAGGAAGGCGCCGGCGACGAACAGCCCGCCGCCCACGACGAGCCAGCCCGGGCGCTCCGTCGCGACGTACAGCAGCACCAGGAACATGCCGAAGAACATGAGCGACGAGCCGAGGTCGCGCTGGAAGACGAGGATGCCGAGGCTGACGAGCCACATGCCGAGGATCGGGCCGAGGTCGCGGCCGCGCGGCAGGTCGACGAACAGCAGGCGGCGGCCCGCGAGCGCCAGCGCGTCGCGGTGCAGCACGAGGTAGCCCGCGAAGGTGATGACGAGCAGCAGCTTCGCGATCTCGCCCGGCTGGAAGGAGAAGCCGGCGACGTTGATCCAGATGCGGGCGCCCCGCACCTCGTTGCCGATGAGCGGCATCATCGGCAGCAGCAGCAGGCCGATCGCCAGGAGGCCCGAGGTGTAGGTGTAGCGCTGCAGCACCCGGTGGTCGCGCAGCAGGGTGATGGTCAGGATGAACAGCACCACGCCGAGGGTCATCCAGATCAGCTGCTGGCGGGCGAAGTTGCTGTTGTTGGCCAGGTCGAGCCGGTGGATCACCGCGAGGCCGAGCCCGTTGAGGGCGGCGACGACGGGGAGCAGGATCGGGTCGGCGTACTGCGCCGTCATGCGGATCGCCACGTGCGCGGCGATCATCAGCACGGCCAGCCAGCCCGTGTAGCCGATCATGTCGGGCGGGACCTCGCCCTCGATGCCGAGACCGACCGCCGCGTAGGCGCCGGCCCCGACGCCGAGGGCCAGGAGCAGGAGGAAGAGCTCGGCGCCCCGGCGGGACCGGTGCACGAACTGGTCGGGGGATGCGGAGGTGACCTGCGACATCGTCAGCCGACCTCGCGCGAGTCGGCGCCGGCGGACTGCAGCTCGGCGGTCGGAGCGGAGGTGGGGCCCGACGTCGGGGAGGACGGCATGTCCTCGGTCTCGCCGGGCGTCTGGCCCGGGGCCTCCTCGCCCGAGCCGCCGCCGGTGGTGCCCGCGGCCTCGGCGTCCTCGAGGGCCGTCGTCCAGCGCCGCTCGAACTCCTCCTTGGCGCTGTCGACGTCGTCGTGGACGGGCAGGCCGTCCTGGATCGCGTCCGCGAGGCGGGGGTTGACCGCCTCGACGTCCTCGATCGAGATGTCGGTGCCCTCGACGGCGTCCTGCAGCGAGAACCCGGCCAGGCTGTAGTCGAAGCCGCGGTAGACGACGACCTCGCCGTCCTGCACGCCGACGTAGTAGCGGCCCTGGAGGAAGCCGTAGCCCGCCCCGACCGCCGCGGCGAGGAGACCGGCGACGACGACCAGCCAGAAGAAGCGCTTGACCCACACGAACCGGCGGGGCGGCAGGGGCGCGTAGCGCGCCGCCTCGGGGTCGATGGGGTCGCTCGGGATCGCCCAGCCGACGTCGGGCGGGATCGTCGCCTGCACCGGCTCCATCTCGCCCGTGTCACCGGAGCGGTGGCCCCGGAAGAGGCCGGTGAGCCCGCTGGCGCGGCGCGGCAGGTCGGCCGCGGCCCCGACGAGCAGGGGCTCGGTCTCCACGGGCTGCCGGGTGACGTCGGCGACCACGCAGGTCACGTTGTCGGTGCTGCCCGCCTCGAGGCTGGCTCGCACGAGCTCGATGGCGGCGAAGTCGGGGGTGCCGGACCCGAGGATGTCGAGCAGACGGTCGTCGTCGAGCACGCCGCACGCCCCGTCGCTGCAGAGCAGGAGCCGGTCGCCCTCGGCGAGGTCGACCAGGAAGAGGTCGGGGTCGGTCTCGTGGACGCCGTCGAGGGCCTTGAGGATGAGGTTGCGGTGCGGGTGCGTCCGCGCCTCCGCCTCGGTGATCCGGCCCTCGTCGATGAGGCTCTGCACGAAGGTGTGGTCCTTCGTGAGCTGCGTGATCTCGCCGGAGCGCACCAGGTAGGCCCGGCTGTCGCCCACGTGGGCGACCCCGAGCCGGGCGCCGTCGAAGACGCCGACCGTCGCGGTCGTGCTGGTGCCGTTGAGGCTGGGGTCGTCGTCGACGAGCTCGCCGATGCGGTTGTGCGCGCGCAGCAGGCCGCCCGCGACCTGGCCGAGGAGGTCGTCGGCGGGCCCGTCGTCCAGCTTGCGCAGCTGGCTGATGGCCGTGCTCGAGGCGATGTCACCGCGGGCCGCGCCGCCGACACCGTCGCAGACGGCGAGGAGGTGGGGGCCGGCGTACCCGGAGTCCTGGTTGTCCTTGCGCACCCGGCCCACGTCGGAGACCGCCGAGAAGTCGAGGTGGAGCCCGACCCGGTCGCCGGGGACCGCGGGCACCTCGCCCGTGGTCTCGTTGGGGCCGATCTCCGTGTAGTCGACGCGCTCCTCGGGCTCCGGCTCCGCCGGGATGACGGGACGGGGGGCGGTGTCGTCCGCGGCGGGGGCGAACGCCTGGTCCTCGGGGGAGGCCCCCGGACGGATCGTCGGCACCTCGCGGGTGCTGTCGTCCTGGTCGTCCCGGTCGCCCGGGTCGCGGGGAGTGCGGGGACCGTCGGGAGTGCTCGTCACGGCGGCCTACTTCCTCAGCTCGAGAATGGTCTTGCCGATCCGCACCTGGGCGCCGAGCGTGAGCGTGGTCGGCTGCGAGATGCGCGCCGTGCCGACGTAGGTGCCGTTGGTGGAGCCCAGGTCCTCGACGAACCACTGGTCCCCCGACTGCGCGATCCGCGCGTGGCGGGTGGAGACGTAGTCGTCATCGAGGCGGATCGCCGCGTCGTTCCCGCGGCCGATGAGGATCGGTCGCCCGTCGAGCTCGGCGCGCGCCCCGGCGTTGACGCCCTGCACCACGATGACGTGGGTCGGCGCGCCCCGGCGGCGCGGCGGGGGCTGCTTCGGCGCCTTGCCCTTCGGGCCGGCCTTCGTCTTCGGCGTCGCCGGCACGCGCGTGCCGAACATGTCGGCGCGCACCACCGAGACGGCGGCGAGCACGAAGATCCAGAGGATCGCCAGGTAGCCGCACCGCAGCAGGAACAGGGTCAGCTCGCTCATCGGGCTCCCTCCGCGACCAGGCGCACCGTCATCGTCGTGTTGCCGATCCGCACCACCGAGCCGTCGTCGAGCGGAGACTGGGCGACCTTCTGGCCGTCGACCAGCATGCCGTTCGTCGAGCCGAGGTCCACGACCGACACCTGGAGGGGGCCGCCGTGCTGGCTGCTCCCCACCCGGAACTCGATGTGGCGGCGGCTCACGCCCGGGTCGTTGATGCGCACGTCGGCGTCGGTGCCCCGGCCCACCACCGCTCCGGGCGGGGTGAGGGGGTGCCGGGTGCCGTTGATCTCGAGGTACGCCGTCGCGCGACCCACCTGCGTGTTCGTCGCGTTGCTCGTGACCTTCGCCTGGGCGCGGCTCCGCACGCGGAGGCGACCCGTGGGGAGGTCCTCGGCGACCTCGAAGCTGATCTGCACGGGGCCCGGGAACACGTAGGACTGCGCGTCCGCGTGGTCGCGCAGGCTGTCGGCCATCTCCTGGGACAGCGTCGACGCGTAGGGGCCCAACCGGTCCAGGTCGGTGCGGGAGAGCTCGACGTGGAAGTCGTTGGGCACGAGGCGCCGGTCGCGGCTCAGGATCTGGGCGTTGTTGTCGACCTCGCGCTGCAGCGCCGCCGAGATCTCGACGGGCTGGACGGCGCTGCGGAAGGCGCGGGCGAACACGCCGGAGATCATGGACTCCAGGCGGCTCTCGAAACGCTGGAAGCCTCCGCTCATCACCCACCTCCTCCGCCACGCCCGTCGGGCGGGACCACTCGTCGTCCGTCGGTCTGCTCGCGGCGTGCGGGCACGCAGCCGCCCCCGCGCTCGGTGGCGGGTGGTGCCGATCGTAACCATGGCGGGGTGGCGGGGCCGTCTCCCACGGCGGTGGGGGTCCAGCCGGGACCGTGCTCGGTTTGGGGATCGGCGGGGGGCTGGGATACGTTTGCCCGGCTTCACGCGCGAGTGGCGGAATAGGCAGACGCGCACGGTTCAGGTCCGTGTGCCCGAAAGGGCGTGGGGGTTCAACTCCCCCCTCGCGCACAGTGGCCCACCTGCAGAAATGCAGGTGGGCCTCGTGCGTTGTGCACCGATCTGCACAGAGCGCCTCCTGGTCCGGCTGCGTTCCGGGCGCCGCGCACGGGCTCCACGGGTCCCGCGTCAACGCCACGCTCGGGGAGCGGGTCTGCTCTGCGGTGGGGTCGCGTCGGACTACCGGGCGCGCGCGAGGTGCTGGTCGAGCGCGGCGGTCAGGGCCGCGGCGCCGGAGACCGGTCCGCCGAGCTGCTGGAGGCCGTCGCCGGTGTGGAGCAGCAGGGTGGGGTAGTGGTCCACCCCGAGCTGGCGGACCTGGCGCACGTCCCGCTCGGCCTCGACACGGACCGACGGGTCGGTGAGTGCGTCGCCGACGGCGTCGGGGTCGATGTCGTGGCTCGCGGCGATGTCGCGGTAGACCCCGGGGTCGGAGAGGCTGCGGCCGTCGAGGTACCAGGCGCGCTGGACCGCTCCGGCGAGCTCGAGCACCGCGTCGGGCCGCTGCCGGCGCAGGGCAACCAGGCCGGCGGCTGCGTCGGCGGAGTCCATCACCAGGGTGCCGTCGGCGAGGACCCGCTCGTAGGCGGCGCCGAACTCGACGCCGGTCAGGTCGCTGATCCGCTTGTTGGCCTCCGGGATGTGGGGGAAGGCGCCGATCGGCTGTGCGCGGTCGCCGGAGAAGAGCCCACCGGAGAGGACCCGGATGTCCACCCGGTCGGCATTCTCGGCGGCGAACGCCCGGACGGTCGGCCCGAAGCCGTAGCACCAGCCGCAGTAGGCGTCGAAGGCGTAGGTGATCTGTACCTGGTTCATATCGGTCTCCTGCGGGTCACGTCGGGTTCGACGACGGAGTGGCGATCCGCCGGCGGGTGCTCGGCGGTAGCAGTTGCCCGGGTGTTCCGGACACTCACTACGGTAGAAGTCGACGTCGACCGTCACGAGGTGACGAAGGGACTCCTGATGGTGAGAAACGGACATCCCGATGTGCAGCGAGTGCCCTACGCAGCCGGCGCGGGTGGGGACCTCCTCGAGGTGGTCACCCTCGAGCAGCTGAGGCGACGCATGGCGAGGCGGGGAGTCGGCCGCCGCACCGAACGACCCGAGTTCCACCTGCTGCTGCACTTGGACGGTGGCGAGATGGTGCACACCGTCGACTTCCGCGAGTACGCGGTGGGCGCCGGATCGTGGTTGTGGGTCCGACCCGGGCAGGTGCAGCGCTTCGGCGACCTCAGCGGCGTCGACGGAGCCCTGGTCCTGTTCCGCGAGGAAGCCCTCGACCCCTCTGCGGCCAGTGCCGCCGGCGTCGGTGACCCCTTCGGGCGCACCCTGTGGACACCCGACAGCGAGAGCGCCGCGGCAACCGTCCGCTCGCTCGATCACCTGCGCCTCGAGTTCGAGTCGCTGCCCCGACACAGCCACGTGCGACTTCCGGTGCTGCACCATCTCCTGGCGGCGCTCCTGCTCCGGCTCACCGACCCCAGCGGCCAGCTCGGCACGGCGGCCGCGCCGGAGCACTCCGAGCCGTTCCTCGCCTTCCGCAGGCTGGTGGAGGTCGGCTTCGTCCAGCACCGCGACGTCGAGCACTACGCCCGGGAGCTCGGCTACTCCTCGCGAACCCTGCGCCGAGCGACCATCACCGCTACCGGAGTGGGTGCGAAGGAGTTCATCGACCAGCGGGTGGTGCTCGAGGCCAAACGGCTGCTCACCCACGAGGACCAGCCGGTGGAGCGGATCGCCGCGCGGCTCGGCTTCCCCGACACGAGCAACTTCGTGAAGTACTTCGCGCACCGGACCGCCACGACGCCGGCCACGTTCCGCGCCCGGGCCCGGGGACGGGACCAGCCCCCGGGCGGACGACGGCGGAGCCGGAGCACGGCCTGACGCGGCGGTCGACGCGCTGGCGCCACGACCTCAGACGGTGAGCGCCGCGACCTCGTCCGCGCCCAGCTCGAGCGTCAGCGCCTCCACCAGCGCGGGCAGCTGCTCGACGCTGCGGGCGCTCGCGATCGGCGCCGAGACGACGGGCTGCGCGCGCAGCCAGGCCAGGGCGACGGCCGTGGGCGTGACGCCGTGGGCCTGGGCGATCTCCCGCTGGGCGGCGAGGACCCGGTCGGCGCCGGGCTTCTCGGCGTACCCGGCCGCGGTGCCCGCCCGCGGGGAGTCGACGGTGGCGCCGGGGGTGTACTTGCCGGTGAGGAAGCCGCTGGCGAGGGCGGAGTACGGCGACTCGCTGATCCCCAGCTCCGCGAGCGTGGGCACGAGCTCGGCCTCGATCTCGCGCGCGAGGAGGTTCCAGCGGTCCTGGCTCACGGTGAACGGGGTGACGCCTGCCTCGGCGGCGATGGCCACCGCCGAGCGGAGCCGGGCGGGCGCGAAGTTGGAGGCGCCCAGGTGGAGCGCCTTGCCCTCCGCGACGAGGGCGCCGAAGGCCGCGACGTACTCCTCCTGCGGGACCGCGTCGTCGTCGACGTGCGCGTAGTAGAGGTCCACCCGGTCCGTCTGGAGCCGCTCGAGCGACTCCTCGAGCGCGCGGCGGACGTTGTCGGGGGCGAGCCCCTCGCGACCGTCGCCCTGGCCGACCTTCGTGGCGATGACGACCTGGTCGCGCACGCCGCGGTCGGCCACCCACGCGCCGATGATCCGCTCGGAGTCGCCGATGGAGCGGCCGTCGACCCACTGGGGATACATGTCGGCCGTGTCGATCGAGCGTCCGCCGGCCTCCAGCCAGGCGTCGAGCACCGCGAACGAGGCGTCGCGGTCGGCGGTCCAGCCGAAGACGTTGCCGCCGAGGGTGAGGGGGCCGAGGTCGAGGGCGTCGTGCGAGGAGGGCACAGGTTGCTCCTGGGGTGGTCGGGATCGTCCGTTCCCCGTGCCCAACACGCGGCGGCGCCGTGTGTTCCCGACGCGCCGCGGTGACTCAGACCCGGACGGCGATCTCGGTGCCCAGCGTCGCGCCCTGCTGCAGGTCGAGGTGGTCGCCCGACCAGAACTTGCCGGGGTCGTAGTAGTTCGTCGGGCGCTCGCCTTCGAGGAGGCCCATGGCCTGGTACGTCGCGGCCACCACCTCGGCGCAGTAGGTCTCCTCCACCCGCGCCGTACGCCGCAGCCGGCCGCGCGCCCACCGGCCCGCCAGCGCCGCCGTGGCCGGGAACGGGGTGCCGTCGAGCCGCGCGATGGTGCGGAGCACCGCCGCCTCCATCTCCGGCGTCACGCCGCTGTCACCCGCGCCCGGCACGTCGAGCTGGCGCAGCCACGCGTGCTGCTCGTAGCGGCCGCACCACTGCTCGACCGCGTCCCGCAGGTCGTGGAGCTGGACGCCGCGGTGGTGGCTGCCCGTCCAGACGTCGAGCAGGCCCTTGCCGAGCTCCGCGTGCCACATGAGCGGTGGCATGTCCTCGAGCACGACGGCCATGCCGACGTGGTTGACGGGGGCGTTCGTGACCGCCCGGATCGCGCGGTCGGCGCCCGAGCGGCCGCGGAAGAGCCAGAGGTCGCCCGTGCGCGTGAGGTCGACCGCGCCCGGGAGGGTGAGGCTGTAGGCATCCACGGTGGGCATCCTCGCAGGCTGCGTCGTCCGGCCCCCGTGTAACGCGGTGTCCGGGCTACTGGAGCAGTGGTCGACCACCGCACTAGTAGCACGAACACCGCGTTACACGAGGAGGGGTGAGGAGGAGGGGCGAGACGGAGGGGAGGGACGGGAGGGGGCCGGAGCCGACCCGCCTACCGGCGCCGCCGCACGCGCGCCTGGATCCCGTCGCCGACGTCGACCAACGGGTCGTCGGCGGCCGACTCGGCGCCGTCCGGGCGACCGTCGCCGTCCGCGTCGCCCTCGCCCGGGCCGGAGTCGCCGTCGGGGAAGGCGGCGAGCATGCCGTCGGGGTCGACGAACTCGACCCGGTGGCCGTCGAGGCTGAGGCGGCGGGCGCCCTCGAGCAGCATGCGCCGACCGACGTCGCGCACCTCGTGGACCCGCGTCAGGTCCAGGACGACGGCCGACTCGCTCGGGGCCTCGTCGGCGAGCTCGCGGAGGAAGCGCTCCATGCCGACGAAGTCGACCGACCCCTGGAGCTCGAACACCTCGCCGTGACCGTCGCCCGTGGGCAGGGGAGCCCGCTCGCGCACCAGCGAGCGGGCGGGAGGCGGCACCTCCATGAGGTGCATGCCCATGTCGGTGGAGAGCCGCTCGAAGACCTGCACGCCGCGGACCGAGTTGCCGTGCTGGTCGAGGCGGGGGGAGAAGACGGCGAGCCCGGCGCGTCCCGGCAGCGCGCCGATGAGCCCGCCGGAGACGCCCGACTTGGCGGGGATGCCGACGGTGGTGAACCAGTCGCCCGCGGCGTCGTACATCCCGCAGGTCGCCATCACGCTCAGCACCTGCCGGGCCACCCAGCGGGGCACGACCTCCTCGCCCGTGACGGGCTGGACGCCGCCGTTGGCCAGCGTCGCGGCCATCGCGGCCAGGTCGGCGACGTCGACGAGCAGCGAGCACTGCTCCGTGTAGCCCGCGACGACCTCCTGCGGATCGTCCTCGACGATGCCGTGGTTGCGCAGCATGTAGGCGATCGCGCGGTTGCGGTCGGCGGTGGCGAGCTCGGAGGAGCTGACCTCGTCGTCCACCGCGAGCTCGCGGCCGGCGAAGGCGGCGAACCCGCGCCGTACCCGGTCCATGCCCACCAGTGCGTGCACGGTGATCGCGCCCGCGTTGATCATCGGGTTGAGCGGACGACCGGAGTCCTCCTCGAGCGACAGCTCGTTGAAGGCCTCGCCCGAGGGCTCGACGCCGACCTTGGCGAGCACGGCGTCGAGGCCGAGGTCGGCGAGGGCGAGCGCGTAGGCGAACGGCTTCGAGATGGACTGGATCGAGAAGCGGACGGCGTCGTCGCCGACGGCGTACCCCGTGCCGTCGACGGTGCAGAGGCCGAGCGCGAGCCGGTCGGGATCAGCGGCGGCGAGCTCCGGGATGTAGGCGGCGAGCTCGCCGCTGGAGTCGGTGCCGCAGACCTCCAGCACCTCGGTCAGGTAGTCGGGCAGCGGGGTGCGCACGCACCCACTCCATCACGGTCCTGCGGCCAGGTGTCGCCGGACGTGTCACCATGGCCCCACGGGGCGGAGGGAAGGTCGGCCGGCTGTGGGCAATTCTCGTGGGCACGTGGCGGCCGTCGTCGCCCTGGGTGCCCTCGCGTTGACCGCTGTCGTCGTGCTGAGCACCGGGCACCCGCACCCGAACGTCGCCACCGTCTTCCTGCTGGCCGCGGGCCTCGTCGCCGCGGTGGGCTGCTTCATCCGCGCCGCGGGGAGCGCCGGTCCCCGCCGTCGTGCCTGGTCGATGCTCGCCGTCGCGGCCACGATCGCCGCGGCCGGCAACGGCGTCGTCGCGGTGCTGGTGGGTGGCTCGCTCGGCGGTCCCGCCGTCGACGCCACCATCGGCGTCGCCCTGCTCATCGCGATCGTCGGCATCCTCCTCTTCCCGCAGGAGAAGCTCTCGCGCACGGAGGCCACGACGCGCATCCTCGACGGGGTCGTCGGCGGCTGCGCGGCCCTCATCATCGCGAGCGCGCTCGTCTACTCCCAGCTCCTCGCCTCGACGCAGGGCGGCGGTCTCGAGCGGGCCGTCGTGCTCGTGATCCCGGTGCTCGACGTCATCGTCGTGACCGCCGCGGCGAGCCAGCTCCTCCGCGCCGACGAGGTGGACCGCTCGGCGCTCGCCCTGCTGATGATCGGCTTCTTCTGCTACGCCGTGGGCGACCTGCACTACGCCGTGCTCGACGCCGAGGGGTCCTACGTCTTCGGCACGTGGACCGACCTGGGCTGGATCCTCGGCTACCTGACGATCGCCGTCGCGACCGCGGTGCCCGGGCGTGCGGGCCGGCGCGAGCGGCGACGGCGGCCCGGCGGCATCGCCAGCACCGGTGCGGTCTTCGCGATCATCCTCGGCGCCGGCGTCATCCAGATCGTCGCGGGTGTCCCCCGCGACGTCCGGACCGGCACGGGCATGCTCTGGCTCGTCCTCGTGATGTCGGCCGCAGCCCGGCAGATGCTCCTCATCTCCGAGAACCACGCGCTCCGCCGGGGCCTCGAGCGCACGGTCGACGCCCAGACCGGGGACCTGCGCCACCTGCTGCGGGAGCGCAGCGCCCTCATCGACAGCGTCGGCGACGGCATCTACGCGGTGGACCGGGAGGGGCGGATCACGCTGATGAACCGCTCCGCGCGGGAGATGCTGGGCCTCGACGGCGAGCTGGACCGCACCACCCACGCGCACACGCTGTTCCACACCGACCTGGAGGGCGCGGAGGACCCGCTCGTGGCCTGCTACATCACCGAGGCCATCCAGCTGGGGAGCACGACGGCCTCGGAGGACGACGTCTACGTGCGGGGCGACGGCGTGCGGCTCGAGGTCGAGATCACCGCCAGCCCGATCCTCGAGGACGACGGGTCCGTCAGCGGCGCCGTCGTGGCCTTCCGTGACGCCACGCAGCGGCGCGAGGTGGAGCGGATGAAGCGCCAGTTCCTCTCGGTGGTGGGCCACGAGCTGCGCACCCCGCTCACCGCGATCCAGGGCAGCCTGCAGATGCTGGACGACGGGGTCGCCGGGCCGCTGCCGGCGCCCGGCCCCCGCCTCCTGCGCATGGCCACCGAGAACTCGGAGCGGCTCGGCCGCCTCGTCAACGACATCCTCGACGTCGAGCGCCTGAGCTCCGGCCAGATGCCGATGCAGATCGTCCCCCACCGGGTCGACGCCCTGATCGCCGACGGGCTGGGGGCGGTCGACGCGCTCGCCGACGCGCGGTGCATCCGCGTCACCGCGGCCGCGGACGACTCCGTGGTCGTCGCCGACGAGGGCCGGTTCGGGCAGGTGATCACGAACCTCGTGGGCAACGCGCTGAAGTTCTCGGAGCCCGGCACCGAGGTCAGGGTCACGGCCGACGGGACCGGCGACGAGGTGGTGGTGGGCGTCCACGACCAGGGCCGCGGCATCCCCGAGGCCCAGATCGAGGCCGTCTTCGAGCGGTTCCGGCAGGTCGACTCGTCCGACGTCCGCCGCGAGGGCGGGATGGGCCTCGGCCTCGCGATCACCCGCGAGATCGTCCACCAGATGAAAGGTCGGATCTGGGTGACCAGCGAGGTCGGTGTCGGCACGACCTTCTGGTTTACCCTCCCCCGGTCCGCCGGCACCGATGCCGGCGGCGACGGCGCGGCGTCGGCTGCGTCCAGCACGAGCAGCGAGGAGTGAAGTGAGTCCCCACGACGACGCCCCCACCACGCCGAGCGGTGGGGGAGCGCCCCTGGTCATCTCGGTGCGGTCCGCGACCGGCACCGGACAGACCCCCCTGTCGGCCTTCGACGACGCGCTGCACGCCGCGGGCGTGGGCGACCTCAACCTCATCCCCCTCTCCTCGGTCGTGCCGCCGAGCGCGGAGATCCGTCGCGGCGACCACAGCCCGTTCCCGGCCACGCACGGCGATCGCCTCTACTGCGTGCTGTCCGTGGCCCACGCCGAGCTGCGCGGGGCGTCCGCCTGGGCCGGCATCGGGTGGACCCACGGGGGCGAGAAGGGTGGCTACTTCGTCGAGCACCACGGCGGCAGCTCGGAGTCGGTGCAGGAGCTGATCCGGCTGACGCTGACCGACATGGCCGAGCGGCGCGGGATCCCGGTGGGGGAGATCCACCAGGAGATCGTGGGCGTGCACTGCGACGACCTGCCGGTCTGCGCGGTCGTCGTCGCGGCGTACGAGGCCAGGGGCTGGGGCGCCGCGTGGTGAGCGGCGCGGAACGGGTCGCCGTGCGGGTCGAGCGACGGTCCGCGCTGGGCGCCTCCCCGGAGGAGGTGGCGCGGCTCTACGGCCTCTACGAGGCGGCGTTCGGTCCGCTGCGGGTGCTGGCGGCGGCGCGCCACGTGCTCACCCACGAGGAGTTCGCCGAGGAGATGGCGGACGAGCGCGTCGACAAGTACGTCGCGATCGACCCCGACGGGGCCATCGTGGGCATCTCGACGTTCACCAACCAGCTCGACGCGATCGTCTGGATCAGCCCGGAGTACTACGCCGCGCGCTTCCCCGAGGAGTCCGCGCGCTCCGCGGTCTACTACCTCGGCTTCACGCTGGTCGACCCGCGCTTCCACCGGCACCGCGCCTTCGAGTCCATGGTCGAGACGATCGTCGAGCGCCTCCGGGCCGAGCAGGCGGTCTGCGTCTGGGACATGTGCTCCTTCAACCGCGACCAGCTCCAGCTGGAGGCCGGTATCGTGGCGATACTCGACCGGTCCGGAGGCGCGACGATGAGCACGCTCGACACGCAGACGTACGTCGCGGCGGACTTCCAGGGTCGATGACCTCCCCCCTCGCGCTCGTCGTGGACGACGACGACGACATCCGGCTCCTCGTCGAGCTGGCGCTGACGTCGTTCGCCGGCTGGCGGGTCGTGACGGCGACCGACGGGCGCGAGGCGGTCGCAGCGGCGCGGGAGCACCGGCCGTCCGTCGTGCTGATGGACGTGATGATGCCGGAGATGGACGGCCTGGCTGCAGCGGCGACCCTGCTGGGGGACCCGGCGACCGCCGACATCCCCATCGTGCTGGTGACGGCGAAGCTGACGGTGCCCGGCGAGCCGGAGCCCTGGGCGGACCTCGCCGTGGCGGGCGTCATCGCCAAGCCGTTCGACCCGGTCGGCCTCGCCGACCAGGTGCGGGTGCTCGTCGGCTGGTAGCCGAGAGCTGTCGGCGGCACGGCCTACGGTCGTCGCATGCCTCTCCACCACACGATCGACTACGTCGAGCTGTCCGTCGGCGACCTCGGTGCCTCGACGAGCTTCTACGCCGACGCGTTCGGCTGGCGCACGACGAGCTACGGGCCGGGCTACACGGGCTTCCACGACGATCCCGGCAGCGACCACGAGGGCGGCGGCCTCGCGCTGGACGACGAGCGTCCGGGTCGCCCGCTCGTGCTGCTCTACTCGGCCGACCTCGACGCCACCCTGGCCGCGGTGGAGGCGGCGGGCGGAACGGTGACGCAGGGCCCGTACTCCTTCCCCGGTGGCCGCCGGTTCCACTTCACCGACCCCACCGGCAACGAGCTGGGGGTGTGGTCCGAGCGCTGACGGACGTCAGGGCCGCCGGCCGAGGAACCCGACGAGCCGGGCGGCGTACGACGCGGTCGGCGCCGGCGGCACCGGGGAGCCGAACCGGTGGGGCCGGTCCTGCGGCGTGACGACGGCGCCGGCGACCGGGAGCAGCGCCCGCGCGAGGTCCTCGGGCGGCAGGGGGCGCCGGGCGTCGACGGTGGCGGCGACGTCCCAGCCGTGCACGGTGATCTCGAGGGCCGCCGTGGCGACGAGCGTGCCTGCCGCCAGGTGCGCCGACCCCGTGCGCACGGCGGGAAGCGTCGGTCGTGACCACGAGCCCAGCAACGCGCAGGCCTTCGCCTGCAGCACGGTCACGAGCGGCACCGGGTGCTCGGGCAGCCGTGGCGGCGGCAGGGGCACGACGAAGCCGGCGGCGGCCTCGCTGAACGCGTCGAGGCCGTCCTCCATGTGGGCGAGCAGCTGCTCGAGCGTCCACCCGGCGCACGGCGTCGGGAGCGCGAGGTGGTGCGGCTCGACGGTCGCGAGCCGGCCGCCGGTCCACGCCAGCGCACGCTCCAGCAGGGCGACCTCGACCGGGACGGCCAGGTCGCCGACGGTCACGGCGTGCCCGCGGTCACCGGGTCGGCACCCGGGACGTGGTCGGCCGGCAGCCGGGGCGGGAGCCCGAACGTCGCGAACAGCCGGGTGTCGAAGAAGGCGCTGACGTGGCGCACGCGGTCCCCGTCGAGGTCGAGCACCTGCAGGTGGAAGGGCTCGAAGTGGCCGGCGGGGGTGCGCATGTAGAGACCGAAGGCCGGCGCGCCGTTGGCGTCCGTGCGCACCATCGGCATGTCGTAGCCGCCGCCCGGGCACTTCGTGCCGATGAGCTCGGCGATGACGTCCGCGCCGACGTACCAGCCGGTGAAGGGCGGCATCTCCCAGCTCGCCTCGGTGGTCAGGAGCTCGACGATCGCGGTGAGGTCCTTGCGCCAGAAGGCGTCGACGTAGCGGTCGAGGAGCCGCTGCTGGGCGGGGTTGAGGTCCTCCGCCACGGTCTCGTCGGTGAGGCCCTGCTGCTGCAGCTGGGCGTGCGCGCGCTGGAGGGCCGAGTTCACCGCGGCGACCGACGTGTCGAGCGCGGCGGCGGTCTCCTTCGCGGTCCAGCGGAGCACGTCGCGGAGGATCAGCACCGCGCGCTGACGGGCCGGCAGGTGCTGGAGCGCCGCGACGAACGCGAGGCGGATCGAGTCCCGCTCAGCGACGACGACCGCCGCGTCGGGCACGGGCTCCAGCCACGGGACCTCGGCGTCGGGGGCGAGCTCGCCGACGGTCGCCTCCGGCGTGCCGAGGGCGCTCGGCAGCGGTCGCCGGGGCTTGCTCTCGAGGTTGGTGAGGCAGACGTTCGTGGCGATGCGGTAGAGCCAGGTGCGCACCGAGCTGCGGCCCTCGAAGCTGCGCGACGCCTTCCAGGCGCGGAGGAAGGTCTCCTGCACGAGGTCCTCCGCCTCGTGGGTCGACCCGCTCATCCGGTAGCAGTGCGCGAGGAGCTCGCGGCGGTAGCGCGCGGTCAGGGCGTCGAAGTCGTCGAGCTCCGTGGTCAGGTCGGTGGTCACCGGGCGCTCCTGGGGGGTGGGACAGGGACGGACGACCATCATGACCCCACCGGGGCCCGGAACTCATCGGTCCGGGGCCGATGAGTGGGCGCCGGTCGCCCGGTCGGAGCACGTGACCGGCCCACGAGGGGCCGCACCACGAGGGGATCCCCACCATGACCACCACGCAGCCCACCCCGCAGCAGGCAAACGAGCGGATGCTCTTCGTCAACCTCCCGGTCGCCGACCCGGCCGCCACCCGCGCGTTCTGGAGCGAGCTCGGCTTCACCGTCAACGAGGCGTTCAGCGACGACCGGGCCGTGTCGGTGCAGCTCAACGCGCTGACGTCCGTGATGTTCCTCGAGCACGCCTACTTCCACTCGTTCCACGGCACCACCGCGCCCGCGAGCGGCACCGGGGCGCTCTACTGCCTCTCCGCGGGCAGCGCCGACGACGTCCGGGCCCTCGTCGAGCGGGCGCTGGCGCTCGGGGGCTCGCCGGCGGGCGAGCCGCAGGACGACGGCCCGATGTTCGGGTGGTCGTTCCGTGACCCGGAGGGCCAGATCTGGGAGGTCATGTGGATGGACCCGGCGGCGCTGGGCTGAGTCGAGCCGAGCCGCCGTCGGTGGGGCGAGGCACACTGGGCCCGTGAAGCTCTGGAAGGTGCTCGGCCTCGCCGGTCTCGCCGGCGTCACCGCGACCGGCGTCGTCATCGCCCGTGACCAGCGCGCCCGCGCGCAGCTGACGCCCGACGAGGTGCGTGCCCGGTTGCACGAGCGTCTCGAATCCGTCGTCGCCGCAGACCCGTCCGACTAGCGACCGGCTCCGAACGACCACACAGCGAGCTCCGTGCGGTCGTCCTGGGGTACGACGTCGATCTCGCCGGCGTCCCGCAGCCGCCAGGCATCCCCCTCCCTGAGCCCTGGCGCTGCGGGAACGTCGAGCGCGCCACGCGCGACGTACAGGTGGAGCAGGGGCGCGTCGGGCAGCCGCAGGGGTACGCCGCGGCGCGGCCGCGCGACCCACAACGTGGCCCCGCGGGTGCCGACCGGTGGCGCGTCGGGGCCGCCTGCGACGGGCACGAGCCCGGCGGCGAGGTCCGCGGGATCGACGGTGGCGCGCGTGGTGCGCGGCCGGTCGCCACGCGCGTCGGGGCGCACCCAGGCCTGGAGGAAGCGTGTCGGGCCGGCGTCGGGGTCGACGAGCTCGCTGTGCCGGATGCCGCTGCCGGCGCTGGTGACCTGGACGGTCCCGGCTCCCAGCGTCGCGCTGCCGCCCGCCGGGTCGCCCGTGTCGGTGTGGGTGAGGGCACCGTCGAGCACCCAGGTCACGATCTCGACGTCGGTGTGCGGGTGGTCGGGGTAGCCGCCACCGGGTGCCACGCGGTCGTCGTTGTGGACGACCAGCGGGCCGAACCCGAGGTTGGCCGGGTCGTAGTGGGCGCCGAACGAGAACGCGTGGGTGGTCGTGCGGTCGTCGGTGACGGTGCGGAAGGCGTCGGCGCCGCGTCGTACCTCGGCAGGCATGGGGCCACCGTAGGGGTTGGCGGGGGCAGGTAGTCGCCTTAGCATATGCGCATGCGTGCAGATAGAGGCGTCGTCGCGGGTCCCGCCGACGACGAGGTGGACCTGGCCGTCGAGATCTTCCGGCTGCTCGCCGACGCCACCCGCGTGCGGCTGCTGTCGGCGCTGCGCGACGGCGAGCTGAGCGTCAACGACCTGGCCGAGCGGGTCGCCAAGCCGCAGGCCGCGGTCTCGCAGCACCTCGCGAAGCTGCGGATGGGGCGGATGGTGACGACGCGGCGGCAGGGCAACCAGGTGTTCTACCGCCTCGCGAACGACCACGTGCGCACCCTCGTCGTCGACGCGCTGCACCACGCCGAGCACGCCGCCGGCGGGGTCCCCGCGCACCACGCGGAGGGCGCGCGGTGAGCGCGGGCCACGGCCACGGTCACGGCCACGGTCACGGCCACGGTCACGGTCACGGTCACGGGCCGGCGCGTCCCGGGTGGCGCGCCCGCCTCGCCCACGCCGTGCGGCCGCACAGCCACGACCCGGCCGACTCCCTCGACGCGGCGCTGGAGGCGAGCGCCGTCGGGATCCGCACGCTGAAGATCAGCCTGGCCGTGCTGCTGGCGACGGCGCTGGCGCAGGCGGTCGTCGTCGCGTTCACGGGGTCGGTCGCGCTGCTGGCCGACACCGTCCACAACTTCTCCGACGCGCTCACGGCGGTGCCGCTGTGGATCGCGTTCCTCCTCGGGCGCCGGGCGCCGACGCGGCGCTTCACCTACGGGTTCGGGCGTGCCGAGGACCTCGCCGGTCTCTTCGTCGTCGCGATGATCGCGCTCTCCGCGGTGGTCGCCGGCTGGCAGAGCATCGACCGGCTGCTGCACCCGCGGACCGTCGAGGCGCCGGTGGCCGTCGCGGTCGCGGGCCTCATCGGGTTCGTGGGGAACGAGGCGGTGGCGGCCTACCGGATCCGCACCGGACGGCGCATCGGCTCGGCCGCGCTCGTCGCGGACGGCCACCACGCGCGCACCGACGGGTTCACGTCGCTGGCGGTGCTCGTCGGCGCCGTCGGCGTGATGCTCGGCGTGCCGGCCGCCGACCCCGTGGTCGGCCTCGTCATCACGGCGATGATCCTCGTCGTGCTCGTGGGCGCCGCCCGTGACGTGCTCGGCCGGCTCCTCGACGCCGTCGACCCGGCGCTGACCGACGCGGCCCTGCGGTCGCTGAGGGCGGTGGAGGGGGTACGGGGCGTGGAGGACCTCCGGCTGCGCTGGACCGGGCACCGGCTCCGCGCCGAGGTGGCGGTGCTCGCCGACCCCGGCCTCGACCTGGCGGCGGCGCACGACCTCGCCCACGAGGCGCAGCACGCCCTGCTCCACGGGGTGCCGAAGCTCGTCGCGGCGACGGTGCACGTGGGGCCGTGGGTGGAGGGCGTCGCCGCGCGCGACCCGCACGCGGGCGTCGCGCACCACCCGACCCCCGCGGTGCTGCCGGGGCTGACCGGGGCGTGACGCCCCGCCTCAGCCCTCCCGCACGCGGTCCTGCGCCCAGAGGGCGAGGGGGGCGAGGAGGGCGGCGGCGTCGTGGCCGGCGTCGGTGAGCGAGTACTCGACGTGCGGGGGCACGACGGGCCGGGCCGCCCGCAGCACGAGGCCGTCGGCCTCGAGGGTCTGCAGCGTCTGGATCAGCATCTTCTCGCTGACGCCGGGGATGGCTCGCTTGAGCTCGCTCCACCGCAGGGTGCGGCCGTCGAGCTGCAGCAGCACCAGCAGTCCCCACTTGCTCGTCACGTGCTCGACGAGGAGGCGCATGTGGGGGCAGCCGGTGTCGAGGGCGGAGAGGTGGGGGATCGTCGGCGGCATGGGCCTACCTTACCTGGGGGTGGGTACCCCACTTCAAAGTCGGTACCCCCGTGCGGGAAGGGTTGCTGACCCGTCCTCGTTGAGCCCCTCGAACAGCACCGCACGGCGCGGTGCGCGAACAGAGGAGGAACGACATGACGATCGTGGTGACGGCGGCGAGCGGACAGCTCGGACGACTGGTGGTGGAGAAGCTGCTCGAGCGCGGTGTCGCGCCGGGCGACGTCCTGGCCACGGCCCGTGACACGGCGAAGCTCCAGGTGCTGGCGGACCGCGGCGTACGCACCGCCCGTCTCGACTACGACGACGTCGACGCGTCGGTGCTCTCGGCGGGTGACGTGCTGCTGCTCGTCTCCTCGAGCGCGGTCGGCCAGCGGGCGCGGCAGCACGGCAACGTCGTCGAGGCCGCGAAGGCCGCCGGCGTGGCGCGGATCGTCTACACGTCGGTGACCAACGTGGACAGCCCGACGCTGGTCGTCGCGCCGGAGCACAAGGTCACCGAGGAGCTCATCGAGGCCAGCGGCCTGCCGTGGACGTTCCTGCGCAACGGCTGGTACACCGAGAACTACCTCCCCGCCTTCGGCCAGGCGGCCGAGCGCGGCCAGGTCGCCGCGGCGGCGGGCGACGGCCGGGTCTCCAGCGTCGAGCGGGCCGAGCTCGCCGAGGCGGCCGCGGTGGTGCTCTCCTCCGAGGGCCACGACGGTGCGGCCTACGAGCTGGTCGGCCAGGAGGCGTGGACCCACGCCGAGCTCGCGGCCGTCTTCGCGGACGTGCTCGGTCGCGAGGTCGCGTACGCCGCGCTCCCCGCCGACACCTACCGCGAGGTGCTCCTCGGAGCGGGGCTCGACGAGGGCACCGCCGGCTTCCTCGTGGCCGCCGACCAGAACATCCTCGACGGCGAGCTCGCTCGCACCGGCGACGACCTCGCCACCCTGCTGGGGCGCGCGCCGCGCACGATCGCGCAGACGGTCCCCACCTGGGCCTGACCTGGGCCTGACCTGGGCCTGACCCACCGATGAGTCAGGACTGTCACCGCGGTCTGTGATCCTGACGCGCACGTGTGGTGCGCGCCCAGGGGAAGGACCGCGATGGCAGAGATGATCCGAGCAGAGGGCCTGGAGAAGAGGTACGGCGAGGTCCGAGCCCTCGCGGGGCTCGACCTCGCCGTGCCCGAGGGCACGGTGCTGGGCCTCCTCGGCCCCAACGGGGCGGGGAAGACGACGGCGGTGCGCATCCTCGCGACGCTGCTGAAGCCGGACGGGGGCCGGGCCGAGGTCGCGGGTGTCGACGTGGTGGGCGACCCCGACGGGGTGCGGCGCCGGATCGGTCTCTCGGGGCAGTACGCCGCGGTCGACGAGCACCTGACCGGCTTCGAGAACCTGGAGATGGTGGGCCGGCTCTACGGGCTGGGCCGCGCCCGGGCGCGTGAGCGCGCGCGGGAGCTGCTCGAGCGCTTCTCCCTCGCCGACGCCGGCGACCGGCCCTCGAAGACCTACTCCGGGGGCATGCGCCGCCGCCTCGACCTGGCCGGGGCGCTCGTCGCGTCCCCGCCGGTGCTCATCCTGGACGAGCCGACGACGGGCCTCGACCCGCGCAGCCGCCTCGAGATGTGGGACGTCATCCGCGAGCTGGTGGGATCGGGCTCGACGCTGCTGCTGACGACGCAGTACCTGGAGGAGGCCGACCGCCTCGCCGACGACATCGTCGTCATCGACCACGGCCGCGCGATCGCCCGCGGCACCGCCGACGACCTCAAGGCCCAGGTGGGCGGGGAGCGCATCGAGGCCGTGCTGCGCGAGCGCGGCGACGCCGAGCGCGCCCGCGCCATCCTGGCCGACGTCGCGATGGCCGGGGCCGAGGTGCAGACCGACGACACCGGGCGCACGCTCACGGCGGCCGTCGACGACGGTGTGCCCGCGCTCCGGCGCGTGCTCGACGCCTTCGAAGGCTCCTCCATCGCGCTGCTCGACGTCGGGCTCCGCCGGCCGACCCTCGACGACGTCTTCCTGTCGCTCACCGGTGCGGTGGCCGACGAGTCCGCGACTGCGTCCGGCGCGGCCGGCACCACCGAGAAGGAGGCCGGCCGATGAGCTCCCTCGCCCGCACCGCCAGCGACGGCTGGGTCGTCACCAAGCGCAACCTCATCAAGATCAAGCGGGTGCCCGAGGTGCTCGTCTTCGTGCTCGTCAGCCCGATCATGTTCATCCTGCTGTTCGCCTTCGTCTTCGAGGGCGCGATCGGCGCGGAGGGCGGGGTCGGCTACCGCGAGTTCCTCATCGGTGGCATCTTCGCCCAGACCGTCGTGTTCGGCGCGACGTTCACGGGCGCCGGCCTGGCCGAGGACATGCAGAAGGGCATCATCGACCGCTTCCGGTCGCTGCCGATGTCGCCGTCGGCGGTGCTCATCGGGCGCACGACCTCCGACGTGGTCTACAACGTGCTCTCGTTGATCATCATGGCGCTCACCGGCCTGCTCATCGGGTGGCGCATCCGCGAGGGCGCCGTCGACGCGGTCCTCGGGTTCGCGCTGCTGCTCCTGTTCGCCTATGCGATCAGCTGGGTGATGGCCTACATCGGTCTGCTGGTGCCGAGCGTCGAGGTCATCAACAACGCGTCGTTCATCGTCATCATGCCGCTGACCTTCGTGTCCAACGCGTTCGTCCCGCTCGAGAGCTTCAGCGGGGTGCTCCGCACCCTCGTCGAGTGGAACCCCGTCTCGACGCTCACCCAGGCGTGCCGCGAGCTGTTCGGCAACTACGACCCGTCGGTGCCCGTCGGCGACGCCTGGTCGATGCAGCACCCGGCGCTCTACACGCTGATCTGGGTCGGCCTCATCCTGGTGGTGTTCGTGCCGCTGAGCGTGCGGCAGTACCGGCTCTCGGCGGCGCGCTGACGCTCTGCCCTCTGCGCTCGCTCCGCTCGCGGGTGCTCGGCGGCCGCGGGACGTCATGCGATCCGGTGGTCGGGGGCCGCCACTTCGCATGACGTCCCGGGGGATGGGGCGGGGGCGCGCTAGACGTCCTCCACCGGACGGCGGCGGAGCTCGATGCTGATCTGGTCGGCGTCGAGCACCGCCATCACGTCGCGCACGGCCGACGACGCGAAGGCCCCCTCGCGGGCGAGGTCGAGGAGCACACCGCGCTGGGCATCGATGACGTCGGCGCGGTCGACGGGGCCGGCGCCGTCGGCCTCGGCGTCCCGCTGGAGGCGCTCGGCGGTCGCGCGGAGCACCTCGACGAGCTGCCGGCGGTCCCGGTCCAGCGCGGCCTGGTCGACGCCGGCGGGTCGCACGCGCCGCACGACCCAGCCGATCGTCGCGCCCTGCCCCACGAGGGAGCCCGCGGCCACGAGGAACCCGAGGAACACGAGCAGCGACCGGTCGGGCGCGTCGGCGGGCAGGGTCTGGGCGGCGGCGAGCGTGACCGCGCCCCGCAGGCCCGCCCACACCACGACGGCGCCCTCGCGGGGGCCGAGCGGCTCGGCGATGAGGTAGTCGATGTCGGCGAGCCGGCGCCGTACGCGCACCCCGATGCGCTCGATGCGCTCCGGCTCGAGGCGCAGGCGCTCGACCCGGGACGCCCCGCGCCGTCCCCGGGCGTGCTTCTCCGCCCGCGCGGTGAGGGCGGCGGCGAACCGGTCGGGGTCCTCCGCCAGCTCCCGCATCCGGTCGACGCGGTCGCGCACGGCCGCCCCGCGCCGCGCGCGCCGGGACAGGGCCAGCAGGAGCGGGGCGACGAAGGCGGCCCGCACGAGCAGCACGATCGCCAGGGCGGCGGCCGCGATCGCCACGGTGCGGCCGAGGTGGTGGTCGTCCTCGTCGAGGTCGACGAGCAGCCCGAAGAGCTCGAGCCCCATGACGAGGAAGATCGCGCCTTCGAGGAGCACCTCCACGGTGCGCCACACCTCGGCGTCCGACAACCGGTGCTGGGGGCTCAGCACGCGGGGCGCGCCCGTCCCGGTGACGAGGCCGGCGACCACCGCCGCGACCAGCCCGGACGCCCCGAGGTGCTCGGCGGGGAGGGCGGCGGTGAAGGGTACGGCGAGGGACAGCGCCGTGTTGACCGGAGCCTGCAGCGTGCGGGCCCGCAGCCACAGGTTGACCCGGCCCACGACGACGCCGATGGCGGCCGCGACGACGACGGCGACGGCGAAGTCGCGGGCGATCCCGCCCACGCTCCAGCCGGTGGCGGCTGCGGCGACCGACGCGCGCAGCAGCACGAGCGCGGTGGCGTCGTTGAGCAGCCCCTCGCCCTCGAGGATCGCGACCACGCGCGGGCTGATCCCGAACCGCTTGACGATGGACGTCGCGACGGCGTCGGTCGGGCTCATGATGGCGCCGAGCGCGACCCCCCAGGCGAAGCTGAGCCCGGGCACGACGAGCGTGAAGAACCAGCCCAGCACGAGGGCGCTCGCCAGCACCAGCACGACCGACAGCCCGCTGATGGCGCGCAGCTCGCGCCGGAACTCGATGGCCGGCATCGACACGGCCGCCGAGTAGAGCAGCGGCGGCAGCACGCCCGCGAGGATCCACTCCGGCTCGACCTCGACGGCCGGCACGAAGGGCAGCAGCCCGACGACGCCCCCCACCGCCAGCAGCAGGAGCGGCGCCGCCACGCCGAGCCGGTTGCTGACCATGGAGACGAGGGCGATCGCCACGACCGCGAGCACGACGAGCGTCAGGGTCTGCTGCTCCATGGGCCGATTGTCCGCCCACCCACGCGTGTAACGCGGTGTCCGGGCGACTTCTGCGGTGGTCGACCACTTCCACAGACGCCCGGACACCGCGTTACACCGGGGAGGGGCCGCCGTGGCACCATCCCCGACGGGCCCTCCGGGGAGCTTCGACGGGACGGGTGGACGTGGACGCGCTGTGGGTGCTGGTCGCCGGCTTCGCCGGTGGCGTGCTGACGTCGACGGTCGGCGTCGCCTCCCTGCTGACCTTCCCGGTGCTGGTCGCCGTGGGCCTGCCGCCGGTCACCGCCAACGTCAGCAACACGATCGGTCTGGTCCCCGCCGGCCTCGGCGCGGCGGCCGGGTTCCGTGACGAGCTCCGCGCCCACCCGCGGCTCGCGGCGCAGCTCCTCTGCCTCACCGCCGTGGCAGGCATCGGTGGCGCCGCGCTGCTCGTCCTCCTGCCCGCGGGTGTGTTCGAGGCGATCGTGCCGTGGCTGATCCTCGGCACCTGCGTCCTCGTGGCCCTGCAGCCCCGCATCGCCGCGTGGCTGCGCCACCGCCGCGGCGAGGACGGCGAGGCCCGGATCCGGCTCACCCCGCTCGTGGTGGGCTGCGTGCTCCTGGTGGGGGTGTACGGCGGCTACTTCGGCGCCGGCGCCGGCGTCATGATGCTCGCCGTGCTGGCCCTCTCGTTCGACATCGAGCTCCACGTCGCGGGTGCCCTCCGCACGCTGACGGTGATGGCCGCCAACATCACGGCCGGCGTCGTGTTCGCCCTGACGGCCGACGTCGACTGGGGCGTCGTCGGACTGCTGGCGGTCGGTTCCGTCCTGGGGGGCTACGTCGGCGCCCGCATCGCCAAGCGTCTCCCCGCCACGTGTCTCCGCGTCGCGATCGTCGTGGCCGGCACGGGGTCCGCCGTCGCGATGCTGCTCTGATCCCGACCAACGACGCCCCGACCAACGACGCCCCGACCAACGACCCCCCGGCCCCGACCATCGGCTGATCCGCGGCGTACCCCCGCCTGCCTAGCGTCGGCCGCGTGGACCCCGTCACCCTCGCCGCACTGGCCGGCCTCGCGCTGGTCGACAGCACGAGCCTCGGCACGCTCGTGCTGCCGCTCCTCCTCCTGCTGGCGCCGCGGGTCGACGTGCGCCGGTACGCCGCGTACCTCGCCGTCGTCGGTGGCTTCTACGCCGCCGTCGGTGTGACGCTCGTGCTCGGCGCAGGCGCGCTCCGCGACCTCGTGCTCGACCTGGGCGACCTGACCTGGCTGCGCTGGGCACAGCTCGTCGTCGGCGTCGTGCTGCTGGCGGCGGGTGCCGTGGGCGACAAGGTGCTGGCGTGGTGGCGGCGACGCCCGGGGCACGCGCCCGAGCAGCCCGCCGACCGGGCGGGCACCTGGGCGGAGCGGCTGGTGGGCGCCGACGCGTCGTACCGGGTCGTGGTCGGTGTCGCCCTCGCCGCGGTGCTCGTCGAGGTGGCGAGCATGCTGCCGTTCCTCGCCGCCATCGGGCTCATCACCGCGGCGGACCTCCCGGTGGTGGGCACCGTCGGCGTCGTGGCGGCCTACGCCCTGGTGATGGTGGCGCCGGCCCTCCTGCTCCTCGCGGTGCGGCTCGCGCTCCGGGACCGCGTCGAGGCGCCGCTCGCGCGTCTCGCCGCCTGGCTGCGTCGGGTCACGGACGGCGCGGTCTACTGGGTGCTCGCCATCGTCGGCCTCCTGCTGGCGGCCGACGCGGCGAGCGCCCTCGGCACCGGCTGACCGCGGACGACGAGGGCGCCGCCGGAAATCCGGTCCCCGTTCCCGGCTGTCTGGCAGGCTTCACCCGTGCGCGGAGCAGGCAAGCGGATCGCCCTCGAGATCGTCGGATGGACCCTGGTGGTCGGCGGCATCGCAGCCCTGGTGCTGCCCGGCCCTGGTCTGCTCATGCTGTTCGGCGGCCTGGCGGTGCTCTCGCAGCAGTACGAGTGGGCCGAGCGGCGCCTCGCCCCCATCGAGCGCGCGGCGATGCGCACCGCCGCGGAGGGCGTCGAGACGTGGTTCCGCGTCGCGATGTCGACGCTCGGTGCACTGTGCCTGACCGCCCTGGGCGTGCTCTGGATCGTGCGTCCGCCGGCGCCCGGCTGGTGGCCGGTCCGCGACTCGTGGTGGCTCCTCGGCGGTGTCGGCACCGGCATCACGTTCATCGCGTCGTCGGCGATCGCCCTGGGGCTGATCGTCTACAGCCTGCGTCGCTTCGGTCGCCCGGGCCAGAAGATCGACCCGGGCCCGACGCCCGCCCAGCCCTGAGTCGGGGCCCCAGCGGGCCGTTTTCCGTAGCGCTGAGGCCACGACACCTCAGGCGCTGACGGACTCCTGCGCCCGCACGTTGTCGGCGGCCACCGCCGCGGCCTGCTCGAGCGCTGCGGCCGCGGTGCGCAGGGACGCGACGTACGCCCCGTCCCACTCCTGCACGAAGCGCTCCCGGTCGGCGCCCTGCCACGCGGCCTGCTGCAGGCGCGAGGTGAGGGTCGCCTCGAGGGTGCGGAGCCGGTCGGCGACGGCCGTCATCCGGGTGCCGAGCGCGGTGACCTGCTCGGTGTTCATGCCGTGGAAGCTGCTCATCGCGCGTCTCCGCTCTCGGGGATGCTCTCGGGGGTGGGGACGGCGTCCGCCGCCAGGGCCCGTACGTCGCGGCGCACCTGCTCGACGTCGACGGGGGCGATCCGGACCCGCCCGCTGCCGGCCGCGGTGCGCGCCACCCAGCACCCGCGCGGGCCGGTGAACAGGCCGAGGAGCTCGCCGGGCCCGTCGGCGCCGACGCCCGACCCGGCCCGCAGCACCGTGACGTCCGCGCGCAGGTGGGCCGTGCCCAGCTGCGCCAGGAGGGCCGGGGGCGTGACGGCGACCGCCGCCGGGCCCGAGACGTCGCCCGCCGGGACGGAGAGCGTGACCGGGTCCCCCGTCGTACCGCTCGCCGCCTCCGGGTGCAGCACCGCACCGACGAGGAGCGCGCCGAGGTCCGCCGCACGGGCGAGGGAGAACCGGTGCTGGCCGTCGGTGCCGACCTGCTCGACGAGCACGAACTCCGCGACGACGTGGGCGTAGAGGAAGTCCTGCACCGCGGCGCCGGTGCGGGCCACCGCGACGACGGTGCCGGCGGCCCGGCGCAGGGTCAGCACGGAGAGCACGTCCTGCCGCACGAGCAGGTCGAGCTCGACGCGGTCGCCCTGCAGCTCGGGCGCGCCGTCGCCGCCGGGTGGGGAGACGATGCCGCGGGCCAGCAGCCCGCGCAGGGCCGTCGCGAGCGCCTGGTCGCGGACCGCGCCGGTGAGGTCGGCCAGGTAGGGCGTCACCGCCGGCCCCTCCGCGTGGCCGAGCACCGCCAGCTCCTCGTCGGTGAGGGTGACGACCGGCCTCGCGAGGTCGGCGGGGGCGCCGCGCTCCGCGGTGACGGCGGCGCTCACGGCGCTCACGAGCCCACCGCCGCCGGGCGACCGAGCCCGAGGAAGCCACGGGCCCAGTCGCGGGCCGCGTCGAGCGCCCGGGAGGCCTGGTCGGAGGCCCAGGTGGCGACGCCGTCGGCGGCGCGGGTGACGAACTGGCCGATCGCGGCGCGGTTGTCGTAGACGTAGTTGCCGGCGCTCCACACGCCGTAGGCCGCGACCCCGATCGCCGCCGCCGTCGCGATGGGCGCCGCGAGCGCCGTGCCTCCGACGAGGAGGGTGACGGCACCGACCGCGCCGACGCCGCCGACGATGCGGCCGACGGTGTCGCGCCAGCCGTCGTACCCGGTGCCGGCCACCGCCTGCCACGCGCCCTGGAGCGCGGTGAGGGGCAGCGAGAGGCGCGACAGCATGCCCATGATCCCGGTCGTGCGCGTGGCGAGGAGCGCCTCGATCGCGTCGCGCACCTTCTCGAAGCGGGTCAGCGCACCGAACCCGGTCGCCGGGTGGCGCAGCGCGTCGAAGAACCCGCGCAGCTGCAGCAGGCCCTTCCCGGCGCCCCAGATCTTCGTGAGCGCGGTGGCGGTCGCGATGCCGCCGGGCACGAGGGAGAGCCAGCCGTAGCCCTGCGGGGCCGTCGAGTCGGCGCTGCTGACGCCCTCCTGCTCGTCGGCGTTGCGCCGGACGATGCGCCCGGCCGTGTCGAGCGCCGCGGCGACGTCGGTGATGCTGCTCCGCGCGAGGGTGCCCCACTCGTCCTTGCAGCGGGTGGCGTCCGGGCCCTGCCAGCTCTCCGCCGCAGCGATCGCGCCGGAGAGCTCCGACGACAGGTCCCGCAGCTCACCGGCCCCCGCCTCGAGCTCGACCGCGAGCGCGCGGAGCTCCTCGACGTCGGCCCCGACGAACGTCCCCATCGCCCGCACCTCCTCCTCGGCCGGCGACGGACCCCACGGCCGCCGCGCGATCCTGAACCTAGGCGCGGCGCCGGGGCGGCGTCATCCGGAGGTTTCCGGCTCGACCGCGACGTACCGGACGCCCATGGCGACCACCTCGTCCAGCAGCTCCTCCCGCGTCAGCGGCGGGTCGGGGTCGAGCACGAACCGCACCGTCAGGAACTCCATCGTCAGCACGGCGACCCACGCCATGCGGGCGGCGCGGGGGCGGTCGGGGGCGGGGAGGCGGACGGCGAGGTACGCCGCGAGCACGTCCCGCACGCGGCGCTCGAGCAGCTCCCGGCTCGCGAGGTTGCGCGCCCCGGGCAGGTCCTCCCACACGAGCCGCAGCAGCGCCACGTCGGCGGAGAGCGCGGTCAGCAGGGCGTCGGCGGCGGAGCGGACCATGGCGGGACCGGTCGCGTCGAGGCGGTCGAGGAGCACGCGGGTCACGTCCTCGCTCACCTGCTCGATCCAGCGCTGGGTGAGGACGTCGACGAGGGCGGCCTTGTCGGGGAAGTACTGGTAGAGCGAGCCGGGGCTCACGTCGGCGCGGGCGGCGACCCGGTTGGTGGAGAACGCGTCGTAGCCGTCCTCGGTGAGCACGACGCGAGCGGCCGCGACGATCCGCTCGACCATCGCCCGCGAGCGCTGCTGGCGCGGCTGTCTCCGCAGGCCAGGGACGGGTCGCTGCGTCGAGGCGGTCCGGCGCGCGGCGTCCATACGCGAATTGTAGGCGAGTGATCGCTCGCGTCAGGCTGACGTGCATGAGCGCCTCCCTCCAGCCCGAGCTCACCGCCCCCGTCCCGCCGCCCTCCCGCTTCCGCGCCGCCGAGGCCCGCAGCCGCCGGCTCGGCCGCACCTTGCGGGTCGTCGCCCGCGTGCGCGAGGTCGACGAGGACCTGATGGCCCGGATCGGCGCCGCCCTCGGTGAGCAGGACGAGGTCGGTGCCCGGCTCGCCGCCGCGCTGCGTCTCCCCGCGGGCGACCCGCGGCGCGTCACCCACCGCCAGCTGCGGGTGGCCCTCGCGGACGGGATCCGCGCCGTACCGGACGCGCCGGAGGCGCTGCGCGCGTTCCTCGCGCACGTGGAGGCCACCCCGTCGTGGGTCGACCCCGTGCTGGTCGAGGAGGGGGCGCGCGTCTACCGGCGGTTCGGGCAGAACGCCGCCGACGTGCTCCTGCAGCTGTCGCTGATCGGCGGCTACCGCTTCGGCGGGCCGCCCGACCTGCTCGTCGCCACCGGCGGCCTCGTCGGCGGCTCGACCCGGCGTCGGCTCGCCGAGACGCAGACGTGGACCGCCGCGCTCTCGCAGCCGGGCGCGCTCCAGCGCGACGCCGACGGTCGCTGGGGCGAGGGCTGGCGGCTCACCGTGCACGTGCGCGCCATGCACGCGCTGGTCAACGCCGGGTTCACGGAGCACTGGGACGTCGAGCGCTGGGGCCTGCCCATCAACCAGGCGGACCAGGCCGGCACGCTCGGCCTCTTCGACGGCGTCGTGCTCCTCGGGGCCCGGGCGCTCGGCGTACCGGTGACGCCGGCGGAGTCGCGCGCGGTGATGCACCTGTGGAAGTACGTCGGGTGGCTCCTCGGCGTCGACGAGCAGTGGCTGGTCGACGACGAGCGGGAGCGGCACCGGATCAACTACCACGTGCTGCTCGCCCAGGGCGACGTCACGCCCGCCGGCGCGCGGCTCTCGCAGGACATCGTCGCGATGCTGCGCACGCTGCCGCACGGCCGGTGGAAGGCGGAGCGGACGCTGAGCATGCTCTCGCTGTTCCTCGGGCGGGAGTCGATGCGCGACCTCGGGCTGCCGTGGCGCCCGCCGTGGGCGCACGCCTGCGTGCTGGGGCTGAACACGTGGCGCTACCGGATCGACCGGCGGCTCCCCGGTGGCGAGGCCCGGCTCGACCGGTGGGGCGAGGACGTCGTCGCGCGGGTGATGGCGGACTACTTCGGCGACGACGAGCCCGCCGTCGGCGCGCTGCCCGGGTGAGGGGGCCGGGTGAGGGGGCGCCGCTCAGGCCCCCGGCTCGTCCCCGGAGGCGACGTTGAACATCCAGGCGATGCCGAAGGGGTCCGTGACCTGGCCGAAGAGGGCGCCCCACATCTGCTTCTCCAGCGGTACGTCGACGGTCCCGGCCGCGCTGAACGCGTCGTACCAGCCGCGCAGCGTCGCCTCGTCCTCCGCGTCGCCGTTGAGGGCGATCGCGACGTCCGTCCCGTGGACGACCTCGTTGTCGGGGCCGCCGTCGGACGCCATGAGGCGGAGGCCGCCGTCCGTGTGGAGGAACGCGTGCATGACGCCGTCGGCCGCCGGACCCTCCATGCCCATGTCGCCGAAGGTCATCACGTCGAGCGTGCCGCCGAGGATCGACTGGTAGAGCTCCATCGCCGCGCGGGTCTCGCCGT
Organism: Nocardioides zeae; assembly: GCF_030818655.1. Lineage (NCBI taxonomy): Bacteria > Bacillati > Actinomycetota > Actinomycetes > Propionibacteriales > Nocardioidaceae > Nocardioides > Nocardioides zeae. The sequence goes on along the minus strand of NZ_JAUTAN010000001.1, from coordinate 3,473,463 downwards.
CGAAGATCAGGTAGGTGTTCATGTGGGTCGTCACGGTGCGCTCCGGGGTCGCGAGCGGCCGCCGGTCGGCCGCGTCGGGGGAGCAGACCACGGCGGTGGCCCGGAGTCATCGGTCGTGAGCACGGCTTTCGCGGAACCTGTCGGTCCCGTGTGGCACCGTGCCGCCATGGCCCGCCGTCCCGACGTCCCGCCCACGCTGCTGGCGCGCCTGCGCCCGGTGCTCGCGGCGTTCCCCGAGTGCGTCGAGGAGGACGCGTGGACGGGCGTGCGGTGGCGCGTCGCGGGGCGCACGGTCGCGCACGTCTTCGGCGGGGAGGACCAGCTGTTCCGCGTCACGTTCCGCGCCGAGCCCGACGAGGTGATGGCGTTCCGCCACCTGGGGGAGCCCTACTTCGTGGTCGGCGGCAACGCCGTGGGCCTCGTGCTCGACGACGCGACCGACCTGCAGGAGCTGGCCGAGCTGCTCACCGACTCCTACTGCCTGCAGGCGCCCGAGCGTCTGGTCGACCAGGTGCAGCGGCCGGGGACCTGCTGACGGGACGCCTGCCCCGCAGCGTGGTGTCGGACACGTCACCCCTCCACCACGGGCACGGCAGCGAGCGCGAGGCCGGCCACACCCCACAATGTGCAGGCTGCCTGCGCGTGGTCCGGCGAAACGAGGTCGGAACCGCATCGCCGGCTCGCGCGTCGAAGCGTCGCCGGGACTGAACCGCCCCGGCTTCCACGAACCGGAGGACCTCATGGCAACCACCCCCCGCCCCACCCGTCTCGTCGTCCGCCTCGCCGTCGCGGCCGTCACCGCGGCGCTCGCCGCAGGCACGCTCACGGCCTGCGGCAGCGACTCGAACGACCCCGACCGCGCGACGGTCCCCACGCTGAAGAGCGAGGCGTCGGAGGTGTGTCCCGGGGGGACGCGGGGCGACGACGGCCTCGTCACCTGCAGCGACCTGTTCGCTGACGGAGCCCCCGTCCGGCTGCCGGCCGATCCCGGGGACGACGCCCGCTTCGGCGCGATCGTGCGGGGAGGTGGCGGGCTGTGGACCCGCGAGGGAGTCGTGCCGCTCTCGGAGGCGGCGACCGCCCAGGTGACCGCCGAGAACGCCGACTCGGACTCAGCAGTCGTCGCCGACGGCATGCCCTACGCCTCGCAGATCTACGGCGCGCGGATCGAGGACGGGAAGGTCGTCGAGCTGCGGCCCGTCGTGCGCGTCGCGGAGGACGCCATCGTCGCGCGCACGTTCGCCGGGGCCGTGCTCGAGGGAACGATCAGCGGGTTCCGTGACGGCGGGTACGACGCGTCCATCGAGCTCCCGGTGCGCATCGAGGTCGCGGACCGGGCCGCGGACGGCAGCCTCGATGCCACGATCGTCAATGCGGACGAGGCCGTGCGGTCCAGCACCGGGACGTGCCTGCCGGCGCTGTCCGCCGACGCCGCGACGAACCCGCTGCGGGACTCCTTCTCCGCTGCGATCGGGCTGGAGCGCTACCCCTCGATGCACGCCGACTTCGACGACGAGATGCTGCTGACCTGGAACGACGACACGAGCGACATGGGGGCCGAGTTCTACCCGAGCATGGCCACCATCATGGGCGGGGACCCGTTGGCGGAGCAGTGGGACCTCGTCGTGCACGGCACGCCGACCGCGGGACCGGCCCTCCTCCTGTCCCGGGTCGAGGGGGGCGGCGGCGCCTGCTCCTGAGCCCGGCGGACCGGCTCAGCCCACGCCCTCCGGCACGACCCGCCGCGACGCGACGAGCGCGGGCGACAGGGCGGGGTTGACGCTGCTGGCGGTCTCCGTGGTGAGCGCGGCGGCGGCGGCGCCGGACCGCACGGCGTCGACGAGCGGCACGCCGCGCACCAGGTCGGCGAGCGTGGCGCCGACGAGCGCGTCGCCGACGCCGTTGGTGTCGACCACGGAGGCCGGCACCACGGGGGTGCGGACGAGCACGTCGGGCTGGCCCACGACCTGGCCGGCGGGACCCAGGGTCAGCACGACGGCGCGCACCCCGGTGGCGAGGAGGGCGTGCACCACGGCGTCCGGGTCCACGGTGCCGTCGGGACCCGCCGGGAGGGCGCGGCCGCGGTCGGCGAGCAGCGCCCGGGCCTCCTCGACGTTGGTGAACAGCACGTCGATGGCGCCCAGGTCGGCGGGCAGCCGGGGAGCCTTCGACGTCGCGACGGTGTCGACGGCGAGGCGGAAGCCGCGGGTGCGCCGCGCGGTCGCCAGCCGCGTCTGCGTGGAGCTCGGGAGGGTGGCGTCGGCGAACACCCACGCGCCCGGGTCGACCCGCGAGAGCGGCTCGGCGACGCGGTCGGGGGTGATCTCGTCGAAGGCGCGCAGGTCGCTCGCGCCCACGACCAGCTCGCCGTCCGGGCCGCGCACGGCGGCGGACGTCGCGGTGGTCTGTCCCGCCAGCGGCCGCACCGCCCAGCGGTCCACCCCGAGGCGGTCGAGGTCGTCGAGGAGGGCGCGGCCGGGGACGTCGTCGCCGACGACCGACACGAGGGCCGCGCGGGTGCCGAGCCGGCTGAGGTTCTCGGCGACGTTGCGTGCGACCCCGCCGAAGGACGTCGCGCCCGTGGCGGCGTTCGACGAGCCGAGGACGACGGGTCCACCGATGCGGTAGGACCGGTCGACCACGGCGCCGCCGATGCAGGTCACGTGGGGCGAGGTGGTCACGTCGAGGACGGTACGACGCGACGGGGCCCCATAGCACGCCCAGAGCGTCAGGAGTGCCATGCGTCACACGCGCCGGTGCCGCGCGCGCACCGTCGGGGGCACCGGCTCACCCGTCCGTGCCACGATGGGCGGCATGCTGCGTTTCGTCGGTACGGGGGCGAGCCACGTGGGGCTCGTGCGGGACCACAACGAGGACGCCGCCTACTCCTCGCCGTACCTCGCGCTCGTCGCGGACGGCGTCGGCGGGGCGGCGGCCGGCGAGGTGGCGTCGGCGACGGCGGCCTACGTCGTGGCCGCGACCACGCGTGCCCACCCCGACGACGACCCCGTGCTCGTGCTCGGTGACGCGATCCGTCGGGCCGTCGTCGACCTGCACCGGGGGGTGGCGCTCGACCCCGAGCGCCGGGGGATGGCCACCACGCTCACCGCCCTGGCCACCGACGGGCACCGCGTCGTGCTCGCCCACATCGGCGACTCGCGGGCCTACCTGCTGCGCGACGGACAGCTGTCGCGCGTCTCCCACGACCACACGCTCGTGCAGGCCCTCCTCGACTCGGGCGACATCACGGCCGAGTCGGTGCGCCACCACCCGATGCGCAACGTCGTGATGCGGTCGCTGCACGCGGGCTCCGGCGACGAGGCCGACCTGCAGCCCGACATCCACGTGCTCGACGCGCGGCCGGGCGACCGCTTCCTCGTGTGCAGCGACGGCCTCACCGACATGGTCGAGGACCGCGCCGTCGCCCACATCGTCAGCACCCGGGACGCGGAGACCGCCACCCGCGACCTCGTGCAGGCGGCGCTCGACGGCGGCGGCCGGGACAACGTCACCGTGCTCGTCGTCGACCTGCTCGACGACCCCCGGACCGTGCGTCTCTCCGGCGACGGTCAGCTCCTCGGCGCCCTGCGCGACCCGCGCAACGTCGTCGACCCGGGCACGCTGCAGCACCCCTGAGGTGGGGCGGCGCGGCCGCCGACCAGATCGTGGACCCCCCTTGCGGGTGAGGCGCGTCGTGCGCCAAGGTGCGCTTACTCAGGTAAGCCTTACCTAACTCACAGGCTGCGGTCATCGGGTCCGCACACCTGGGTCGCGGCAACCGCCGCCATCCCACGGAGGTCCACCATGCGTCCCTCTCCGCGTCCCACTCCCTCGCCGCGCGCCCACGTCCGCCGCGGCGCCCTGCTCGCCGGCGCCGCCGGCCTCGCCGTCGGCGCCGCCCTCCTGGCCGCGCCCGCGCAGGCCGCCACCGTCGTCGCGACCACGCCGACGACGGGCCTGGCCACCTCGGACACGGTCACCGTCACGGTCACGTTCGACCCGGCCACCGAGGCGCGCTACTCCATCGCGCAGTGCGACAAGAACGACGTCCCGCTCGGCCGCTCGTGCAAGGCGGCCGGCGCCGTCAGCACCACCGTCCCCGCGTCGGGCACCGTCACCCGGACGCTCGCGGTCGAGCAGCTCTTCACGAACACGAGCTTCGTGCCGGGCCTCTCGCCCAGCTCGCCCGACACCGACTGCGGGTCGATCGGTCCCGACGACTGCGTCCTCGTCGTGCAGACCTACACCGCGGCGTACGTGCCCGTCAGCACGACCTACGTCGACCTCGCGTTCTGATCCCGCCGACGGGTGCCCGACGCCACCGGTGTCGGGCGCCCGTCCGTCGGGCCCGCCCCCAGCACACCGCCCACGAGGAGCACCACGGTGACCAGCACGACCGCGCGCCCCGCGCGCCCCCTCCGACGTCTCGGGAGCGCCGCCCTCGGCACGCTCCTGCTCGCCCCCCTGGCGGGCCTCGCGGGCCCGGCGCCCGCCCCGGCGCTGGCGGCGAGCCCGCCCGCCGCGCCCAGCGCGCTCGGCGCGCCCGTGACCACCGGTCAGCTGACGTGGGGCATGAAGGCCTCGTGGCGCACCTACACGGCCGCCGAGTCCGTCTGGGACGACACGGTCTCCGTCAACGACGCGGGGGAGTACCAGTGGCCCCTCGTCGCCGGCTCGTACGACGCGGAGACCGGCACCACGTCGCTCTCCTTCGACGGGGCCGTGCACTGGCGGGGGCACTGGTACCCGAAGGAGGCGCACCTCATCGACCCGCCGGCGGGCTGGGAGGGGTCGACGGAGCTCTACGTCCTCGACGTCCTGCTCGAGGACCCCGAGGTCACGATCGGCCCGGACGGCTCCACGCTGACCGCCGAGGTCGTCGCGCGCGACGCCGGCACGTGGGAGGTCGTCGACCACGGCCGCATCGTCATGGCCGACCTCGACGTCAGCGGCCTGGCGCCGACGCTCGACGACGGCACCGTCGCGTGGAGCGGCATCCCGAGCGCGCTGCCCGACTACCCGGCGCGGGAGGTCTTCGGCAACCAGTACCGCGCGGGCCAGACGCTCGACCCCGTCAGCGTGACCTACGTCGGCGAGGGCGGGGCCCCCGACCTCTCGGAGTCGTGGGACGAGCCCGGCACCGCCGCGGTCACCCGCACGGGCTCGGCCGTCCTCGTGAAGGACCTCATGCAGGTGTGGCAGGAGCCGCTGTGGGAGGACCCCGAGCGGGGCATCGTGCACGCCCGGTGGTCCGACGACACGAACACCACCGTCGCCCAGGCGCTCGACCTGCGCACGATGCAGCCGCTCGGCGAGCCCGTCGTGGTGCCGGGACGGGCGGGGAGCGCGCCGTACGTCGTCGACCGCGAGCGCCAGCGCATCTGGTTCGCCTCCGCGTCCGGGGCGACCGCCCCGGTGGACTCCTACCTGGCGTGGGACCCGGAGGCGCGGACCTACCGCACGGGCACCCTGGCGGTGCCGCTCACCCGCCGTCCCAACCAGACCCTCGCCGTCTGGGACGAGCAGCGTGACCGCCTCCTGACAGTCAACCGCGAGGTGCCGGCCGGGGTCGCGAGCAGCGCCTTCGAGCAGCACCTCTGGTTCCTCAACGTGCTGACGCTGCAGGAGGACGGCAGCCTCGCGGAGGAGCGCTACCCGCTGCCGACCGCGTCGGAGTCCCGCGCGAACCGCTTCGCCTACGCGACCATGGCCGCCACCTTCACCGGTGGCGCGGTCAAGGTGGCGGCGGACGGCTCGCTCCTCCTCAAGCAGATCTCCTACACACCGACCGGCTCGACCACCGCGCTCGCGACCCCGGTCCGCCGCATCGCCGTCGTCGACGGCGCGGCCCAGGTCACCGACCTGCCCGGCAGCGAGAGCCCGCGGGCCGTGGGCGTGCTCACGACCCCGCAGGGCCACGTCGCCCTCGCCACGCAGGGCTCGCTCTACTTCGACGACGTCCGGTCGGCCGTGCGCAGCTACCGCCTCACCGCCGCCGGGACCATCGAGCCCGTCGGTGACTGGGTGGACCTGGCGCCCCGCCTCGTCGACGACTACGAGATCGACCCGGCGGACGGCTCGGTGTGGGGCCAGACGGCCAGCACCCAGCGGCTCGTGCTCGTCCGGGACGGCCGCGTCGTCCTCGACCGTCGCGACGACCTGCTGAGCGCCCGGTCCGCCGGGCTCGTCGTGCCCGGCGACGGCACGGTGTGGGCCCAGGGCAGCGACGGCGAGGCCTACACCTGGGACACGCCGTACGGCCACGGCTACGTGGGTTTCGCGCTCGACGGCATCGTGCCGACCCCCACCACGCAGCCGGAGCCCCGCACCGTGCGCATCGGCACGGCCGGCGGCACCGCGCCGGCCTCGTTCACGGCGGAGGCGACCGGTACGCCCGCGCCCACCACCCGCTGGCAGGTCAAGGCCCCCGGCAGCTCGCGGTTCGTCGACGTCCCCGGCGGCACGGGGACGACGCTGGAGGTGGTCGCGGACGCCGCGAGCCAGGGGTCCGTCTACCGTGCGGTCCACACCAACGCGGCCGGGTCGGTCCCGTCGGCCGAGGCCGCGCTCACCGTGGAGAGCATCCCGGTGGTGGTCGCGCCGCCGACCTCCGTGATCGCCACCGCGGGCTCGCCCGCCAGCTTCTCCGTGCTCACCACCGGCCACCCCGAGCCGACCGTGACCTGGCAGCGTCGCGTCGACGGCTTCTGGGCCGACGTGGTGCCCGACGACGACGTGCTGGTCGCGTCCGCCGAGGGCAGCTCGACCCTCACGGTGCGGGCGACGGAGGTGGAGCAGTCGGGCGCACAGTTCCGAGCACGGGCGGTGAACACCGCCGGCACGACGACCACCCGCACCGCGACGCTGACCGTCACCCCGGCGGTCGAGGTGCCCGAGGAGGGCCTCGACCTCAAGGGCGTCGTGCTCGACTGGTCGGGCTCCGCCGAGCTGCAGGCCCGGCCGCCGTTCGGCTCGTCGAGCTACTTCAGCGCAGGGGTCTCGGACGGCGAGCCGGCGACGTACGCCGCGAGCGCGGGCGACGTCGAGATCCTGCACGTGGCGGCGGACGGCTCCGAGGCCGCGGCCACCTGGGACACCCGGGCGGCGCAGACGTCCGGTGACGTCACGCAGGTCGCCCGGCTCGGGGGCGGCCTCGCCGAGCTCGAGGCCGACGGCACGGCGATCGTGCGCTGGGACGGCGCGTGGTCGGTGAACTTCTACGACGGGCTGGTGCCCTTCACCCTGACCGATCCCGTGCTGACGGTGGCGGCCGACGGCACCGGCGAGCTGACCGCGGACATCAGCGGCTACGCCTCGTCGCTGTCGGACCCCGGCACCCGCACGCCGCTGGAGCCGGTCCCCGACGTCACCGTCGCGACGTTCTCCGGGGTGGAGATCGATCCCGCGGGCGTCGTCGAGGTCGTGCCCGACTACGCGGGGGTCGAGGTGGTCACCCCGCCGGACCACGCGGTCCAGGACCGCACCGGGGCCGGGTGGGGCTCCTGGCCGCAGGAGTTCGTCGACGTTCACGGACGCACCGGGCTCGCGTCGTACTGGTACTCCAGCGGCGGCGCCGCCGATCCCCGCAAGCCGGCGGCGCCGTTCACGGTGGACCTCGGCGACGCCGTGCCCGTGGGCGGTCCGGGGACCGTCGCCCCGTCCATCACCCGGCAGCCGGTCGACGTCGGTGTCCGCGCCGGTCAGGACGCCACCTTCACCGTGGCGGTCGCCGGCGAGCCCGCGCCGACGGTGCGCTGGCAGGTGCGGTCCGACGGCGGGGCCTGGAACGACGTGGCCGGCGCGGAGGGCCCGACGCTCCTGCTCCGGTCGGTCGCGGTGGGCGCGTCCGGCACGCGCTACCGGGCCGTCGCCACCAGCTCCGCCGGGACGGTCACCAGCGCCGAGGCGACGCTCACCGTCACCCCCGTCGACGCCCGCCCCGGGCTCGGTCGCGGTCGGCAGCACGGTGCGGTGGGACCCGCTGGCGGCGTACGGCACCGCCGGGCGCGCCAAGGGCTTCTCCCTCTGGCTGGCGGGGCACGACGGCAAGCGGGTCCGCGGCACGGTGTTCGTCACCGCGCGCCAGGTCGGCACGAGCCGCGTGCTGGCGCGGGCGTGGACCTACGAGGGGCGCACGACCCGCATGGCCACCCCGGTGCTGCCGTCGCGGGGCAACTGGCAGGTCAGGATCGTCTTCGTGCCCGAGGACCCGGCCTACCGGACCGTCACGCGGTCGCGCTCCCTGTGGGTGACGACGACGGGTCGCTGAGCAGGATCAGGCGATGTCGGCGGCGACGCCGTCGGCCGCGGCGAACGCCCGCTCGACGAACCCGCCGATGCTCTCGAGGGCCTCGCCGGCTTCCTTGAGGAGGCCGGCGGCGGCCTGGAAGACGTGCACCTGCTTGTCCCAGACCTCCAGCTCGACCGCCGTGCCCGCGTCGGCGAGGGCCTCGGCGAGACGCACGCCGTCGGCGTACAGGCTCTCGGCGGAGCTGACCTGCACCAGCGTCGGCGGCAGGCCGCGGCGCGCGGCGTGGGTCGGCGACTCGATGGGGTCGTCGCCCAGGCCCTTGCGCCGGTTGACCCGCGCCGCGACCTGCTGGAAGCGGCCGATGGCGCTGCGGGGGAAGAGGGTGCAGCCCGGGTAGGGCAGCTCGGGGGCGAGGAAGTCGACGAGCGGGGACATCGCGACGATGCCGGCCGGACGGGGGAGGCCGGCACGCTGCGCGGCGACGGCCAGCATGACCGCCAGGAACCCGCCGGCGGAGTCGCCCATGAGCACCGTGCGGTCGGGGTCGGCCCCGTGGGCGAGCGCGTGCCGGTAGGCGTCGAGGGCGTCCTCGAGCGCGTCGGTGATGGTGTGGCGGGGGAGCTTGCGGTACTCCGGCGCCAGCACCGTCGCGCCCGTGCGGTGCGCGACGCGGCTCAGCAGCTGGCGGTGGAGGTGGTTGCCGCCGACGAGGAAGGCGCCGCCGTGGAGGTAGACCACGGTGGTGCCGCTGTCGGCCGATGCGGCCGTCGTGATGCGCGTGGCGGAGCAGTGCGGCAGGCGGTAGCGCTCGAACGCGGTGCCGGGCAGGGGGCGGAGCAGCCGCCCGACCTGGTCGACGACCGCGTAGGGCCACGGCAGGCCCGGCGCGAGGGCCCACGCGGTGATGAGCGGGCGCACCGTGGCCCGGAGCGTCAGGTCGAGCGCCGTCGAGCGCACGCCCCCGCCACCGAGGTCGCGCCGCACGAGGAGGGAGCCCGCCGGGGCGGCGGAGAGGGTGCGTCGCGCGCTGCCGCGTCGCCGTTGCGTGCCGGTCGTCATGACCACCTCCTGTGCGCCGGTCTCCTCGGACCGCTGGTCGCGTGGGGGCCAGTGTGCCCCACGTCACCTAGACGTCACAGGCGATCGGCAGCGGTGCGTCCGACCTGAGTCAGAGCACGAAGCCGAACAGGGGGCTGTCGGGATCGACCTTCTGGACGCGGAGGTTCGACGTGCGCATGCGCTCGACCAGCCCCTCCAGCTCGGCCGGGTCGCCCAGCTCCACGCCGACGAGGGCGGGACCGGTCTCGCGGTTGTTGCGCTTCGTGTACTCGAACAGCGTGATGTCGTCGTCGGGGCCGAGCACCTCGTCGAGGAACCGCCGCAGCGCCCCGGGCTCCTGGGGGAACTCGACGAGGAAGTAGTGCTTCACGCCCTCGTGCACGAGCGCCCGCTCGACGACGTCCGCGTAGCGCGAGACGTCGTTGTTGCCGCCCGAGACCACGCAGACGACGGTGCTGCCGGGCACCAGGCCGCCGTCGGGGTCGGCCACCACCTGGCGGAGCGCGGCGCTCGCCAGGGCCCCCGCGGGCTCGGCGATGATCCCGTCGGCCTGGTAGAGGTCGAGCATCTCGACGCAGATGAGTCCCTCGGGCACCGCCACGGTGGCGAGGTCGACCGGGCCACCGCCGTGGCTGCGGGCGGCGTCGACCGCGGCGTACGTCACCGCGCCGACGCGGCGCACCGCCGCGCCGTCGACGAACGGGTCGACGTGCTCGAGGTCGGTCGGCCCGCCGGCGTCGAGCGCCGCCGCCAGGGAGGCCGCGCCCGCGGGCTCCGCCGCCACGACCCGCACGCCCGGGGCCCGCTCCGCGAGCAGCGTCAGGGCCCCGGCGAGGAGACCGGCGCCGCCGACCGGTACGACGATCGCCGCCGGCTCGAGGCCGGCGTCCGCCGCCTGGTCGACGATCTCGGCGGTCACGGTGCCCTGGCCCGCGATGGTCTGGGGGTGGTCGAACGCCGGGACGACGGTGGCCCCGGAGGCCTCGGCGAACTCGGCGCAGGCGGACGCGGCGTCGTCGTACGCCTCGCCCGCGATGACCACCTCGACGAGCGCGCCGCCCAGCGTCGCCACCCGGTCGCGCTTCTGCCGCGGGGTCGTGCGCGGCAGGAAGATCGTCGCGCGCACGCCCGCCCGGGCACACGCGTAGGCGACGCCCTGGGCGTGGTTGCCGGCGCTGGCGCACGTGACGCCCCGCTCGCGGGCCGCCGCGTCGAGACCCGCGATGACCGTGTAGGCGCCGCGCACCTTGTAGGACCGCACGGTCGTCAGGTCCTCCCGCTTGAGCCACACGTCGAGCCCGGTCGCGGCCGACAGCCGCGCGCTCCGCTGCAGCGGCGTCGGGGGGATGACCGGCGCGAGCAGGGTCGCGGCGGCCTCGACGTCGTCGGCGGTCGGCAGCGCGGTCGTGGGGGCGGGCGGGACGGTCACCGACTCAGGGTAGGGCGCGCCCGTCGGTCCCCCCGACGGGCTCCTACGATGGCCGCCATGTGGGACCCGCTCCAGATCGCCGTCGTCGCGGTCTCGCTGGCGGCGGCGGCGTGGTGTGCGTGGTACGTCGTCCGCGACCTCCGCCCCGACCCGCGGCTCGCCGCACCGCTGTGGCTCGTCGAGCTGCTGCTGGTCGCGCAGCTGGTGGTCGGGATCGTCGAGGTGGTCCGCGGAGCGCCCGACGGTGTCAACGTGGTCACGTTCATCGGCTACCTCGTCGCGCTGCTCCTCGTCATCCCCGTCGGCATCTGGTGGGCCGGCGGCGAGCCCGGCCGTGCCGGCACGGGCGTGCTGCTCGTCGTGCTGCTCGTCATCCCCGTCCTCGTCGTGCGTCTCGAGCAGATCTGGAGCCCCGCCGGTGCCTGAGCCGACCACGTCAGCCGCGCCGCGGCGTACCTCCTCGGGGTGGGGCCGCGTGCTCGTCGCCGTCTACGCGATCCTCGCGCTCTCGGCGACCGGGCGCTCCTCGGTGCAGCTCGCCACGCACGCCGACGAGGCACTGGTGCCCTACCTGCTGTCGGCGTTCGCGGCGCTCGTGTACGTCGCGGCGACCCTCGGCCTCGCCCGCTCCGGTGCCCGGTGGCGGCAGGTCGCCTGGGTCGCGGTGTGCGTCGAGCTGGTCGGCGTGGTCGCCGTCGGCACGATCAGCGTCGTGCACGCCGACTGGTTCCCCGACGACACCGTGTGGTCGGTGTTCGGGCAGGGCTACGGCTACCTGCCGCTGCTCCTGCCGTTCCTCGGCGTGGCGTGGCTGCTGCGGACGCGGGGCTGAGCTTCTCCTCTCCCCTCCCTCCCCCTCTCGCGGTCGTGGTGTGAGACCTGCGGAAAGTGGTGGTCTCACACCACGACCGGGAGGGACGTTCCGTGGTCGTGGTGTGAGACCTGCGGAAAGTGGTGGCCTGGCACCACGACCCGAGGGGGTGTCAGGCGGCGGCAGCGGTACGCCGCGGCACACCCAGCGCGCGGAGATCGGCCGCGATCCGCTCGGGGTGGTCGCGCAGCTCCTGGGCGGTGCACCGGACGACGAGGTACGTCGGCGAGGTGAGCGCCCGCTGCCGGGCGATGTCGTCCACCCACTGCTGGGCGTCGCGGTGGAACGCCCCGTCGACCTCGAGCGCGACGGTGATCCCGGACGCGGTCACCCACGTCGCGTCGGTCCATCGCCGACGACCCTCCCGATCGCGCCGCTGCTGCTGGCGGACGGGATCGGCGAGGTCGTGCTCCCGGCACATGCGTCCGAGATCGATCTCGGCCATCGACTCGGCGCCGCCGGCGATGTCGCCGAGCGTCCGCCGGAGGTGGGCCGAGCGCGCGAGCGGACGCAGCCGTTCGAGCCAGTCGAGGAGCTCGTCGCTGTCGGTCAGGCGCTGCTGGACGACCGCCGCGAGCAGGCCGCCGGCCGCGCGCTCGGACGGCAGTCGGGCGGCCAGGAGCAGGGCCGCAGGTGCTACCCGTAGCACCGGGAGCCCGTCCACCTCGGTGCACCAGCCCTCGAAGGGCCGTCGTGTGCGATGGAGCCGGACCCCCGGGTGCTCGAGCGGCTCGAGGTGGAGGCCCGCCCGGACGATCGCGGTGACCTCGTCGCCCTCCCAGCCGCGCAACCCGTGCACGGCCAGCGCCGTGCGGCCCGAGAGTGCCGCCGCCCCGGGCGGGTGCAGCACCGCGAGGCGCCGCCGTTGGCGCTCGGTCAGGGTGCCCGTGGTCATGCTGACGACCGTCGGGCCTGCCAAGGACCAGCGACCGGAGCCGACGCGGCGGCGTACCACCGCGTCACCCACCCCCTCACCGCGCAGCTGGGCGCGGGTGACGAGACCGTCCTGCGCGGCAGCGAGTGCCGCGACGGCCGCCAGGCGCGCACCGCGCTCGGACTTCGAGGTCATGCCCCCAGCGTCGTCGCTCTGCCGCGTGGGTGCGCGTCGTCCTCCACAGGCGCCCTGCCCCCCTCGCCGGTCGTGGTGTGAGGCCTCCGGAAAATGACGGCCTCACACCACGACCCGGGCGGGGATCAGCGCAGCCGGAACCGCGTCCAGAGCGCGCCGGCGGCGAGGAGCAGGAGGCCGCCGAGGGTGAGGGGGAGGACCGGTACGTCGCGGCCCCCGTCCCCCGCGTCGTCCGCCTCGCTGCTCGCGGGGGCGGCCAGGCCGAGCTCGCCGTCGGGGTCGTCGTCCGTCGTGGTGCGCGTCGTCGGGTCGCCGGCGGGCGGGACCGGGCCGGCGGGCGCCGCGCCGGGGACCGTCACCGACGGGTCGGCGAGGTTCCCCGGGAGGCCGACGACGCCGCCGGGACCGCGGGCCCCGCCGAGGCCGACGGCGTCGAGCAGGCCCCCCACGGCCGCCTGGCCGGCGGGGGCGGCGCCGACGACGAGGTCGAGGTCCTGCACCCGGGCGCCCCCGTCGGCCGCGACCGCGAGGGCACCGCCCGCGCGCACCCGCTGCGCCCGGTCGGTCGGCGCGGCCTCGCAGCCGGTGCCGGCCGGCAGGAGCACGTCGCGGCCCCCGCTGCGGGCGACGGCCGTCGCGCCCGGGGCCACCCGCACCTCGCCGGACCACACGACCGCGCCCTCGCGGCGGCAGGTGACCGCGACGCGCGCGTCGTCGTCGAGGTCGTCGGCGGCGGTGACGCGCACGCGGCCCGCCGAGTAGACGCCGTGGGTCGACAGCAGGCTCTCTCCGTCGGCGACAGCGGTCGCGACCACGGAGCCGCCCGGCACCTCGTCGGCGGGAGCGCCGGACTCCTCCGTCGACGTGCAGAGCGCGCCGACGGGGAGCTGCGCGGTGAGCCCGACCCGCTCGCCCCGGGCCATCGGCAGCTGCATCGGGAAGCCCGGCAGGGTCTGGTCGCGCCAGCGGCAGGTCACGGAGACGAGGGCCCGGGCCGGCGCCATCGCGGCCCCGACGCCGGACACCCGCCGGTCGACGACGACCCGCGCCAGGTCGAAGCGCGTGGTCACGACGAGCGCGCCCTGCGGCGCCTCCGGGGTGACCGTGGTGCCGGTCGCGGGCGACACCGCCACGTCCGTCGCGCCCTGGTCCTGGGTGACGCCGCCGGAGCAGACCGCGCCGTACGGCACCGGCAGCGCCGCGCTGACCTGGCCGTCGGTGAGCTGGAGCGTGCGCGGGAAGCCGTGCACGGGCACCCCGCCCCGCACGCAGTCGACGCGGACGGCGGTCGGCCCGGCGGCGTACAGCGGCGCCCCGTCGCCCTCCGCCTCGTGCGTGACGGTGAGCTGCCCCGACGGCACGTTGACCTCGGCGCAGACGCCCGCGCCCTCGGGGCAGGGGTTCGGCAGGATCGCGCCCTCGACGACGAAGCGGCTGAGGAGGCTGCCGGCGGAGTACGCGTCGGGCTGGGCCGTCAGCTGGAGGTCGCGCGTCTCGTAGGGCGCCAGCTCGACCTGCGGCCACGTCACCTCGCTGCCCGCGCTGCGCGGCTGCGTGGGATCAAAGCCGGGCTGCTCCGGCAGCGAGGGCAGGCCGAGCAGCCCTCCGGTCAGACCGTCGACCACGTCGAGGAGCAGCCGTACGACGGCGCCCGCGGTGGCCCCGACGACGTCGAGCCCGACGGGCAGCGTGCCGACGGGGGCGGCCGTGGTGATCGGGTGCGGGCCGGGGTTCGCGAGCCGCACCGTGTAGGTCACCGGCTCACCGGGGCCCGCGTAGGCCCGGTCCGTCTCCACCGTCACGACCGGCGGCAGGGTCGCGGCGTACGGCGTCAGCCCCACCTTGGCGCTCTCCACCGGGGGCAGCGTCGAGCCGCTCCAGGCGTTGCGCGCCGTCGCGGCGGCGGTGTTCCACGCGACCGAGCCGACGGCCGCGTCGTCGGGCAGGCCGACGGTGAGGGTGACGTCGAAGCCCTCGCCGATGTCGTACGTCGCGCCCGACGTCAGCCGCAGCGCGCGGGCCCCGTCGAGGTCACCGCGGTCCTGCCACGCGGCGCAGCCCTCCGCCGGCGGCGCGGTGCCGAGCGAGTGGCAGACGTCGCTGTCGTCGGCCGTGGCGACGCGCACCCCGGTCGGCGCCTCGACGTCGAGCAGCTCGACCTCGAACCCGCTGCCGCGGGGCGTGCCCGACGCGGCCCCGGCGAGGAGCGTGTCGTCGAGCGTGGGGAGGACGTCGACGAGCGTCACGTCCTTCAGGGGCGTCGTCGCCGTGTTGCGCCAGCGCAGCGTGTAGGTCGCCTCGCCGTCATCGGCGAGCCCGAGCGAGGGGGCGGCCTTCGGCTCCTCGTCGGCGTCGCCCTGCACCTGCACGTCGACGGAGAACGAGGCGGCGCCGTCGCCGGTCTCCACCTGCACGGTGCTCGTCGCGAGGCAGCCGGGCGCGGTGTGCGCCAGACCGGTCGCCGAGGTCGGCACCGAGCGCGACGTCGTGGCCGGCCGCTGCGCGCACACCTGGGAGATCGGCGTGCCGGGCGCCACGAGCCGCGCCTCGTGCGCCAGGAGCCCGGGTCGCTCCGCGACCACCGGGAGGGACAGCTGCAGGCGCACGCGGGCGCCGGCCTCGTCCGTCACCTGGGCGGGGAGGTCGTCGGCGTCGAGCACGGCGCGCACGAGCGTGCGACCGCTGCCGCCCGCGTTGCGGGCGACGACCAGCGGCAGCTCGACGTCACGCTCCGTCACCGTCTGGCCGCGGCCAGCCGCCCGGTTCGTGACCTCCAGCGTCGCGGGCAGCGTGGCCGGCACGCTCCCGTGCCAGTCGAGGCCCTCGGGGAGCCGCTCCGCCAGCACCAGGTCGGTGCTCGAGCCGGCCGGGAGGAGCGCGCTGCCCGTGACGTCGAGCGTCGTGGTGGCGCCGACCTCGGGGAGGGTGGCGGCGGCGTAGGACGCGTCCACGCCCAGCTGCGGCCGCGCGACCACGGTGAGCACGGCGTCGCGGCTGCTCAGCTGGGTGGTGTCGTCGCCGTACGTCGCGGACGCAGCCGACCGCGCCACCACGACCTCGCCGGGGTCGACCTCGGGGTCGACGTAGCCGAACACGGCCCAGCTCATGGTGTAGGACTCGATGCCCGTGCTCGCGGGGAACTCGATGGCGCGGACCCGACCGACGGCGGAGTCCGGCACGGAGAAGCCCACCCACTGCCCGCGGTCGTCGAGCGTCGTCGTGCCGCCGGTGCGGTGCAGGGTGACGCGGCGGCCGTCGGTGAGGAGCGCCCGCGCGCGGTAGCTGCCGGGGACGGCCTCACCGGTCGCCCCGTCGGCGTCGTTGTCGACCCACAGCGCCGCGGTGGTGGCGTGGAAGGCGGGGGCGCAGGAGCCGCTGGAGGGCTCGTGGCGCGTGCCGCTGCCCAGGCAGGGCATCTGCTGGGCGACCCCGACGGCGTAGCCCGACCCGTCCTCGATGTTGTTGTAGGAGGTCTTGAAGCCGGCCTGCGCGAGGCCCGTCGCGCCGTTGGGCTGGAACTGCTCGAGCGAGAACGCCGGCTGCGCCGGGAGCACGCCCAGCCAGTTGCCCGGGTAGGTCGCCTGCGACCGGTCCTCGGCCGTGCCGTCGTCGGAGGTGCTGGTGCGGACCTGGCCGAAGGCGCCGGCGAACAGCGAGCCCGGGCTCGCACCCGGTGCGCCCATGACGGTGACCTGGGCGCTGTCGGTCGCCGGCTCGCCCGTCCAGCGGTGACCGCCGCCCGCCGTCGTGGGCGTGACGCGGAGCGACAGCGGCAGCTGCGCGCGGTCGGTCTGGCCCTGGTCGATCCGGGCCGTGACGGTGCCGGTCACGGCGCCGTCGGCGCCCCGCTCGCGGCAGCTGGCGGGGAGCGCGCCGCCCTCCGGCGTCCACGTGAGCGTGCGGCCCGCGACCTGGGCGCCGGCCGGGGTGGCACGCACGAGCGTGAGCCCGCGGGCGAGCTCGGCCCTGATCTCGAGCCGTCCGGGGAACCAGTTGCCCGTGTCGGGCTGCACGCAGGAGACGCGGAGGTCGAAGGTCACCTCGTCGCCGGGACGACGCAGCGACGAGTCCCGCAGGCCCACGTGGGCGATGGCAGTCGTGGTCGCGTCGACGTGGGCGGTGACCCCCTCGTCGTACCCCGGCGGCGCGTGCCGGCTCGTCCCCGCGTTCGAGCTCGTGGCCGTGGGCTCGAGCTCCCAGCTCGTGCCGTCGGGCGTGGTGTCGTTGGGCGGGGTCAGCGAGAACCGCGCGAGCGCGGTGCCGCCGGCCGGCAGGCCGCCGCTGAGCCGGACGACCAGCGCCTCGTCCTCGACGGCCTGCGTCACCGTCAGCCCGGCGGGGGCGGTGCCGGGCTCCTCGCCCCGCTGGTACGCCGCGGCGTCGCCCAGCGGGATCCGCGCCACCACGTCCGCGCAGCCGTCGTGGGAGCGCGTGCACACGAGCGCGACCTCGTAGTCGAACGGCGTGCCCGACGCCAACGTGTTGCCGGACGTCAACCGGATGCCGACCTCGAGACCGCTGGTCGCCTGCGCCGGACTGCCGGTCAGGACGAGGGCGACGAGGACGAGCACGAGGGCGAGGCCGCCCCTGACGACGGGACGGAGGCGCGCGGACCCGGACACGTGTGGACTCCCCGAGAGAGGGCCACGGCCCCGCGCCGACCGGCGTCAGACGACGTCGGCGGGCCCGAGACCGCGACGGAGCTGATGCGTGGATGAGTGAAGTTACTCCCCGGGAGCCGTGAGCGACACCCCCGCGAGGTGACGGCTGCGTGACGTGCGCGTGGCGCCGGGGCCGTGGCTGGCGATCACGGCTGGGCCGCGCCGGCGAGGAACGAGCGCAGGAGGGGACCGGCCGTGGTCGAGCCCGAGGCGCCCTCCTCGACGAAGACGGCGACGGCCAGGTCGCCCTGCGTGGCGATCATCCAGGCGTGGGTGGCGGGCGGGGTCGCCGTGCCGAACTCGGCGGTGCCGGTCTTGGCGCCCACCGGCGGTCCGGGCAGGTCGGCGAGCAGCCGCCCGCTGCCGTCGGTGACCACGGCCCGCATCAGGTCCTGCAGCGCCGCGGCCTCGTCGGCGGTGAGCGGCGCAGCGGCCGGCACGGCGTCGGCGGTGTGCTCGGGGAGCAGCGTCGGCAGCACCGCGCGGCCGTCGGCGACGGACGCGGCGACCGTCGCCATCGCCAGGGGGGAGGCGAGCACGCGGCCCTGGCCGATGGTCGCGGCGGCGGCCTCCGTCGCGCCCTCGGGCGCGGGCACCTGGCCGAAGTACGCCGGGAAACCGAGGTCCTGGTCGACGCCGAGCCCGAGCGCGGCGGCGGCCTCGGCGAGGGCCCCGTCGGGCAGCGCGTCGGCGCTGCCGATGAAGGCCGTGTTGCACGAGCTCGCGACCGCCTGCCGGAGCGTGATCTGGCCGATGCCGGCCGCCGGGTAGTCGTCGTAGTTCTCGAACACCCGGCCGTCGACGGTGATCTGCGCCGGGCAGGCGACGGTGTCGTCGGGGCCGATCCTGGCCCGCAGGAGGGCGAGCGACGTGACGACCTTGAACGTCGAGCCCGGCGCGTACTGCCCGAAGGTCGCCGCGTTCTGCCCCCCGGCGCCTGGGCCGTTGGCCGCGGCGAGGAGAGCGCCGTCGGAGGGACGCACCGCCACGAGGGCGCTGGCCGGTCCGACGTCCGCCAGCAGGCCCTCGGCGAGGCCCTGGAGGTCGATGTCGAGGCTGGTCGCCAGCGGGGTGCCCGCCACGGCGTCGGCCGCGTGGAGCTCGCGGGGCTCGGCGTCGGAGCCCTCGGCCGGCACCACGACGACCCGGAGGCCGTCCGTGCCGCGCAGGTCCGCGTCGTACCGCCGCTGCAGCCCGCCGAGGCCCACGACGTCGCCGGCGCGGATCGCGCCGTCGGACTCCTCGACGATCTCCGCGGTGGCCTCCCCGACCGAGCCGAGGATCGGCGCCGCGAAGCCCCGCGTCGGGGCGAGCGGCACCTGGTCGGGGATCGAGGCGACCCCCGGCGTGCCGCCCAGCAGGTTGAGGTCGGCCTCGTCGGCGCGGAGCACGATCGCCTCGACGTACGCCCGGTCCCCGGCCGCCGCGACCCGCTGCACGAACGCGTCGGCGTCGATCCCGAGGGCCTCCGCCAGCGTGCGCGCGGACGCCTGGGCGGTGGCCGCGTCGATGCGGGACTTGTCGATGCCGAAGCGCACGACGTCGCGGAGCGTGACGATCGGCGTGCCGTCGCCCGCCAGCACGTCGCCGCGGACGGCGGTCACCGCGTCCGCCCGCAGCGTCTCGCCCTCGGCGAGGGAGGACTCGACGACGGTCGGCGACCAGGCGACCTGCCAGTCGTCGCCCGCGCTGCGCAGCGCGACGGTCGTCGTGTGGGTCCAGGTCTGGTCGCCGAGCGGCCAGGCCCAGTCGAGCGTGGCGGTGCCCGCGTCGCCGTCGACCGTGACGTCGCCGGTCGTGACCTGCGGCTCGACGTCGCCGAGCCCGGCGACGACCGCCTCCAGCTCCGCCGTGGCCTCCTCGGGGGTGGCGCCGGTCAGGGGGACGTCCGCGAGGTCGCCCGCGACGAGGCCCTCACGCAGGCTCGCGACCGCGCGCTCCGCCTCCTCCCGGTCGCCGTCGTCGGAGCACGCCGCCAGCAGCGATCCGGCGACGACCGTCGCCACCGTCCCCGCCAGCACGCGTGCTGTGCGACCGCGAGCGCCACCCGTCATCGTGCTCCCCCTGTGAGTTCCCTGATTCCCGCCTGCGGGCCTGATTGTCTCCGACACAATGCTGGGGTCCACCACTACTCCGGGGGCACCACGAAGGAGCACGGCATCCACCACGACGACCTCGAGCAGGGCAACGCGTCACGTCCGGTGCGGGGCGAGGACGCGATCGACGTCGTCGCGCTCGACGCCTGGCTGCGCGCGCACGCGCCGGAGGAGGACCTCCCGCCCGGTCTGCCCGAGGTGCGCCAGTTCCCCGGCGGCGCGTCGAACCTGACCTACGCCCTCCGCTACGGCTCCGGGGGCTCCGGGGGAGACGCGCGCGAGCTCGTGCTGCGCCGTCCGCCCCATGGCGCCCGGGGCGGCAGCGCCCACGACATGGGTCGCGAGTTCGACATCCAGCGCTCCCTCCGTCCGGCCTTCGACCTCGTGCCGAGGATGGTGGCGCACGCCGGTGACAGCTCTCCGCTGGGCGCCGACCTCTACGTGATGGAGCGCGTCCCGGGCACCATCCTGCGCGGCGAGCTCGACCCCGGACCTGGCGGCCGTGGTCCGCCCCGCCGACCTCGACGGCCTCTGCGCCCGGTTCGTCGACGTGCTCGGCCGGCTCCACGACGTCGACGTCGTGGCCCACGACCTCGAGCGCTTCGGCCGCGGCGGCAGCTCGGTCGCCCGCCAGGTCGCCGGCTGGACCCGCCGGCTCGAGGCGGCCCGCACCCCCGACGTACCCGACTTCTCCGCCACGACGGCCTGGCTCGAGGCCGAGCAGCCCGCCGACGTGGGTTCCTGCCTCGTGCACAACGACTTCCGGTTCGACAACCTCGTGCTCGCCGGCGGCCCCGGCACGGACGCGCCGTGGGAGGTCGTCGGGGTGCTCGACTGGGAGCTCGCCACCGTCGGCGACCCGCTCGCCGAGCTGGGCAGCGCCCTGGCCTACTGGGTGCAGGCCGACGACGAGCCCGTCTTCCGCTCCGCCCGCCGCCAGCCCACCCACCTCGAGGGGATGTGGACCAGGCAGCAGGTCGTCGAGACGTACGCCGCGGCCCGCGGCCTCGCCGTCGACGCGGAGGCCTGGCGGTTCTACGAGGTGTTCGGCCTGTTCCGGCTGGCGGTGATCGCGCAGCAGATCTGGGCGCGGTACGTCGCGGGTGCCACCACCAACCCCGCGTTCGCAGGCCTCGGCGGGATGGTCCAGCTGCTGGCCCGGCGCTGCCGCACGGTCATCGACGACGGCCCGATCGGCTGGGCGGCCTGATGGGCACGCTGCTGCTCGTGCGCCACGGCCAGTCCTCGTGGGGCGGCGCCGAGGACGGGACCGACGAGGAGGCCCTGACGCCGCTCGGCTGGGAGCAGAGCCGGCTGCTCGGCGCTGCCCTCGCCGCCCGGGGCGTCGTGCCGGAGCTCGTCGTCCACGCCGGCCGGCGGATGCACCGCGAGACCGTCGAGGCCCTCACCGTCACCGGTGGCTGGGGCGCCCGGACCACCGTCGACGAGCGGTGGGCGGACTACGACCACGGCGAGGTGCTCCGCGCCCACCTGCCCACGATGGTCGGGGGCGGCGATCCCGACCCGCAGCAGTTCCAGCAGTGGCTGCAGATGGCGATGATGCGGTGGACGAGCGGCGACCACGATGACTACGCCGAGTCGTTCGCGGCGTTCACGCGGCGTACGCAGGCCGCGCTCTCCGAAGCCGCCGACCGCGTCGGGCGCACCGGCACGATCGTCGTCGTCACGTCCGGAGGACCCGTCGCGTGGCTGACCGCGGCGATGGTCGGGCTGTGGAACCCCGAGTCCGACCCCGCCGAGCTCGCCGGTCCCTGGACGCGGCTCACGCCGGTCGTCGTCAACACGTCCCTCACCAAGGTGACGGTGGGGCTGCGCGGCGTGCGGCTGGTGTCGTTCAACGAGCACAGCCACCTCGAGACCGGGCCGGCGTCCGCCTGCTGAGCGGCGCCGTGCTCGGGTCGTGGCCCCAGCGCCACGGAAAACGGCGCGCTGGGGCCACGACCCGGGGCGAGGTCAGACCAGCTTGCGGAACAGCGGCATCGGCGCGTGCTTCATGACGACGCTCAGCGGCGCCCACGGCAGCGGGGGCACGCAGGCGGAGTCCTTCTCCTTCTCGATCGCGGCGACCATCGCGCGGACGCCCTTCTCGGTCGAGACCAGCATCGGCGGGTTGCCGCCGGTGCCGTCGTTCATCTCGGAGGCGATGAAGCCCGGGTAGAGCACCGTCACCTTGATCGGCGTGCCGTGCACGTCGGCGCGGACGCCCTCGGCGAGGTGGGCGACCCCGGCCTTGGTGGCGGCGTAGGTCGCCGTCGCGCCCGGCATCCCGCGCATCGCCGCCATCGACGAGATCATCACGAGGTGGCCGGCGTGCTGCGCGCGGAAGACCTCGAGCGCCGCGTCGGTCTGGGCGAGCGCCCCCAGGAAGTTGGTGACCGCGGTCTGGCGGTTGGCGTGGTGCTTGCCCGTGCCGAGCGGTGCGCCCTTGCCGAGGCCCGCGTTGACGATCACGCGGTCGAGGTGGCCGAGGGTGGCGGCCAGGTCGGCGAACACGGCCGCGACGGCATCGTCGTCGGTGACGTCGAGCTCGCGGACCTCGACCCGGCGGCCGGGGTGGGCGGCCGTGATCTCCGCCCGCAGCTCCTCGAGCCGGTCGAGGCGACGGGCGCAGAGCGCGAGGTCGTGCCCGAGCGCGGCGAACTGGCGCGCCATCTCCGCGCCGAGACCCGAGCTGGCGCCGGTGATGAGGATCGTCTTCGTCATGGCGCCAGTGTGACCGACGGGTCGGGGGACCGCTCGATCCGTCGCGACAGCAGGGCCAGGCCGAGCGCCCCGGCCGTGAGGGCGAGGGAGACGGCGACGGGGGCGCGGTACCCGGCCCCCGCGGCCAGCACCAGCCCGCCCAGGGCGGGGCCGAGCGCGTTGCCGACGTTGAACGCGGAGACGTTCACGGCCGAGGCCAGCGTCGGGGCGTCGCCGGCGAGGCCGAGCACGCGCGCGTTGATGGCGGAGGCGATCGAGAACGCCGCGATGCCGAACAGGGCGGAGGAGGCCACGATCGCCCCCGGCAGGTCGGCGGTGGCCGCGAGCACGACGAGGGCCACCGCGAGCGCCACGAGGGAGGCCTGCACGTTGAGCAGCAGGTTGCGGTCGGCGTAGCGGCCGCCGAGCGCGACCCCCGCCACCGAGCCGAGCCCGAAGGCCAGGAGCACCACGGGGACCCAGCCCTCCGTGAGGCCGCCGACGTCGGTGACGACGGGCGCCAGGTAGGAGAACGTGCAGAACACCGCCGCCTGGAACAGTGCGGTCGTGCCGAGCGCGACCCAGAGCGGTGCGCGGCGGAAGGTCCGGAGCTCGCGGCGCAGGACGGCGCCGTAGGACGCGTCCCCGACCTCCCGCGTCTCCGGGACCAGCAGGGCCGTGGCCACGGTCGCGAGCAGGGTGAGCAGGCCGACGGCGAGGAACGCGGCACGCCAGCCGCCCTGGCTCCCCACGAGCGACCCGAGCGGTACGCCGACGACGTTCGCGACGGTGAGCCCCCCGACGACGACGGCCATCGCGCGCGCCGTGGCGCCCGGGGGCGAGATCGCCACCGCGGTCACGGCGGCCACCGCCCAGAAGGTCGCACAGGCGACCGCGGCCACGACCCGGGTGGCGAGCAGCGTCGCGTAGTCGTCCACGACGACCGCCGCCAGGTGCGCCACGGCGAAGACCACGGCGGAGACGAGGAGGGTGGTGCGCCGCGGCAACCGGAGCGTCAGGAGCGCCATGGCGGGGGCGCCGACCACCATCCCCACGGCGAAGCCGCTGATGAGCCCGCCCGCGGCCGGGATGCTGACGTCGAGGTCGCGCGCCAGGTCGGGCAGCAGCCCGGCGAGCATGAACTCCGACGTGCCCAGGCAGAAGATGGTCGCGCCCAGCACGAGCACGGCGAGGGGCAGGCGGGGCGGGGAGCCCGGACGGTCCGAGGTCATGGCGCGACGACGTCGTCGATGAAGGCTTACCGAGCTCTCAGCGTGACGCGTCGACGACCTGGGTGCCGACCGTGGGGGCGCCGGGGGAGTGCTGCGCCGGCTCCTCCACGGAAGCGGGGTGGAGGACCCCCCGTTCCTCCGGGTGCGGCTGCGGCAGCAGGGTCGTGGCGAGCACCAGCAGCAGGCCCAGCAGCACGGCGACGGCGACCGACGGCCAGAGCGGGGACGTGGCGCGGAGCGTGGTGCTCCCACGACCGGGTGCGGGCTGCATGCGGGGGTTCCTCCTCGGGGGGCGGGGCGGTGCGCTTCCTCCCCCAAGGACGCGTGAGACTCCCCGACGGTTGCACACCGCTCCAACCGACTGCGTCACACCGCCGGGTCTCGAACGGCGCCTGGGCGCGAGGGCACAGCCGGTCACGCCGCCACGGCCGCGTCGCGGGTGGTGAGGAGCATCGCCGCGGCGAGCTCGCCGACGAGCCGGTCGAGCTCGGGCCCGGCGGTGGCGTGGTGGTCGGCGACGTCGAGGAACGTGGCCGTGCAGCCGGCGCCGGACGCGGCGTACACGCAGCCGTCCCGCACGTGGCCGAAGCGCCGCTCGCCGGCGTCGCGGAGGCGGCGGACGTCGCTGCGGAGCCGGGGCGGGAGGTCCGGGATCCCGGTGCTCCCGATGAGGGTCGCGAGCCGCTGGAGGATCCGGCAGACCTCCTCGACGTCGTCCACGACGCGTACCTCGGCCGCCACCTGCGGCAGCGGCACCCAGGGCCGGTCGCGCAGGGCGTGGCGGGCCCGGGCGGCGAGGTCGGCACGCCGTTCCGTGGTCGCCAGCGCGTCGGTGGCGAGGCGGGGGTCGGAGCGCTCGAGGGCGAGGAGCGTGGAGGAGTACGCCGCACGCGCGGCACGGAGGAGCAGGTCGACGTCGGCGAACTTGAGCACGGGCCCACGGTGCCCGCGGTAGAGGGCGGGGTGGCGGCTCGCTGACGGACCCCTGACGGCGTGGGGCCCTGTCTTGACGGGATCTGTCGTCGGTGCGCGCGTCGGGCGTGGGACGTCATGCGGTGCGGTGCCTCGGGGCAGCGGTTCGCATGACGTCCGGGAGGGGGGTGGTGCCCGGGGCAAGAAATGTGCGCCTGGGGCAGCCCGGATCGAGCTGGACCCGTCCCAGCCGCACAGTTCCGCGGCCCGCCGGGCGCGACCCCGCCCGACCCGGTGGCGCCTCAGTCGGCCATGCGGTCGCGACGCCACCGGTGCTCGGACCGGAACCGGCGGAACAGCCTGACGCCGATGACGACCATCAGCACCGGGGTGACCACGACGAGCGCGATGCGCACGGGCACGGGGACCGGCTCGAGCCGCTGGACGACGAGGACCACGATCAGCACGGTGGTCAGGCCGAGGTCCTTGGCCCGTTCGCGACCAGGCCGCTTGGGCGGGGTGAGCCGCTCGACCTCGGCAACGCGTCGCGCGGAGACCGAGTCGGGATGCCGTCGCGCGTACCGGATCCGAGCCGCCGCGAGCAGCGAGCCCGCACCCAGCAGGAGCGCCAGGACCGCGGCCACGATCCCGAACGGACGGGCGTCGTCGGCACCGCGGAACGCGAGGACGGTCATGACGGCCGCCGCCACCAGGCAGATGGCGCCGTTCGCCAGCATCTTCCCGGGGGTGAGGGCAGTCCGCTCTTCGGGCCTGCTCACGATGCGTCTCCTGCTCGTCGACGGTGAAGGCAGGCCCCCGATGACCTGGACCGTCGCTACCCACGAGCCGAGCCGGCAAACACGGCGGTTCCCGCTCTCACCCCGGGACGTCATGCGCCGCGGTGCCCCCGACCGGCGATCCGCATGACGTCCGCGAGGGGATCGACTCCCCACCCCCCACAAAAAGACAGTCTTGACTGTTTGTTGCCGCCTGCGCCACGATCCCCTCGTGTCCGCCCCCCACATCGCCGAGCCCGCCGCCGGCCGCGTCCCCCAGGGCGAGCGCACGCGGGCGATGCGCGCCCGGCTGCTCGAGGCCTGCGTGGACGTGCTGGTGGAGCGGGGCTGGGCCGGTACGTCGACGACCGTCGTCTCCCAGCGCGCCGGCGTCAGCCGCGGTGCGCAGCTCCACCACTTCCCGTCGAAGACCGACCTGGTGGTGGCGGCGGTGGAGCACCTGGCGGCGGTACGACGCGAGGAGCTCACCCGCGCCGTCGCAGCCCTCCCGGCCGAGGCGCGGAGCACGCGCGCAGTGCTGGGGCTCCTCGCCGAGCTGTTCACCGGCCCCGTCTTCGCCGCCGCCCTCGAGCTCTGGGTCGCCGCCCGGAGCGACGCGGCCCTGCTCGAGGTGGTGGCCCCGTTCGAGCGGCACCTCGGGCGGGAGACGCACCGCTTCACGGTCGAGCTGCTCGGGGCCGACGAGGAGCGGCCGGGGGTGCGCGAGCTGGTGCAGGCGACGCTCGACCTGGTGCGCGGCCTCGGTCTCGCGCAGACGCTCGGCGACGACTCGGCCCGCCGCGCCCGGATCCTCGACCAGTGGGCACTGACCCTCGACGCCGCGCTCGACACCGCCGCGCCCGACACCGCCGCACCCGCCACGCCAGCCCTCCAGGAGATCCCGTGACCGATCCGAACCCCGTGCTCGAGGGCGTGCTGGCCGACCTGGCGGCGCTCACCCAGCGCCTCGACGACCGCGTGACGGACCTCCCCGACGACGCCACCGGCTGGCGCCGCGCGACCCCGGCCGCGGGCTGGGACGTCGGGGCCCAGGTCGCCCACCTCGCGTGGACGGACGTCGCCGCGGCCACGGCGGCCCGCGCCGTACGGGGTGAGGAGGAGAAGGCCGCATGGGACGCGATCGTCATGGTCGCGATCGAGGACCCGACCGGCTTCGTCGACCGGAGCGCCGCGGAGGGGGCCGCGGTGCCGGCCGCCGACCTGCTCGCGCACTGGCGGGCCTGCCGCGCCGACCTCGTCGCCGCGCTCCGCGCGCTGGCGGCGGAGCGACCGGGGGAGAAGATGCCGTGGTTCGGTCCGCCGATGAGCCCGGTGTCGATGGGCACGGCGCGCTACATGGAGACCTGGGCCCACGGCCTCGACGTGACGGACGCCCTGGGGATCGACGCGCAGCACGACGACGGCGTGCGCCACGTGTGCCACATCGGCGCACGGACCCGCGGCTTCTCCTTCGCGACGCGCGGGCTGGAGGCGCCGACGGCCCCGGTCCACGTGCGCCTGGCGCTGCCGTCGGGCGCCACCTGGACCGACGGGCCGGAGGACGCCGAGCAGCGCGTCGAGGGTCCGGCCGTCGACTTCGCGCGGCTCGTCACGCAGCGTGCGCACCGCGACGACCTCGCCCTCACCGCGACGGGACCCGACGCCGACCGCTGGCTCGACATCGCCCAGGCGTTCGCCGGCCCCCCGGGCGAGGGCCGCGCCCCCGACGCCACTCCCCGCACCCCCACCACCGAAGGAGCGCGCGCATGACGGGAACCAGCAGCGACCTGCTGCGCATCGGCAACTGCTCGGGCTTCTACGGCGACCGACTCTCCGCCATGCGCGAGATGCTCGAGGGCACGACCACCGGACCCGACGGCCGCCCGCACGGCATCGACGTCATCACGGGCGACTACCTGGCCGAGCTCACCATGCTCATCCTCGGCAAGGACCGCATGCGCGACCCGGAGGCGGGCTACGCGAAGACCTTCCTCCGCCAGGCGGAGGACTGCCTCGGCCTGGCGCTCGAGAAGAACGTGCGGATCGTCAGCAACGCCGGCGGCCTCAACCCGGCGGGCCTGGCCCGGCGGCTCGCCGAGGTGGCGCGCGGTCTCGGGCTGAGCCCCCGGATCGCGTACGTCGCGGGCGACGACCTCGTCCCGGGCCTGCAGGCGGGCACGGTCCGCCTCCAGCCCGCGGCGGGCGAGGAGCGCGACCTCGCGGACGCCCTCACGGCCAACGCCTACCTCGGCGCGTTCGGCATCGCCGAGGCCCTCACGGCCGGCGCGGACGTCGTCGTCACGGGCCGGGTCACCGACGCCTCGGTGGTCGTCGGGCCCGCCGCGGCCCACTTCGGCTGGACCCCGGACGACCACGACCAGCTCGCCGGCGCGGTCGTCGCGGGCCACGTCATCGAGTGCGGCTGCCAGGCCACCGGCGGCAACTTCTCCGGGTTCGGGGACCTGCCCGCCGACGCGCTGACGACCCCGCTCGGGTTCCCGATCGCCGAGGTGCGGCGCGACGGCTCGTTCGTCGTCACGAAGCACGACGGCACCGGCGGCGCGGTCACCACCGACACGGTGACGGCGCAGCTCATGTACGAGATCCAGACCCACCGCTACCTCGGCCCCGACGTCACCGCCCACCTCGAGTCGGTGCGGCTCACGCAGGAGGGGCCCGACCGCGTGCGCGTGGACGGCGTCACCGGCAGCGCCCCGCCGCCGCGCCTCAAGGTCGCCGTCAACGTGCTGGGCGGCTGGCGCAACAGCCTCGAGCTCGTGCTCACCGGTCTCGACATCGACGACAAGGCCGCCTGGGTGCGGGCGCAGGTGGAGTCGGCGCTCGACGCCTCGCCCGCCGGCCGGCCCCGCGACCGTCGCCTGGTCCGACACCGGCCCGGCGACCCCGGACGCCCCCACGGAGCAGTCCGCCTCCGTGCTGCTCCGCGTGACCGCGCTCGACCCGGCCCCCGAGCCCGTCGGTCGTGCCTTCACCTCGGTGGCCGTCGAGCTGGCGCTCGCGTCGTACCCGGGCTTCGCGATCACCGCGCCGCCCGCCAAGCCGGTGCCCTACGGCGTCTACCACCCGGCGTACGTCGACCGCGCGGCCGTCGAGCACACCGTCGTGGTGCTCGACGCCGACGGGTCGGAGAAGGAGCGCGTGCTGGTGCCGCACCCGGCGCGGACCGTCGAGCCGGACGACGGGGAGCTCGCGCGGCGACCCTCGCCGTACCCCGCGCCCGTCGACACGCTGACCCGCCGCGTGCCGCTCGGCTCCTTCGTCCACGCCCGGTCGGGCGACAAGGGCGGCGACGCCAACATCGGGCTGTGGGTCGCGACGAGCGGCCACCGGCACGACCCGGAGCGGTACGCCGCGCGCGTCACCTGGCTCACCAAGCTCATCTCCCCGAGCCGCATCCGCGAGCTCGTGCCGGAGGCAGCCGATCTCGAGGTGGAGGTGTATCCGTTGCCGAACCTCGGTGGCGTCAACGTCGTCGTGAAGGGCCTGCTCGGCGAGGGGGTGGCCGCGTCGACGCGGTTCGACCCCCAGGCGAAGGGCCTGGGCGAGTGGGTCCGCAGCCGCATGGTCAGCGTCGAGGACGCGCTCCTGTGAGCGCGCGGACCGACGTGACGACGTCCCTCACGGGCGACGTCGTCTTCACGGCGACCCCCGAGCGGCGGGCC
Source organism: Nocardioides zeae (assembly GCF_030818655.1). Classification (NCBI taxonomy): domain Bacteria; kingdom Bacillati; phylum Actinomycetota; class Actinomycetes; order Propionibacteriales; family Nocardioidaceae; genus Nocardioides; species Nocardioides zeae. Next base: position 3,444,721 of record NZ_JAUTAN010000001.1, on the reverse strand, counting down.
CTGCGGGAGGCGGCCGCCGCGTTCACTCGCCGCGAGATCGCCCCGCACCTGCAGGAGTGGGAGGACGCCGGGGCGCTGCCCCGCGAGCTCCACGCGGCCACCGCGAAGGCGGGCCTGCTGGCCGTCGGGTTCGACGAGGCCGTCGGCGGCGACGGTGGCGACCTCCTCGACTCCGTGACGGTCACCGAGGGCATCTTCGAGGCCGGCGGCTCCGGCGGGCTGATCGCCAGCCTCTTCACCCACGGCATCGCGCTGCCCCACATCGCCACCGCCGGCGACCCCGACCTCGTCGACCGCTTCGTGCGGCCCACGCTGGCCGGCGAGACGATCGGCTCCCTCGGCATCACCGAGCCCGAGGGCGGCTCCGACGTCGCCTCCATCCGCACGCGGGCGGTGCGCGACGGCGACCACTTCGTCGTCAACGGCGCGAAGACGTTCATCACCTCGGGCACCCGCGCCGACTTCGTGACCACCGCGGTGCGCACCGGCGGCGAGTTCACGCCCGGCCAGGGCCACGGCGGCGTGTCGCTGCTCGTCATCGAGGCCGGCACGCCCGGCTTCTCCGTCGACCGCGGGCTCGAGAAGATGGGGTGGCACTGCTCCGACACGGCCCAGCTCTCGTTCGTCGACTGCCGCGTCCCGGTCGCCAACCTCGTCGGCGCCGAGGGCACCGGCTTCATCCAGATCGCGCAGCAGTTCGTGGTGGAGCGGATCGGCCTGGCCGTGCAGGGGTACGCCGCGGCCGCCCGCTCGTTGGCGCTCGCCGCGGCGTACGCGCAGGAGCGGGAGACGTTCGGCAAGCCCCTGGCGTCGCGGCAGGTGGTGCGGCACAAGCTCGTCGAGATGCGCCGGCAGGTCGAGGTCGCCCGCACCTACACCCACGCGGTGGCCGCGCGCCACGTCGCGGGGGAGCAGGTCATCGCGGAGGCGTGCCTCGCGAAGGAGACGGCGGTCAAGACCGCCGAGGCGGTCTGCCACGAGGCCGTGCAGCTGTTCGGCGGCACCGGCTACATGCGGGGCTCGGAGGTCGAGCGGCACTACCGCGACGTCCGGCTCCTCGGCATCGGCGGCGGCGCCAACGAGGTGCTGGCGGACCTCTCCGCCCGCCTGCTGGGGTACGCCGCGTGAGCCGCCCGCGACTCCTGCGTCCGCTCGGCGGCGAGGTGTCGGTGCACGTCGCGGCGCCCGTCGACCGGGTCTGGGCGCTGGTCAGCGACGTGACCCGGATCGGGGAGTTCTCGCCCGAGACGTTCGAGGCGCGCTGGACGCGCGGGTCCACCGGCCCGGCGGTCGGCGCCACCTTCAAGGGCCACGTGAAGCGCAACGGGGTCGGCCCGACGTACTGGTCGGGGTGCCGCGTCACCCGCTGCGAGCCGGAGCGGGTCTTCGAGTTCGCCGTCGGCACGGACGCCGTGCCGATCAACAACTGGGGCTACCGGCTGGAGCCGGAGGGCACGGGGACGCGGGTCACCGAGTACTACCGCCTCGAGCCCAGCCTGCCCCTGCGCCTCTACTGGCTGGTCCTCGGGCCGCTGCGGGGACGCACCAACGAGCGCGGGATGCGGACGACGCTCGAGCGCATGAAGACCGTCCTGGAGGAGGAGCAGTGAGCGAGACCGTCACGGTCGAGCAGGAGCGTCGCGCGGCGATGCTCGAGAAGCTCGACGCGCTCGACGCCGAGCACGCCAAGGCCGTCGCGGGCGGCGGGGAGAAGTACGTCGAGCGCCACCGGCGTCGCGGGAAGCTGCTGGCGCGCGAGCGCATCGAGCTGCTCGTCGACGAGGGCACGGCGTTCCTCGAGCTCTCGCCGCTGGCCGGCTGGGGCTCCGACTTCACCGTGGGCGCCTCGCTCGTCACCGGCATCGGGGTCGTCGAGGGCGTGGAGTGCCTCATCACGGCCAACGACCCGACCGTGAAGGGCGGCGCGTCGAACCCGTGGACGCTGAAGAAGGCGTTCCGGGCGGCGCAGGTCGCGGCGGAGAACAACCTGCCGACGATCGCGCTCGTCGAGTCGGGCGGCGCCGACCTGCCGACCCAGAAGGAGATCTTCATCCCCGGCGGCAAGATGTTCCGCGACATCACGCGGGCCTCGGCCGACCGGCGCCCCACCATCGCGCTGGTCTTCGGCAACTCCACCGCCGGCGGCGCCTACATCCCGGGCATGAGCGACTACACCGTGATGGTCAAGGAGGGCGCCAAGGTCTTCCTCGGCGGCCCGCCGCTCGTGAAGATGGCGACGGGCGAGGAGTCCGACGACGAGTCGCTCGGCGGCGCCGAGATGCACGCCCGGGTCTCCGGCCTCGCCGACTACCTGGCGGCCGACGAGCACGACGCGCTGCGGATCGGGCGCCGGATCGTCGCGCGCCTCGGGCACCGCAAGGCCCGCGCGGACCGCGAGCTCCCGGCGTACGCCGAGCCGGACCTCGACCCCGAGGGCCTGCTCGACCTCGTGCCGACCGACCTGAAGGAGCCGTTCGACCCGCGGGAGGTGATCCTGCGGCTCGTCGACGGCACCCGGCCGGGCGTGGGGCCGGACGCCAACGTGCCCTTCGACGAGTTCAAGCCGCTCTACGGCCCCTCGCTGGTGACCGGGTGGGCCCGCATCCACGGGCGGCCCGTCGGCATCCTCGCCAACGCCCAGGGCGTGCTGTTCAGCGAGGAGGCGCAGAAGGCGACCCAGTTCATCCAGCTCGCCAACCAGGTCGACACGCCCCTGCTGTTCCTCCACAACACGACGGGCTACATGGTCGGCGCGGAGTACGAGCAGGGCGGGATCATCAAGCACGGCGCGCAGATGATCAACGCGGTCTCCAACTCGACCGTGCCGCACCTGTCGGTCGTCATGGGCGCGTCCTACGGCGCCGGCAACTACGGCATGAACGGCCGCGCGTTCGACCCGCGGTTCCTCTTCACCTGGCCCTCCGCCAAGTCCGCCGTCATGGGTCCGGCGCAGCTCGCCGGGGTCATGGAGATCG